>NZ_LZII01000052.1:0-196503 GCF_001667425.1 Mycobacterium sp. 852002-51613_SCH5001154 | reverse complement strand
CACCGGCGGGGCCGGTGGTGATTCACGTCATCGCCGAGCAAGCCACCATCGACGGCACTCGTGAGGCGCCGGGCTGCCAGCTGGGCGCCGAAGGACTGATCCCGCCCGAGCTGATCGCCGAGTTGGCCGCCGCGGCCAAGCTGGTGCCGCTGGTCCACCCCGGCGACGCACCTCCCGAGAAGGGCTACGTGCCCTCCCAAGCGTTGGCCGATTTCGTGCGGTGCCGGGATTTGACCTGCCGCTGGCCGGGCTGTGATTGCCCGGCGGTGGCCTGCGACATCGACCACACCATCCCCTACAGCGCCGGCGGGCCCACGCACGCCTCCAACCTCAAATGTTATTGCCGCACCCATCATTTGGTGAAAACCTTCTGGGGGTGGCAGGAAAAGCAGCTGCCCGACGCGACGCTGATCCTGACCTCCCCGGCCGGGCGCACCTACGTCACCACCCCGGGCAGCGCGCTGCTGTTCCCCAGCCTGTGCCGATCGGTCGGCGGTGCGCCTGCAGCCGAGGTCGACCCACCGTTCGACGACTACTGCGCCCAGCGCACCGCGATGATGCCCAAACGCCGCCGCACCCGCGCCCAAGACCGCGCCTCCCGGGTAGCCACCGAACGCCGCAACAACCACCAAGCCCGCCGAGCACAACGCGCCGGACCCGCACCGCCGCCCGACGACGAACCACCGCCGTTTTGACGGCCGGTCAAGGGGTTATACGACCGCGAACGGGCGCCACTCGCCTGGCACGCGAATCGAGACCTCAAAGGCAGCCAATGCCACTTACCCAAGCGGTAGCGTCAGTACTTGCCGGCTGGGCTGGTGACGGGAGGCAAGCATGAAGCGCGGCATCGTCGGAGGATTCGCGAGCCTGCTCCTGGCCGCGGAGCTGATCGCCTCGGCGCCGCCGGCCAGCGCGGGCTGCCAGTACGGAGGAAACGTCCTCAGTAAGTGCGACGGGCCGGTCCAGCCCGACGGCACCTGGCAACGTTGCGTGGCCGTTCCCCGCTTGATTCCCAACGGCGCCAGTTCCTACCTGGTGCCCGACGGGCACTGCGAGTCGATGGGGCCCGACCAGCACCCGTCGGATCCCGCCTTCGCCGACCCGCCGATGCACATCGACGGCTGAGTCCGGGGATGCGCTGCAGCCCGGCGGGTGGTCGCGAACCGGCCGCCACCGAGCTAGGGGGAGGATTTGGAGATGCCCGCGTCCCTGCCCCCACTGGCGGCCGAAGATCACGCCTGCGCTGATTGTGGAATGAGTTACGCGGACACTCGGACCGACGACGCGGTCGGTGTGATCGCCGGTCTGCCGGACGCGGTTCGGGAGGCGATCTCCGTGATCCCGCCCGGGGCGCGGCGGTCACGGCCCAGCCCCGAAGTGTGGTCGGTCGCCGAATACCTCTGTCATCTGCGCGACGTCTACGTCTCCTTCACCATCCGGCTGCACCGCGTCCGCACCGAGCACGAGCCCGCGTGCGAGCCCATGTTCAACGATCTGCGGGCCCGCCGCTTCCGGTACAACGATTGCGACATCGAGGCCACGCTCGTCGAGCTCGCCGCCGCCGTGGCGGGCTTCCGCGACGAGGTCGCGCGCGTCAAAGACCACGACTGGGACCGCACCGCGACCCGGTTGCCGGGCGAACAGCGCACCGCCCGCTGGTTCGTGCGCCAGGCGATGCACGAAGGCGTGCACCACCTCGCAGATATCCGGAGAATCGGGGGAACGGCTCCTTGAGCCCGCCCCAAAGCCGCCTCGGCCGCGAATTTGGCTCTGAGCTGGTCGTCACCTAGACTCTAGGGGTTGCCTTGGGCAGACCTCGGCCGGTGCGAATCGGCCCCGCGTGCCCTTCGGTGACAAAGACCGCGCATGTCAGGTTATTCGGTGGGCTGTGGCTTGCCTCCTGCCGTGCACACGCAACCAGGTCAGGAGATCGAGTGATTCAGCAGGAATCGCGGCTGAAGGTCGCCGACAACACCGGCGCCAAGGAGATCTTGTGCATCCGGGTGCTCGGCGGTTCGTCGCGACGCTACGCCGGCATCGGGGACGTCATCGTCGCCACCGTCAAGGACGCCATTCCCGGCGGCAATGTCAAGCGCGGGGATGTGGTCAAGGCCGTCGTGGTGCGCACCGTCAAGGAGCGCCGCCGCCCGGACGGCAGCTACATCAAGTTCGACGAGAACGCCGCGGTGATCATCAAGCCCGACAACGACCCGCGCGGCACGCGCATCTTCGGCCCTGTCGGCCGCGAGCTGCGTGAGAAGCGGTTCATGAAGATCATTTCGCTGGCCCCGGAGGTGTTGTAGTGAAAATCAAGAAGGACGACACCGTCCTGGTCATCGCCGGCAAGGACAAGGGCGCCAAAGGCAAGGTGCTCAAGGTTTACCCGGAGCGCAACCGGGTCCTGGTCCAGGGAGTCAACTCGATCAAGAAGCACACCGCGGTTTCGAGCAACCAGCGCGGAGCCCAGTCGGGTGGAATCGTCACCCAGGAGGCGCCGATCGATGCCTCCAACGTGATGGTGGTCGACTCCGACGGTAAGCCCACCCGCGTCGGCTACCGGGTCGACGAGGAGACCGGCAAGCGGGTTCGTATCTCCAAGCGCAACGGCAAGGACATCTGATGACCACCGCAGAGAAAGTTCAACCCCGCCTGAAAGAGCGCTACCGCAGCGAGATTCGCGATTCGCTTCAGCAGCAGTTCGGTTACGGGAACGTCATGCAGATCCCGACCGTGACGAAAGTTGTTGTCAACATGGGCGTTGGCGATGCGGCGCGGGACGCGAAGCTGATCAACGGCGCGGTCAACGACCTTGCGCTGATCACCGGGCAAAAGCCCGAGATTCGCAGGGCGCGCAAGTCCATCGCGCAGTTCAAGCTGCGCGAGGGCATGCCGATCGGCGCCCGCGTCACCCTGCGCGGAGACCGCATGTGGGAGTTCCTGGACCGCCTCACCTCGATCGCGTTGCCCCGTATCCGTGACTTCCGCGGGCTTTCGCCCAAGCAGTTCGACGGTGTGGGCAACTACACGTTCGGGCTGGCCGAGCAGTCGGTGTTCCACGAGATCGACGTGGACAAGATCGACCGGGTTCGCGGCATGGACATCAACGTCGTCACCTCGGCGACGACCGACGACGAAGGACGAGCGCTGTTGCGGGCCCTCGGCTTTCCCTTCAAGGAGAACTGAGTAGATGGCGAAGAAGGCACTGGTCAACAAGGCCGCACGCAAGCCGAAGTTCGCGGTGCGCGGCTACACGCGCTGCAACAGGTGCGGCCGCCCGCGCGCGGTCTTCCGCAAATTCGGCCTGTGCAGGATCTGCCTGCGCGAGATGGCGCACGCGGGCGAGCTGCCCGGCGTGCAAAAGAGCAGCTGGTAAGAGCCAGGACCCCTAGACCAACCCAGAACAGGCACGCGACAGGCCCTGACCGGGAACCACCGCGAGGAAGGTGACAGACACTGTCATGACTGCGACAACGACGATGCAGAGCGCAGCGATGAAGAGGAGTGGCGCTCGATGACGATGACGGATCCGATCGCAGACTTCTTGACACGTCTGCGCAACGCCAATTCGGCGTATCACGACGAGGTGGCGTTGCCGCACTCCAAGATCAAGGCCAACATCGCCCAGATCCTCAAGAGCGAGGGTTACATCAGCGATTACCGGACCGAAGACGCTCGGGTGGGCAAGTCGCTGATCGTCCAGCTCAAGTACGGACCGAGCCGGGAGCGCAGCATCGCCGGACTGCGGCGAGTGTCCAAGCCCGGTCTGCGGGTGTACGCGAAATCCACCAACCTGCCGCGCGTGCTCGGCGGCCTGGGTGTGGCGATCATCTCGACCTCCTCGGGCCTGCTGACCGATCGTCAGGCAGCCAGACAGGGCGTGGGCGGCGAAGTCCTCGCGTACGTGTGGTGAGGGAGTAGACATGTCGCGCATTGGTAAGCAGCCGGTTCCGGTTCCCACCGGAGTCGACGTAACGATCGAGGGCCAGAACGTCTCGGTGAAGGGGCCCAAGGGCAGCCTGAATCTGACCGTCGCCGAACCGATTACGGTGGCCCGCAACGACGACGGCGCCATCGTGGTCACCCGCCCCAACGACGAGCGGCGCAACCGCTCGCTGCACGGGCTGTCGCGCACCCTGGTGTCCAACCTGGTCACCGGCGTGACCGAGGGATACACCACCAAGATGGAGATCTTCGGGGTCGGTTACCGCGTGCAGCTCAAGGGCGCCAACCTCGAGTTCGCGCTGGGCTACAGCCATCCCGTGGTCATCGAGGCGCCCGAGGGCATCACGTTCGCGGTCCAGTCCCCGACGAAGTTCTCGATTACCGGCATCGACAAGCAAAAGGTCGGTCAGATCTCGGCGAACATCCGCCGCCTGCGCCGTCCCGACCCGTACAAGGGCAAGGGCGTGCGCTACGAGGGCGAGCAGATCCGCCGCAAGGTCGGAAAGACAGGTAAGTAGTCATGGCGCAAAAACAAGCTGACACCGCCGCGCGAAAGCCGGTGGGGCAGAGCGTATCCGCAACTCGTCGGGTCTCGCGGCTGCGTAGGCACGCCCGGCTTCGCAAGAAGATCGCCGGCACCCCGGAGCGCCCGCGGCTCGTCATCAACCGGTCCGCGCGGCACATTCACGTGCAGCTGGTCAATGACGAGAACGGCACCACGGTGGCCGCCGCGTCGTCCATCGAGGACGATGTGCGGGGCCTGCAGGGCGACAAGAAGGCCCGCAGCGTGCGGGTGGGCCAATTGATCGCCGAGCGCGCCAAGGCCGCCGGCATCGACACCGTGGTGTTCGACCGCGGCGGGTACACCTACGCCGGACGGATTGCGGCGCTGGCCGATGCCGCCCGCGAGAACGGATTGAGTTTCTAGATGATCGAGACCTCGAACAAGACTGGAAGGACCGCATAATGGCGGAACAGTCGGCCGGCGGGCAGGGCGCCCCGGACAGCCGTGACTCGCGCGGTGACCGCGACAGCCGCGGCCGGCGCGATGGCGGCGGCCGCGGTGGACGCGACCGCGACGGCGACAAGAGCAACTACCTGGAGCGGGTCGTCGCCATCAACCGTGTCTCCAAGGTGGTCAAGGGTGGTAGGCGCTTCAGCTTCACCGCATTGGTCATCGTGGGCGACGGCAACGGCATGGTCGGCGTCGGCTACGGCAAGGCCAAGGAAGTTCCGGCCGCCATCGCCAAGGGCGTCGAGGAGGCACGCAAGGGCTTCTTCCGTGTACCGCTGATCGGTGGCACCATCACGCACCCGGTGCAGGGTGAAGCCGCAGCCGGCGTGGTGCTGCTGCGTCCGGCCAGCCCGGGTACCGGTGTGATCGCCGGCGGTGCGGCGCGTGCGGTGCTGGAATGCGCTGGGGTGCGCGACATCCTGGCCAAGTCGTTGGGCAGCGACAACGCGATCAACGTGGTGCATGCCACCGTCACCGCGCTCAAGCTGCTGCAGCGTCCCGAGGAGGTGGCGGCCCGCCGCGGGCTGCCCATCGAGGACGTCGCCCCGGCCGGAATGCTCAAGGCGCGACGGGAAAGCGAAGCGCTGGCCGCCAGTGCCGCGCGTGAGGGAACGGCACCGCAATGAGCCAACTGAAGATCACCCAGGTGCGCAGCACCATCGGGGCCCGCTGGAAGCAGCGGGAGAGCCTGCGCACCCTGGGCCTGCGACGGATTCGCCATTCGGTGATCCGTGAGGACAACCCGCAGACCCGCGGCCTGATCGCGGTGGTCAACCACCTCGTCGAGGTGGAGCCGGCCGAGGCGCAAGCCGCAGGGACCGGAGGGAAGAAGAAATGACGATCAAGCTGCACGACCTGAAGCCCGCGCCCGGGTCGAAGACCGCCCGCACCCGCGTCGGTCGCGGTGAGGGCTCGAAGGGCAAGACCGCGGGCCGCGGCACCAAGGGCACCAAGGCCCGCAAGAACGTGCCGGCCACCTTCGAGGGCGGCCAGATGCCGATTCACATGCGGCTGCCCAAGCTCAAGGGCTTCCGCAACCGATTCCGCACCGAATACGAGGTCGTCAACGTCGGCGACCTCAATCGGCTGTTCCCCCAGGGCGGTTCCATCGGTGTCGACGAGCTGGTGGCCAAGGGCGCGGTCCGCAAAAACGCGTTGGTCAAGGTCCTCGGCGACGGCAAGCTGACCGTCAAGCTCGAGGTCTCCGCGCACAAGTTCAGCGGCAGCGCCCGCGAGAAGATCACCGCCGCGGGCGGCTCGGCGACCGAGCTGTAGTCAGCCCAGCAGCGGAATGACTTCCGCGGCAAGGCGTTCCATCTGCTCCCGGTTCTCTGGAACATCGACGCCGACGGGATTGAGCAGCAGGTATTCGGCCCCGGCGTCGATCACCTCGCGCAGCCCGCGGGCCACGTCGTCGGGCGTGCCCGACACCGGAACGTCTTCGACGCCGGGCATCTTGCCGTAAATCCGCCGCAGCCCGGCCAGCACGCGCTCGCGAGCGCGCGCCGCATCGTCGTCGACCATCAGGTAGACGCGCTTGCCGATCGTGAAATGCACTGGGTCCTTTCGCTGTTCGTCGAGTTCGCGACGCACCACCGTCACGGCCCCGGCGAAGGCCTGGGTGGTCGACGAACCGGCGCCCAGGAAGGAGTCGCCGTGCCGCACCGCCCTGGCCAGGGCCTTCGGGGCCAGGCCGCCGAACCAGATGGGCGGGTGCGGCCGCTGTACCGGCTTGGGCGCGATCGGCACGTCGTCGACGTCGCGGAACCGGCCATGGAAGGTAACCCGGGGTTCGTCGGACCAGGCGGCCTTCATCAGCTTGAGGCCCTCGGTGAAATACGAGATGTACGTATCCTTTTCGACGCCGAGCGCGGCGAACCTGCGGAAGCCGCCGCCCGTCCCGACGCCGACGTCCAGCCGGCCGTGGCTGAGCCGGTCGACCGCGGTGACGGAGGAGGCCAGCTGCAGCGGATCGTGCAATGACGTCACCAGCACGGCGACCCCCAGGCGCAGCCGCTCGGTGCAGGCCGCGCAGTAGGCCAGCAGCTCCAGCGGTGCCAGCAGCGGTGCGTCCCCGATGATCTGCTCGAGTACCCAACCCCCCTCGAACCCGAGCTCCTCGGCCCGAAGCAGGTAAGCGCGCAGCCCTTCGGCGTCGAACCGGTCGTAGTCGAGTTGGGGGATGGCGATCGAGAACCTCACCCCACCACCGTACGGCGGCGGTGTCGGTACGCTGCAAACATGTTCGCCTTCCTGCCCTCGATGCCCGGGGTCGACGACGTCCGCGCGTTGGCCGTACGAGTAGATACCGCCCGCCACCACGGCGTACCCAATGGCTGTGTCCTCGAGCTCGACCTGCGATCGGCGCCGCCGGAGGCCACGGGTTTCGACCCGCTCGCGATCTTCACCGGTGGCAGGCCGATGGCGCTGCGCGACGCCGTCGCCGCCATCCACCGCGCGGCCGAGGATCCGCGGGTCGCCGGGCTGATCGCCCGCGTGCAACTTACGGCCTCACCACCGGCGGCGGTGCAGGAGCTGCGCGAGGCGATCGCCGCGTTCACCGCCGCCAAGCCGTCGCTGGCCTGGGCGGAAACCTATCCGGGCACGCTGTCCTACTACCTGGCTTCGGCGTTCGGCGAGGTCTGGATGCAGCCGTCGGGAAGCGTCGGGCTGATCGGCTTCGCGAGCAACGCCACCTTCCTGCGCGACGCGTTCGACAAGGCGGGGATCGAACCCCAATTCGTCGCGCGCGGCCAATACAAGTCGGCGGCAAACCGTTTCACCGAACACGGCTTCACCACGGCCCACCGCGAGGCCGTCACCCGGATGCTGGAAAGCCTGCAGCAGCAGGCGTGGCAGGCGATCGCCGAATCGCGCAAGCTCGACCCCGGCGCGCTCGACGCGCTGGCCGATCGCGCGCCGCTGTTGCGTGACGACGCCGTGGCCGCCGGGCTGCTCGACCGGATCGGATTTCGCGACGAAGCCTACGCCCGCATAGCGGAACTGGTTGGGGTTGAGGATGTTTCGGATGACGCCGCCCCGCCGCGGCTGTACTTGACGCGCTATGCCGGTGCGGCCCGCTCCCGGCTGGCCCCACCCAAGCCACCGGTTCCCGGCCGCCGGCCCAAGCCGACCCTGGCCGTCATCACGGTCGACGGCATGATCGTCGACGGACGCGGTGGGCCGCAGTTCCTGCCGCTGGGCACGGCCACCGCCGGCGGCGACACCATCGGGGCGGCGCTACGGGAGGCCGGCGCCGACGACTCGGTGTCCGCGATCGTGCTGCGGGTGAACAGCCCCGGCGGCACGATCACCGCGTCGGAGAGCATCTGGCGCGAAGTGACCCGCGCCCGCAAGCGGGGCAAGCCGGTGGTCGCCTCGATGGGCGCGGTCGCCGCCTCCGGCGGTTACTACGTCTCGATGGGGGCCGACGCGATCATCGCCAGCCCGGCGACGGTCACCGGTTCGATCGGTGTGATCACCGGCAAGCTGGTGATCCGCGATCTGTTGGAACGGTTGGGCGTCGGGTCGGATACCGTGCGCACCAACGCCAATGCCGACGCCTGGTCGATCGACGCACCGTTCACGCCGGAGCAGCAGGCGCATCGCGAAGCCGAGGCGGACCTGTTCTACGCCGACTTCGTGCAGCGGGTCGCCGAAGCTCGCAACCTGACCGCCGAGGCGGTCGATCGTGTTGCGCAGGGACGGATTTGGACCGGCGCCGACGCGCTGGACCGCGGCCTGGTCGACGAACTCGGCGGGTTCCGCACCGCCGTGCGCCGGGCCAAAGTCCTGGCCGGCCTCGACGAGGACAGCGACGTCCGCATCGTCAGTTATCCGGGCTCGTCGCTGCTGGACATGGTGCGGCCGCGCGCCTCGTCGCAACCCGCCGCCGCATCGCTGCCGGACGCGCTGGCCGCCCTGCTGGGCCGCACGGTCACCGGCGTCCTCGACAACGTCGAGCAGACGCTGAGCGGCGCCAGCGTGCTGTGGCCGGGCCCGTCGCGGTTCTAGAAAGCTAGCCGGTGAGATTGCCGCTGATGAAGATGATCTCGCCGAGCGGGTCGTCGTTTTGCGGGGGCGGCGCTTCGATGCCCTGGCGGCGGAACAGTTCCGTGCGGGTGGTGCCCTCGACGTCCCACCGCTTGGACCGCAGATAGTCCAGGACGTGGTTGCGTTCGCCGGCGTAGACCAGCGACGCCATGTCGATGTCCACGCCGTGGTCGCGGAAGGAACCGGACATCTCCCGCACCCTGTCGGCATCGAAATCGATGATGCCGGGCACGAATTCGGTGGCGATCGTGCTCCCGGGCGCGCTGAGCGCGGTGATGTTGTCGAACAGCCGGTCCTGGGCTTCCGGCGGCAGGTAGATCAGCAAACCCTCGGCCAGCCAGGCGGTCGGCGCAGTCGGATCGAAGCCGGACGCCTTCAGGGCGGCCGGCCAGTCGGCGCGCAGGTCGATCGGCACGGCGCGCCGCGTCGCGGTCGGTTCGGCGCCGATACCGGCCAACGTGCCCGTCTTGAATTCGATGACGCGGGGCTGGTCGATCTCGTAGACCACCGTGCCGGCCGGCCACGGCAGCCGGTAGGCGCGCGCGTCCAAACCCGATGCGAGGATGACCACCTGCCGGATTCCGCCGCCGGTCGCGTTGACGAAGTAGTCGTCGAAATACTTGGTGCGCACGGCCATTCCGTCGACCATCGCCTGCATGCGCACCTGCGACGCATTCTCGATCGCGTCGAGGTCGAGCTCGCCGTCCATCATCTTGGTGAAGAAGTCGACCGCGACCGCGCGCACCAGCGGCTCGGCGAACGGGTCGTGGATCAGGCCGCGGGGATCCTTCGTCGCCATGGCGCGCCCGGCGGCCACCATGGTCGCGGTCGCGCCCACACTGGACGCCAGATCCCACTCGTCGTCGTGAGCGCGTGACATGGGGGAGACCTTAGCCAACCCGCTACGCCAGCGTCGCGGCGACGTAGCTCAACTCGCCGAACGTAGCCGACATCTCGTCCTCGGGAAATTCAAAGCCGTTCTGCGCGTACAACTCCCGGGCCGGGTGGGTCTCCACCCGCCAGCCGTGGGTTTTCAGGTAGTCGACGACGACGTTGCGTTCGCCGCGGTAGAACAGATCGGCCGCGTTGAGGTTGAAGCCGAAGCGCTGCCACCGTTCGCTGATGCGCTGCAATCGCTCGTCGGAGAAGACGTTGGGGTCGGGCACGTGTTCGGTGGCCACCCGGCTGCCCGGCGCGCTGAGCGCGGTGATGTTGTCGAACAACCGGTCCTGCGCCTCCGGCGGCAGGTACGGCAGCAGCCCTTCCGCGCTCCACGCGGTGGGCTGCGTCACGTCGAATCCGCCGTCGCGCAACGCCGCCGGCCAGTCGTCGCGCAGGTCGACGGCGATCGCGCGGCGCTCGGCTGTCGGGGCGGCGCCGAGCCCGGCCAGCGTGTCGGTCTTGAACGCGATGACCTGCGGCTGGTCGATCTCGTAGACGACGGTGCCCGCCGGCCACGGCAAGCGGTAAGCGCGGGTGTCCAGGCCGGACGCCAGGATCACCGCCTGCCGCACACCAGCTTTGGTGGCACCGGTGAAGAAGTCGTCGAAAAACCGGGTGCGAACCGTGATCTGCTCCGCCCGGGCCTTGCGATTGAACAGCGGATCGTCCTCGAAATCGACCTGTCCTTCGACGATGCGGATGAAGGGCTCCAGGCCGACGGCGCGGACCAGCGGTTCGGCCAGCGGATCGTCGAGTAACGCGTCGGGTCCCTGCGACGCCACCGCGCGGGAGGCGGCGACCATGGTGGCCGTCGCCCCCACGCTGGACCCGGGTCCCCAGCTGTCGCCTTCCGTACGTCCCGATTCCATAGTCATGCAAAGACTCCTATTTCTTGTCCAGCGTGCCGCTTACGTAAAGCATCTCGCCCATGCGGATGTCGTCGTCCTCGAGCGGTGGAAGCCCGTTGGCCGAGAACAGCTCCCGGATGCTGGCGCCGTTCAGCGACCAACCGCGCTCGCCGAGGTAGGGGGCGGCCTCGTTGCGGTCCCCGAAGTAGACGAGCCCCGCCATGTCCAGGTCGAAACCGTGCGCCCGCCAGCGTTCGGAGATGTGCTGCATGCGCTCCTTGAGTTTCTCCTCGTCCCCGGGCTCGGGGTTGGGCGCGCTTTCGACCGCCACTCGGCTGCCCCGGGCGCTGAGTTCGGTGATGGTGTCCAGCAGGCGGTCCTGCGCCTCCGGCGGCAGGTAGCCCAGCAGGCCCTCGGCGCTCCAGGCGGTCGGCTGGGCCGGGTCGAATCCGGCGGCGCGCAAGGCGGCTGGCCAGTCGTCGCGCAGGTCGACGGCCACCACGCGCCGGTCGGCGGTGGGCGCGGCGCCCAGCTCGGCCAGCGTGCGCGACTTGAAGTCGATCACCTGCGGCTGGTCTACCTCGTAGACGACGGTCCCGGCGGGCCACGCCAGCCGGTAGGCGCGGGCATCCAGCCCCGAGGCCAGGATCACCGCCTGCTTGATGCCCGCACGCGTCGCATCCAGAAAGAACTCGTCGAAGAACTTCGTGCGCACGGCCATGTTGTCGGCCATCCGGGACATCGCGCCGGTGGATCCGGTCGCGCCGTCGTGCGCGTCGTTCAGCTCGTCCGGGTTCACCTCGCCGGTCGCCAGCCGGGTGAGGAGGTCGACGCCCACGGCCCGCACCAACGGCTCGGCGAACGGGTCGTTGATCAGCGGACGGTCGGCGCGGGTGGCGACGGCGCGCGCGGCCGCGACCATCGTCGCGGTCACCCCGACGCTGGACGCCAGGTCCCAGGTGTCGCCCTCATACCTGGTGGATGTCATGTTCGCCTCTGTTCAGAAGTAGTTAGGCTAATATTTAGCCGATATAACAAGCTCCAACCACTGTACGCTTCCCCCGATTCGCGGCAACCCGGCGGCGGCGCCGCGAACGTCGCGTTCGACCAGCGCTAGAGCAGGGCGCCCCGGGATCCGGTGACGGGCAGATCGATCGGCGTGATGACCCCCGGCTGCGCGTCGCACAGGAACGGTATGGCGTTGACCGCCGCGACGGCCGTGCTGTCCATCAACACGGTCATCACGTCCTCGCCGGGTTTGCCGAACCGGATCGTCGCGTCCACGCGTGGCTCGCCTTCGATCACCACGCTGAATCCCTTGGGGTCCGTCCATTGTGGGTCCAGCGCGTCGTCGCTCATGGTCCAGCAGATGGCCAGCTCGACCACCGGGCGGCCCCCGCGATAGCCGCGATAGGTGCGGCGCTGGCCCCCGGCGGTCCCCGCGGCGTAGTTCACCCAGCCCAGATCCAGGTCCCGGGTCAGCACCGCGGGCTCGACGAATGCCTCCTTGGAGTCGAGCTCGGTGCCCAGCATGGCGGCGATCATGTCCAGCGTCTCGAAGTAGCCGAGCCCGTATCGTTGCGTCGCCGGGTCGAGGTGCGTCACCCGCTCACGGGGTGGCTTGCCGAATCCGAGCACCTTCCACACGTCCTGTATGGGATAGGTTGTGCAGTCCAACGTTTCGACGAGCTTGACGCTGTGCACCCGTCGGCACGCGCCGGTGAGGAACCCGGCGACGACGTTGATGAAGCCCGGCTCGAATCCCGTCCCCAGGAAGGTCGCGTTGCCCCGTCGGGCTGCTTCCTCGAGGGCCGGGAGTTCGGCCGGGTGGTGGGTGCCGGTCAGGAAGTCTCCGGTCGTGACCACGTTGATGCCGCGGCGCAGCATCCTTTCCACCAGTTCGTAGTCGATGGCCCGCGGCATGTAGTTCACGCAGTCCGGCGCCAGGTCGAGCAGCGCGTCGACGTCGTCCGTCGCGGTGACGCCGGTCGGGGGCCGGTCCGCGAGCTCCCCGGCGTCGCGCCCCACCTTCTCCGCCCCCAGGGCGTGCACGCCCACCACGTCGAAGTCGTCGCGGTCGAGCAGGATGCCGAGGGCTCGCTTTCCGATGTTGCCGGTGGACCACTGAACCACGCGGTAGGGCGCCATGGCATCAACCGTAACTGGCGGTCTAGGCGGGGCGGGTGGCGCGATAGTAGTTCAATCGCCCGAGAACGCGGTGCCGCTCCGAGGCGACCTCGGTGCACTCGAAACCGGCGCCGCGCAGCAGTCGCGGGATCGCGTCGCCGAGGTTGCCGGCCGCGTGGTGGTTGCGCCTGATGAGCCGCGCCAGCAGGCCGTGGTCATCGGTCATGTCGCCGCCGATGTCGACCAGGTGCAGCCGGCCGCCCGGGCGAAGGACGCGGAAAACCTCCGCCGCCGCAGCGGTTTTGGCGTCGTCGCCGATATGGTGCAGCATCAAAGACGACAGCACCCGGTCGAATTCGCCGTCGGCGTAGGGCAGCCGTTCTGCGTAGCCCTGCTCGAAGCGGATCCCCTCCGCCTTTCGCCTCGCCCGGTCAAGCGCCCGCGGGTCGGGATCGCATCCGACCACCTCCAGCTGGGGATGGGAGCGTTTCGCCCGAATGGTGAGATTGCCCGTGCCGCAGCCGATTTCCAGGATGCGGAGGCAGTTGTCGAGTTCGGCCTGCGCGAGGAGCGCGTCGTGGACCCTTTTCATGCCGAGCAGGCGTGACATCAGGTCGTAGGTGGGGAGCAACGCGTCGTGGCCGGCGGCCGGCAGGTAGTCATGTGGATGATGTTTTGTCACGCAATCCATGGTGAACCGATGCATCGGCGAAGAATTGGGTGATTCTCGGAGAAACTTGAACTATTTTTGGTGATATGGCGCAACCGGCTCGGATGGTTCGGCAGCGCGCGGGGGTGCCGGTCTACGCATACCGGACCGATCCCGACAACCCCCCGGTCACGGTGGTGCGGTCCGGCCCGGAGGATTTTGTCGACCGCGGTCGCCACATCCACGACTTCCCGGCGCTGTGGTACCTGCCCGCGGCCGGGCTTGTCTACGTGGCAGCCGCTGGGCGGGTGCTCGATCCCGCGCAGTTGGCCGATCGCGACGCCGGTGTCGCTGTCTTCTTCGACCCCGCGACCCTGGGCGAGGACGGGCGATCGCCCTGGCCGGCGTGGCGGGCGCACCCGCTGCTGTTCCCGTTCCTGCACGGGCACGCCGGTGGGATTTTGCGGCTGGAGGTGCCCGCGGCGCGACGGCCGGTCTGGGACGCGGCGATCGGGTCGATCGAAGCCGAGCTGCTCGCACGGCAGGACGGCTATCGGCAGGCCGCCTTGGCACATCTGACGCTGTTGCTGATCGACCTCGCGCGGCTGGCGGGCGCGGTGGTGGCCGAGCTGCGCCGCGCGGGCGAGCCGCTGCTGGCCGAGGTGTTCGAGGTGATCGACCGCCGGCACGCCGAGCCGTTGTCGCTGCGCGACGTCGCGGGCGAACTTGGCGTGACGCCCGGGCACCTGACCACCGTGGTGCGGCGCCGCACCGGGCGCACCGTCGGGGAGTGGATCACCGAACGCCGGATGGCCGAGGCCCGCGGGCTGCTGGCCGATACGGATCTGCCGGTCGCCGAGGTCGCCAGGCGGGTGGGGATCGCCGATCCCGGCTATTTCAGCCGGCTGTTCGGCCGGACCCACGGGCTCTCGCCCCGCGGGTGGCGACGGCGCTGACGAGGCGTCCCGGTCCTGTCGAGCGGTCACTGGCGGGCCCGAATCCCTTCGCCACCGTTGACGAGCGCGTCGAACGTTGTTCTAATCAGAACATTGTTCGAAACGGCCCGGATGGGAGAACGCGTGCAGACTGCATCAGGTGCGCCGGTGTTGCGGCACGGAGCGCTCGACCGGGCGCACTTGACCAAGCACCTGTTGCAATTGGCCAAGCGTGTCGGCGTCAACCGGGTCACGATGCGCGAGCTGGCCGCTGAGGCGGGCACGGCCGCCTCGTCGGTGTACTACCACGTCCGTGACAAGCGCGAATTGCTCGATCTGCTCATCGAATCCGTGCTCGCCCAGATCGAGGTGCCGCAGGAGGGCGACTGGGAGTCACGGTTGATCGCGCTCTACACGAATGCGTGGAAGGAGCTGGTCGAGGTGCCCGGGATCACCGTCCTGCTGCTGGAACATCCGCACACGGCGGCGGCCACCGAGATGGACCGCGCCTCTCGCGGAATCCTGCACGAATCCGGTTTGAGCGCGGAACATTTCGATGCGGCACACGCCACGCTCTACGTCCACCTGCTGGGGGCAGTGCAGCTCGAGCAAATCCGTCACGCCGGTGCCGGGGCACACGGTCCAAGTGACGAAGCGTTTGCGTACGGGTTGCGGTTGATATTGGGCGGTCTGCGAAGCGAAATCGGGGGTGGTGCATCATGAGCGACACGACGATCGACCTCGCCGAGCCGGCGATCTGGTCATCGCGCTTTCCCGACGATCTGTTCGCCGAACTGCGCGCCCGTACGCCGGTGTTTCATCAGCGGCTCACCGAGGAGGTGAGGTCGGCCGTCGGCCGCGAATTCTGGGTGTGTACCAAGCACGCCGACGTGGCACGGGTGCATCGCGACTACGAGACGTTCACCGCGACACGCGGACCGCTGATCCAGGACGTAGCACTGTTCGACGCTTACCCGGCGATCGTGAGTCTGGACCCGCCGGATCACACCGTCCGCCGCCGGCTCATCACGCGTGCCTTCACTCCGCGCGCGGTCGCCAAGTTGGAAGATGGAATTCGCAGTCGGGCCAAAGAGATGGCCGGGGCACTGCGGGAGTCCGGAGGTGGCGAGTTCGTCCACCTGGCCGCCGGATTGCCCATATCGGTGATCGGCGACATCGTGGGGATCCCCGAATCCGACCGCCCGCATGTTTTCGGTTTGATCGATCGAGTTCTGAAGACCGCTGGTGCACAGATGTCCCTCCCCGAAGGGGACGATCTGTTGCCCTTCGTGGAGCTGTTCGAATACGCAAGCTCGCTGACGGCGCACAAACGCGAACATCCCGTGGACGACATCTGGAGTGCGCTGTGCACCACGGAAGTCACGGAAGAATCCGGAAAGCGCTTCCTGCTGCCCTCCAACGAGTTGGAGATCTTTTTCTTCATCCTCGGGCTGGCGGGTGCCGATACGACACGAAACGCGTTGTGCGACGGGATTCGTGCTTTCGTCGACAACCCCGACCAGATGGCGATCTATCGTTGTGACCCCGGTGTGCGCGCCACGGCGGTCGAGGAGGTGATCCGCTACTCCACGCCCATCATGTTCTGGGTACGCGGAGCGACCAAGGACGTCCACCTCGGCGACGTTCTGATCCCGGCGGGTGCGCGCGTGGTGACGATGTTGCGATCGGCCAATCGCGACGAGGACGTCTTCGAGGATCCGTACAGGTTTGACATTCGCCGTAATCCCAATCCGCACCAGTCGTTTGGCGGTGGCGGCGCCCATCACTGCCTGGGGGCCATGCTGGCCCGAGCGGAAGTCCGGGCCGCCCTGGACGAGATCTTGTTGAACACCGACCTGATCGAGGTCGGCGAGCCGACCATGGTGCTTCCCGACCTGACGAACAACATGACGGTGTACGAATCGCTGCGGGTCCGCTTTAGCTAGTCAGAGGGATTCGATGTCCAGCCAGCGGTCGACGTCGAATCGGTCCTCGGCGGCGAGGATCGTCGCACCACCGCGTCCGGGGTAGTGCGCGGGAATCACGGCGGCCTTCGCCTGGACTGCCTCGGTGAAGATCCGGCGGCGGGTCACCGCGGCGGCGGGGCCGTCCACGTCGAAGGCGCAGGTGTCGGCGGGGCGACGCAACTGCAGCGGGCTGTGGGTGAGATCGCCGACGAAGACGACCGGCTGACCCGCATCCAGCCACAGCACCGAGGAGCCCGGCGTGTGCCCGGGGGCGGGCCGCAGCCGCAGCGACGGGCTGACCTGGTAATCGTCCGACCATTGGACGAGCTGTCCCGCCGCCGCGATCGGTGCGACGCTGTCCGCGAACACGAGCTGGTCGCCGCGCTGCTGAGCCGCTTCCTCCTCGCTGCGCGGCGATCGCCTCGCCGCGGGCCCATCGGGTGCGAAGTGCTGGTAGTCGGCAGCCGGCACCACGTATCGGGCGTTGGGAAACGTCGGCACCCAGGAATCGTTGTCCAGCATGGTGTTCCACCCGACATGGTCGGAGTGGACGTGGGTGTTGACTACCACGTCCACGGCGGCGCGGTCGACGCCCGCGTACCGCAGGGCGGCCAGGAATCCGGTGTTGAGGTGGTCCAGGGGTTGCATGTGCGGGCGTTGGCGGTCGTTACCGACACCGGTGTCCACGACGACGGTCAACCCGTCGACCTCGATGACCCAGCTTTGGATCGCGATGTGCCACTGATCGGTGGATGGGTCGAAGAAGTCCGGCACCAGCAGGTCGGCGTTGTCTTGCCAGCCGGACGGCGGTGTTTGCGCGAAAAGGCGTGTCGTCAGGTCGAATTGGAGTTCGAGGACCCGCGCCACGCGCGCGTGGCCGAACCGGACCGGGCGCATCAGGCGTTCGCGCGCAGGTAGCCGTATACGCCGGCGAAGTTGCGGTTGACGTCCTCGGGGATGGGCACCGGGCCGCCGAGCGCCCTTGCACCCCAAACGATTTGGGCGGTGCGCTCCACCAGGGCGGTGATGTGCAGCACCTTGTCCGGTCGTGGCCCCACGGCCACCAGGCCGTGGTTGGCGATCAACGCGGCGCCCCGGCCGTCGAGCGCCTTGACGGCGTTGGCGCCGACGTCGGGGGTGCCGGAGGCGGCGTACTCGGTGCAGCGGACGTCCCCGCCGCAGTACACCGCGAACTCGTCGATGCACGCCGGAATCGATTGGTGCGCAATGGCGAACATGGTCGCCCACACCGGGTGGCTGTGAATGACGCTGCCGATATCGTCGAACGCGCGGTAGCAGGCCAGGTGCAGCTGCATCTCCGAGGACGGCGAGCGGCCGTCCGCGGCGTGCAGCACGGCACCGTCCGGGTCTATGAGCACGAGGTCGTCGAGCTGCATGTCGCGGTAGTCAACCGACGACGGGGTGATGACGATGTTGCCGTCGGAGCGCCGCGCGGAGATGTTGCCCGCGGTTCCCTCGACCAGGCCCCGGCGCAGCATGTCCTTGGCCGCGTCGAGCACCGCCGTTTCGGGGTGGGCCACCGATTTCACGGACGTCATGGGCCGAGCACCTCCGGGTTGACGATGTGGGCGGGCATCCCGCCGGCCAGCAGCGCTTCCAGGTCGTCGGCCACCATCTGCGCCTGCCGAGCCTCAGTGTTCCACGTGGCGCCGCCGATGTGAGGCGTCAGCACGACATTGGGCATGCCGACCAGCGGGTGGTCGGTGGGCAGCCATTCGCCGACGAAGTGGTCCAGGCCGGCGGCGGACACCTTGCCGTCGCGCAGCGCGTCGACGAGCGCATCGGTGTCGTGCAGCTGGGCGCGGGCGGTGTTGAGGAAGACCACGCCGTCACGCATGGCGGCGAACTGCGGCGCCCCGATCATGCCGACCGTGTCGTCGGTGACGGGCGCGTGCAGGGAGACGACGTCGGCCTCGCCCAGCAGCTCGTCCAGGCCGTGCCGGGCGTCGTCGTTGTAGGGGTCGTGGGCGATGACCCGCAGGCCCAGCCCGGACAGCCGCCATGCGGTGGCGCGGCCGACGGCGCCGAGGCCCACCAGACCGGCGGTGCGCCCGGCGACCTCCCAGGCGCGGAACCGCTGATAGGGGATGCTGCCATCGCGAAAGATGTTGCCGCTGCGGACATCCGCGTCGGCGGGCAGGAGCTGGCGGGTGACGGCCAGCAGCAGCGCCACCGTCATCTCGGCGACCGCGTCGGCGTTGCGGCCCGGGGTGTTCAGCACCGGGACCCCGGCCGCGGTGGCCCCCGCGATGTCGACGTTGTTGGGGTCGCCGCGGGTCGAGGCGATCACCCGCAGGCCCAAGTCGAACACCGGCCCGCCGACCGAGTCGCTTTCCACCACAACGACATCGGCGGCCTCGGCGGTGATGCGTTCGGCCAGTTGTTCGGCACTGTAGATCCGCAGCGGGGTCTGCTCGATCCACGGGTCGTACACCACGTCGGCCAGCTGCTTCAGCTTGGCGAAGCCCGGTCCCCGCAGCGGGGCCGTCACCAACGCGCGCGGTCTTGACGTCACGAACCCCAATGCTGGCGTACGGTGACGCCCGTGTCACGTGAAGTCGTCACAATCGGCATCGACGTCGGCAGCACCGCGGTCAAAGCGGTCGCCGCGGACGCCGACGGCCGGGTGACCGCGCGGGCCCGGATCCCGCACCAGTTGCGGGTGCCGGCGCCCGGCCGGCTCGAGCACGACGCCGGCGAGGCGTGGCGGCGGGGGCCGGTGGCGGCGCTGAACCAGCTGAACCCCGGGCCGAACGTCCGCGCGGTGGCCGTATCGGCGATGGTGCCGTCGCTGACGGCCGTCGATGCCGCGGGCGTGCCGACGACGCCGGGACTGTTGTATGGCGACGAACGGGGCCGAACACCGGAGCAACCCGTGCAGCCGCTGCCGGCGTTGGGCGAGGCCGCCGAGTTCCTGCGCTGGACGGCGGCGCAGGCGCCGGGCGCGGCGGGGTACTGGCCGGCGCCGGCGGTGGCCAACCACGCCCTTGCGGGCGAAGCGGTGATCGACTTCGCCACCGCCGCGACCGCGTACCCGCTGTTCGACGGGACGGGCTGGAACCCCGAGGCGTGCGCCGAGCGCGGCGCGCGGCCCGAACAGATGCCGCGGGTGGAGAGCATGGGGGCCGCCGTCGGGCAGGTGCACGGCAGCGGCGCGGCGCTGGGAATCGGCGCCATCGACGCTTTGTGCGAGCAGATCGTGGCCGGCGCCGACCGCGACGGCGACGTGCTGGTGCTGTGCGGCACCACCTTGATCGTGTGGACCACCATCCCCGAGGCCCGGCAGGTGCCGGGCCTGTGGACCATCCCCCATACCGCCGCGGGCAAGAGCCAGATCGGCGGGGCGAGCAATGCCGGCGGGCTGTTCCTCGGCTGGGTGGACCGCGTGGTCGCATCCGGCGACCCGGCCGCCGCGCAGCCCGGGCGGGTGCCGGTGTGGTCGCCCTACCTTCGCGGGGAGCGCACTCCGTTCCATGACCCGGATCGCCGTGCCGTGCTCGAAGCGCTGGACCTCACTCACGACGCGGCAGCGCTGCGCCGGGCCGCCTACGAGGCGTCGGGCTTCGTGGTCCGTCAGCTCATCGAGCTGAGCGGGGCGCCGGTGGCAAGGATCGTCGCCACGGGCGGCGGCACTCGGGTCGGACCGTGGATGCAGGCCATCGCCGATGCCACCGGGCGGCCGGTGGAGGTGTCGGCGGTGCCCGAGGGGGCGGCGCTGGGCGCGGCGTTCCTCGGGCGCATGGCGGCCGGCCTGGAAACCTCGATCGCCGACGCTGCCCGCTGGGTCTCCACCGAGCGCGTCGTCGAACCCGACCCCGCCTGGGCCGCCGCGGTCGAGGACCGCTACCAACGGTTCCTGGAGCTGGGAACCCGGAGATGTAGCGCGCTCCCTCCGGCGGCGTTCTAGGCTGGTGCAATGACCGACCAGGATCGCAAAGCCGCCCGTCGCGAGATCGCCGATGCCCTGCTGAAAGCTCTTGAACGCCGGCATGAAATCGCCGACGTCGTGGTGGAGTCCGAGAACAAGGCGGCCGCGGTCGAGGCGATCGTCCGCCTGCTCGATACCTCCCACGTGGCCGCCGAAGCGGTGATGGGGATGTCGTTCGATCAGCTCACCATCGACTCGCGCCGCAAGATCCTGGCCGAACTCGAGGACCTGAACAAGCAGCTCAGCTTCACCCTCGGCGAGCGCCCGGCCAGCTCGGGGGAGACCCTGGAGCTGCGACCGTTCTCGGCGGAGAATGACCGCGACATCTTCGCTGCCCGCACCGAGGACATGGGCGCCGCCGGCGACGGGTCCGGCGGGCCGGCCGGCAACCTCGACGACGAAATCAGCGCGGCGCTGGGGCGCCTCGACGACGAGGAGGCGGCGTGGTTCGTGGCCGTCGATTCCGGCGAGAAGGTCGGGATGGTGTTCGGCGAGCTGCTCGGGGGCGAGGTCAACGTGCGCATCTGGATCCACCCGGAGCACCGCAAGAAGGGTTACGGCACCGCGGCCCTGCGCAAGTCGCGCACCGAGATGGCCTGGTGCTTCCCCGCCGTGCCGATGGTGGTGCGCGCGCCGTCCGCCAGGCCCGCCTGAGCTACGGCAAAGCCGTTGGCGGCGTGAGGCTTTCGCGGGTGGCTAGCTCAACGTCGCGGTGACGGCGACGATGTTGCGCAGCTGCGACGTCTCGTCGTCCGGGAAGACGAGGCCGTAGTCGGCGAAGTACTCGCGCCGCTCCCGGGTGCTCACCCGCCAACCGCGGCCGGTCAGGTAGTCCACGACGTTGCTGCGCTCCCCGTCGAAGAACAGCCCCGACAGGTCGATGTCGCAGCCCAGGTTTGCCCACCGCTCGTTGAACTGCTGCGCACGTTCGGTCATCGTCCGGCCGGAGTCGCCGTGGAATTCGGTGGCCAGCTTGCTTCCGGGCGCGCTGAGCTCGGTGATGTTGTCGAAGAGCCGGTCCTGGGCTTCGGGCGGCAGGTACATGAGCAGACCCTCGGCGCTCCACGACGTCGGTTGCGCCGGGTCGAAACCGCTGCGCCGCAACGCTTCCGGCCAGTCGTCGCGCAGATCGACGCTGACGGCGCGCCGCTCGGCGGTCGGGGAGGCGCCCAGCTCGGCCATGGCGGCGGTCTTGAACTCGACGACCTTGGGCTGATCCACCTCGTAGACCACGCTCCCGGGCGGCCAGCTCAGCCGGTACGCACGGGCGTCGAGGCCGGCGGCCAGGATCACCGACTGGCGGATCCCGTCGCGGGCGGCGCCCCGAAAGAAGTCGTCGAAGAAGCGCGTGCGCACCGCGATCGAATCCGTTTCCAGCTGCAGGTCCCGTTCGCCGTCCTCCGCGTCCGTGGACGCCACTTCGCCGTCGACCAGTTGGCGGAAGAATTCCAGGCCGACAGCTCGCACCAGGGGCGCCGCGAACGGATCGTGGATGATCGGCTCGGCGCCCTCGCTGGCCAGCGCGCGGGCCGCGGCGACCATCGTGGCCGTGGCACCGACGCTGGAGGCCAAGTCCCAACTGTCTTGGTCAGTGCGTGTCATGCTCTCCCCATTTAATTAGCAAATGCAACGAACCAAGAGCACTCTACGCCCCACGGCTTGCGGCTTCCTGTGGTTTTTATGGGTCCTCGGTGACGGCCCTGGACGGGCTTGCCCAGACCAGCTGTTAGTCTCGTACACGGTTTGACGCGCTGCAGAATAAGTCGGCCGTACGTCCTGGCCTGCGGGTGTTGGGCGCGTAATGCAGGAAACCCCCCGGCTGCGCAGGAGGAAGAGTGCTTTCGGCTTTCATCTCATCGCTGCGGACAGTCGACCTGAGACGGAAGATCCTCTTCACGCTGGGAATCGTCGTTCTCTATCGGCTGGGCGCTGCTTTGCCGTCCCCTGGCGTCAATTTCCCGAACGTCCAGCAGTGCATCAAGGAGGCCAGCGGCGGCGCGGCCGGACAGATCTATTCGCTGATCAACCTGTTTTCCGGCGGTGCGTTGCTGAAGCTGACGGTGTTCGCCGTCGGGGTGATGCCCTACATCACCGCGAGCATCATCGTGCAGCTGCTCACGGTGGTCATCCCGCGGTTCGAGGAACTGCGCAAGGAAGGCCAGTCCGGCCAGGCCAAGATGACGCAGTACACCCGCTATCTGGCCATCGCGCTGGCGATCCTGCAGGCGACCAGCATCGTGGCACTGGCGGCCAACGGCGGGTTGCTACAGGGCTGCTCGCTGGACATCATCGCCGACCAGAGCATCTTCACGCTGGTCGTCATCGTGATGGTGATGACCTCCGGCGCGGCGCTGGTGATGTGGATGGGCGAGCTGATCACCGAGCGGGGCATCGGTAACGGCATGTCGTTGCTGATCTTCGTCGGCATCGCGGCCCGCATCCCCTCCGAGGGCAAGACCATCCTGGACAGCCGCGGCGGGATGATCTTCGCCGCCGTCTGCGTCGCCGCCCTGGCCATCATCGTCGGCGTGGTGTTCGTCGAGCAGGGGCAGCGCCGCATCCCGGTGCAGTACGCCAAGCGCATGGTGGGCCGGCGCATGTACGGCGGAACGTCGACGTACCTGCCGCTCAAGGTCAACCAGGCCGGCGTCATTCCGGTCATCTTCGCATCGTCGCTCATCTACATCCCGCACCTGATCACGCAGCTGATCCGCAGCGGCAGCGGTGGAGTGGGCAACAGCTGGTGGGACAAGTTCGTCGGCAGTTACCTGTCCGACCCCAGCGATCCCATTTACATCAGCATCTACTTCGGGCTGATCATCTTCTTCACGTATTTCTACGTGTCCATCACGTTCAACCCCGACGAACGTGCCGACGAGATGAAGAAGTTCGGCGGGTTCATCCCGGGCATCCGGCCGGGCAAGCCCACCGCCGACTACCTGCGTTATGTGCTGAGCAGGATTACCCTGCCGGGCTCGATCTACCTCGGCGCCATCTCGGTGCTGCCCAACTTGTTCCTGCAAATCGGCAATGGCGGAGCGGTCCAGAATTTGCCGTTCGGCGGTACCGCGGTTTTGATCATGATTGGTGTCGGCTTGGATACGGTCAAGCAGATCGAGAGCCAGCTGATGCAGCGCAACTACGAGGGGTTCCTGAAGTGAGAGTCGTTTTGCTGGGCCCGCCGGGGGCGGGCAAGGGAACGCAGGCCCAGAAGCTCTCCGAAAAGCTCGGGATCCCGCACATCTCCACCGGCGAGCTGTTTCGTAGCAACATCGAGAACGGCACCAAACTCGGCCTGGAGGCCAAGCGCTATCTGGACGCCGGCGACCTGGTTCCCTCGGAGTTGACCAATCAGCTCGTGGACGACCGCCTCAGCGATGCCGACGCGGCCGCGGGCTTCGTCCTGGACGGGTATCCGCGGTCGACGGAGCAGGCCAAGGCGCTGCACGAAATGCTCGAGCGCCGAGGCACCGACATCGACTCGGTGCTGGAGTTCCGCGTTTCGGAGGACGAGCTGCTGCAACGGCTCAAAGCCCGCGGCCGCGCCGACGACACCGACGACATCATCCTGAACCGGATGAAGGTGTACCGCGACGAGACCGCGCCGCTGCTC
This sequence comes from Mycobacterium sp. 852002-51613_SCH5001154, assembly GCF_001667425.1. Classification (NCBI taxonomy): domain Bacteria; kingdom Bacillati; phylum Actinomycetota; class Actinomycetes; order Mycobacteriales; family Mycobacteriaceae; genus Mycobacterium; species Mycobacterium sp. 852002-51613_SCH5001154. The sequence continues at coordinate 172,463 of NZ_LZII01000052.1, read as the reverse complement.
GAGTACTACCGCGACGAACTCAAGACGGTCGACGCCATCGGCACCCTGGACGAAGTGTTCGCCCGCGCCCTGCAAGCGCTGGGCAAGTAACGATGAGCGCGCTGGCGCGACTGCGGAGACACAAAGTCGTGCCGCAGCGCACCGCCGGTGAGCTCGACGCGATGGCGGCGGCGGGGGCGGTGGTCGCGGCCGCGCTGCAGGCGGTGCGGGGGGCCGCGGTGCCCGGGGTGTCGACGCTGGGCCTCGACCAGATCGCCGAGTCGGTGATCCGGGAGGCGGGCGCGATACCGTCGTTCCTCGGCTATCACGGTTACCCCGCGTCGATCTGCGCGTCGGTCAACGAGCGGGTGGTGCATGGGATTCCGTCGGCCGCCGAGATCTTGGCCCCCGGCGACCTGGTGTCCATCGACTGCGGCGCGATCCTGGACGGCTGGCACGGTGACGCCGCGATCACGTTCGGCGTCGGCACCCTCGACGCGGCCGACCAGGCGCTGTGCGACGCCACCAGGGAATCGCTGGAGGCCGGGATCGCGGCGATGATCCCCGGCAACAGGCTGACCGACGTCTCACACGCCATCGAAACGGGCACGCGCGCGGCGGCCGACCGGCACGGGCGCGCGTTCGGGATCGTGGAGGGCTACGGCGGCCACGGCATCGGGCGGCAGATGCACATGGACCCCTTCCTGCCCAACGAGGGCTCACCCGGGCGCGGCCCGCTGCTGGCCCCCGGGTCGGTGCTGGCGATCGAACCGATGCTGACGCTCGGGACGGGCAAGACCGTGGTGCTCGACGACGCGTGGACCGTCACCACCTCCGACGGGTCCCGTGCGGCACACTGGGAGCACACCGTCGCCGTCACCGACGCGGGGCCGCGCATCCTGACCTGCCTTAGTTGAACTAATCACCGCCTCGCCTCGTTTCAGTAGTCGGAGGTGATGGAGTGGCCCGTGTTGCAGGCAATTGGAGGGCGTCCGGGACCGCCGAAGCCGCCCTGATGAAGGCGCTGTACGACGAGCACGCAGCGGTTTTGTGGCGTTACGCGCTCCGGCTCACGGGGGATGCGAGCCAGTCCGAGGACGTCGTGCAGGAGACGTTGCTGCGGGCCTGGCAGCATCCGGAGGTCGTCGGGGACACCGAGCGCTCGGCGCGGGCGTGGCTGTTCACCGTCGCGCGCAACATGATCATCGACGACCGGCGCAGCGCAAGATTCCGCAACGTCGTCGGGTCGACGGACGAGGCGGGGGCGCCCGAACGGTCGACGCCGGACGAGGTGAACGCGGCGCTGGACAAGCTGCTGATCGCCGACGCGATGGCGCAGCTGTCCGCCGAGCACCGGGCCGTGATCGACCGGTCGTACTACCGCGGATGGACCACCGCGCAGATTGCTGCCGACCTCGGGATCGCCGAAGGAACGGTGAAGTCGCGATTACACTACGCCGTGCGGGCGTTGCGACTCACTCTGCAGGAACTTGGAGTTACCCGCTGAGGGGCTCCGAAGCTTGAAGGGTGCTGAGGAAATGGATGAGATGAAGACGCCGCTGCGGGGCATCGGCCCGCCGGACGATCCCTACGTGATGTGGGATGCCGCATACGTGTTGGGTTCGTTGTCGGCCGCGGAGCGACGCGAATTCGAGGCGCACCTGGCGTACTGCCCGGCGTGCCGGGGGGCCGTCGCCGACCTGAGCGGCGTGCCGGCGCTGCTCTCGCAGCTCGGCCCGGACGAGGTGGCGGCGATCAACGACTCCGGTCCGGCCGCCGGATTGTCGGCGACACCGGAGATGTCGCCGGAGCTGTTGACGTCGTTGCTGGCCAAGGTGCACTGGCGCCGGCGCCGCACGCGGATAGTGACCTGGGTGGCCTCGTCGGCCGCGGCGGTGGTGCTGGCGATCGGCGTGTTCGTCGGGGTGCAGGGGTATTCCTCGTCCCCGTCGCAACAGGTGACCGCGTCCTCGGCGCCGATGGCGCAGGTGGGCACCACCCTGCTGGCGTCGACGGTCGAGCTGTCCAGCCAGCACTGGGGAACCGCCATCAACCTGCGGTGCGTGTGCCTGGCCCCGCTCAACGCGCACCACGACACGCTGGCGATGGTCGTGGTGGGTCGCGACGGCAGCCAGACCCGGCTGGCGACCTGGGTGGCCGTACCCGGCCACACCGCGACGCCCGCGGGCAGCATCTCGACGCCGGTCGACCAGATCGCGGCCGTACAGGTGGTGGCCGCCGATAGCGGCCAGGTTCTGTTGCAGCGTTCGCTCTAGGGGTCGGGGGCTGCGGTGTCTGGCCACGAGCGTCCACTGCGGGCGCTGGTGGTGGGCGCCGGTGTCGGCGGGATCGCGGTTGCCCGCGGATTGTCGCGGGACGGGCACGACGTGACCGTCTTCGAGCGTCGGCCGGATGTGCGGGCGGCCGGCGGTGCGGTGACGATCTGGTCCAACGGCGAGACGGTGCTTCGGCAGCTGGGCGTCGACATGGACCGGGCCGGTCAGCTGCTGTCGACCGTGCGGGCCGTGACGGCCACGGGCCATCCGCTTGCCACGCTCGACGTGTCCGCGATGGCGGATCGGCTCGGCGCGCCCGTCCGGATGGTTCCGCGCCGGGTCCTGCTGGAACGGTTGCTGGACGGCTTTCCGGCCGACCGCATTCGATGCGGGGCCCGTGCGATCGCATTGGCCGCTACGGGCGACGCCGTGCGGGTCGAGTTCGACGACGGCAGCTCCGCCCAGGGAGACCTCTTGATCGGCGCCGACGGCCTGCACTCGATGGTCCGGGACAGCGTCGGCGGGCGGCAGGCCAAACCCACCGGCTGGTGCAGTTGGCAGGGGCTCATCGCCCTGGCGGAGCTCTCGGACAAGGACACCGCACTGATGGTCATCGGCGACAACGGAAACCTCGGCCTGTGGCCGGCCGGGGGTTCCGAGGTGCAGTGGTGGTTCGACCTCCCGTGGTCCTACGACTTCGTGCGGCCGCAACGTCCGATCGAAACGATCCGGTCCCACTTCGCCGGATGGTCGGAAGCCGTCGACCGGGTGCTGGCGGCCCTGACCGACGATGATCTGGCGCACTCGCCGTATCCGCATTTCCGGCATCCGATACCCCCGGCGGGCCGGGGCCCGGTGACGTTGCTCGGCGACGCCGCCCACACGATGCCGCCCACCCTGGCGCAGGGGACCAACCAGGCGCTGCTCGACACCATGGTGCTGTGCAAGGCGCTGTCGGGTCTTCAGGGCAGCGCCTCCAAAGGCGACGTGCCGAGCGCACTGCGCTGGTATGAGAAGACCCGCCGGCACAAGGTGATGGCCGTGTCCAGGGCGGCGTCACTGCCGGTCTCGCACGGTGAGTTCGTGCTGCGGCCGGCCGCTTTGATCCCCGACCGGCTGCAGGCCCGCGCACTGACGATGTTTCTGCGCTGGACGAGTCACCCGCGGATGTCCGCGGAGATCAGCCGAGAACTGGGGGCCGCGACGACCAGCCGATCCAGCCCATGAGCGACGAATTCATCAGGGTGCGAGGTGAACTCGATGCGCCCTCACGCTGGCTCTGGCTGGTGAAGTGGTGCGTGCTGGCGTTCCCGCACTACCCGATCTTGATCGGGCTCTACCTACTATATCCGCTGTCGACCGTCGTGGCCGGCGTCGCCATCCTGTTCACCGGGCGGTATCCGCGGCCCATCTTCGACTTCAACGTCGGCGTGCTGCGCTGGTCGTGGCGCGTGATGAATTTCCGGTTCCCGATGAACAGCACGGACAGGTACCCGCCTTTCACGCTCGCGTCGCGGCCCGACTATCCCGGTGATCTGCAGGTCGACTACCCGGAGCGGCTGAGGAACTGGGCCGTGCTGGTGAAGTGGCTGTTGGCCATCCCTCAGGTGCTGCTCTGCTGGTCGATGGAGCCGCTCCTACAGGTGTTGTGCGTGATCGCCGCGGTGTCGTTGTTGTGCACGGGGACCACCCCCGCGGGCATGTTCGATCTTCTGCTGGGCATCGTCCGATGGCGATATCGGGTGGCCGTGTACGTGTCCCTTATGCGTGACGAATACCCGCCGTTCCGAATGGATTTGGGTATCAGTGACGCGCCGTAATCCCTACTTCCCGTACGTGTACAGATTCGGCCAGCCGGTCTTCGACCGGCTCTTTTATCACCGCTATCGCCGCGAGGCGCTCAGCCACGCGACGGGCCGGCTGCTGATGCTGGGCTTGGGTCCGGGCACTGACTTGAGGTTCCTGCCCGCCGCGGTGACGTCGGTCGCGGCCGTGGAGCCGGAGGCGCCGTTCCGGCGGATGGCTTCGCGGCTTGCCCGTCGCCACGGCGTCGCCGTCGACATCGTCGAGGGAACCGGCGAATCGATTCCCTTCCCGGACAACGCCTTCGACTCGGTACACATCGGGCTGGTGCTCTGCTCGGTCGACGACGTGGCCGCCACGCTCGGCGAGATCCGGCGCGTGCTCGCACCCGGGGGCAGGCTGGTGGTCCTCGAGCATGTGCGCGGGGACGGCGCGACCGGGCGGCTCCAGGACCTGGTCGCCAAACCGTGGTCGTGGTTGGCCGCCGGTTGTGAGCCGAACCGACGAACCCTGGAATCCATCGCCGCCGCCGGGTTCGACACGACGGCGCTGCGCACCATCCCGCGCACCCCGGTGCCGTTCCCGTGCAAACCCCATTTGCAGGGGTTCGCCATCCTCACTCCACGCTGACGGCCTCGATGATGTTCAGCCGCGCGGCCCGCCGGGCGGGTGGCAGCGAGCCGAGCAGGCAGATCGCCAGCGCGCCTGCGGTGAAGGCCAGGGACATCGGCCTCAGGCCGAAGCCGACCTGAAAATTCATGATCTCCCCGCTGATGAGGCTGAACAGCCACTGGTCGGTCAGGCCGAACAGCAGCCCCAAAACGCCGCCGACTAAACCGATCCCGGCCGCCTCGGCCAGCACCATCCGCAGGGTGAACCGGCGGCTGGACCCCATGGCCCGCAGCACGCCGATCTCGCGGCGGCGTTCCAGCACCGACAACGTCAGGGTGTTGAGCAGCGCGACGGCGGCCACGGCCACGACGATGACCCACACGGCGTTGGCGATGAACATGCTCTGATGCAGCGGGGCTTCCAGCCCCGCCAGTGCGGCGCGGCCGTCGTACACATGGTTGGGTTCGGGCACCACCCGGCGCACCTCGGTCAACAGGCGTTGCCGGTCTACCCCCGGGGCCGCGGTGATCTGCAGGGTCGTCGCCGCCGGGCGATCGAACCACGCCCGCATGTGCCCGAGATCGATTCCTACCGTTCCGATCACGGTCGAGAAGAAGGGCACCAGGGCGAGCACCGGTGTCTGCCGCGGGCCGTGTGGCGTCTGCAGCTGCAGCCGGTCGCCGGCGCGGACGTGCAGAGTGGCGCCCAGATTCTGCGTGAGGACCACGCCGCGGCCGGCCAGAACGTCGGCGCGCACGCGTTCGTCGACCGCGCGGAACAGCGAATCGTGGCTCCCGTCGGAGAAGCCGTCGAGCAGGACGCGGGTGCCGCCGACGACGGCGAACCCGAGCGCGCCCTCGGTCACCCGCGCCACCCCGGGCACCGCGGCCACCTTTTCCGAAAGGCCTTGCGGCAGCGCGTCGGTGGGATAGCTGTCGGGAGGGTTCGCACTCACCCACACGTCGACGGCGGCGGCGGGAGCGAACATGGCGCGGGCCGAGCGGATCATGTCGGCGTTGGTGCCGGTGATCACCACGGTGGTGACGACCCCGATGAGCACGGTCATCACGGTGGCCCACACCCGCCGCGGCGCGCGTTCGATGGTGGCCGCCGCGAGCGCCCCGAACGGCCCGAAGACGCGGGCCACCGCGGCTGTGACCTTGACGATCGGTGCGGTGAGCGCGAAGCCGAGTGCGATCTCGGCGCTCAGCAGAGCGGCCATCGCGGCGAACGCGAAGGTGCCGTGTTGGCCGAGGACCACCCAGATGGACACCGCGAACACCGCGAGGGCGCCAACCCCGACAACGACCCGCAGCCATCGGGGCACGACGTCCGCCGCCGACGCACCGACCGGCGCCAGCGCCTCGATCGGCGCGACCTTGTACACCTGGCGTGCGGCCATCACCGACGCGACCACGCAGGTGAGCGCCGTGGCCGCGAGGGCCAGCGGGATGGCATAGCCGGGCAGCCAGTACTGGACTCGGGCCTCGAGCCCCTGGGTCATCGCGGGAGGCAGGCGGCCAATTGCCATGCGGCCGGCCAGGATTCCGATGCCCGCTCCGATGGCACCGCCGAGGAGCCCGAGGACAGCCGCCTCCCCGATCATGTCGCCGACGATGGTGACGCGTCGGCCACCGATCGCGCGCAGCATGGAGATGACGGGCCGGCGCTGGGTGATCGCCATGGTCATCGTGGTGTAGATCAGAAACGCGCCGACCACCAACGCGACCGCCGCGCCCAGCAGGGCCATGTAGTTCATCAGCTTGACGCCGTCGCCGGCCCGGGCCGCCCGCAGGCTCGGGGCGGCGACGATGGCGCGGCCGTGCACCGCGGCGGTGACCGCGGCGCGGACGGTGTCCGCGTCGGCGCCCGGTCTGGTGGTGATCAGGATCGAGTCGAGCTGTCCGGGGCGGTCGGTGACGTTCTGCGCCAACGCCAGTGGGGCCAGGACGTAGTGCCCGCCGTTGAGGTCCGCGAACTGCTTGTCCGCGAGCACCTCGCTCACCGTGACCGAACCCGAGCCCAGTTGCAGCGACTGTCCTTTCGCATATCCCATCCGCGGCCCCACCTGGACGCCGTTGGGTGTCGAGGACAGCACCTGCACCGGTCGTGCGACCGCGTCCTTCAGTGCGCCGCCCAGTGCGGCGGCGCTCGCGTCGGTGCCGAGCAGCAACACCGGCCCCGTCGCGGTGGATGCGGAGGTCCGGATCATCGGCGCCGCGGTGGCGACGCCCGGTACCGCGGCGACGTCGGCCAGTATCGTTTCGGGGAACCCGGCGTCGGTGATGCCCGATACCTCGAGCGCGGCCACGCCGGCGATCCCGTCGGCCAGCCGGTTGACCGATCCGGTGATCGAGCCGAAGATGCCGAATATCGCGACCAGATACGTTGCGGAAACGGCCATTACGGCGATCGACGCTAGCGTGCGACGGCGATGCACTGCGAGCTCACGCAGGCTGAACACGCGCAGTCGGCTGGCCGCCGCCGTGATTTTCACGCAGGGACCGCCGGCATGTCCGAACCGACCCGACCGTCCTGCAGGGTGATCACCCGATCGGTCGCCGCGGCGGCCTCAGCGTTGTGGGTCACCATCACCACCAGCCGGCGGTGGCCGTCTTCGTGTGCCACCTCGGCAAGCAGCTGCAGGATCGCGGCGCCGGTCGCGGAGTCGAGGTTGCCGGTGGGCTCGTCGGCGAGGATGAGCGGCGGGTCCATCATCAACGCGCGCGCCACCGCGACGCGCTGCATCTGGCCGCCGGACAGTTCCGCCGGCCGGTGCTCGGTCCGGTTGCCGAGCCCGACGCGGTCCAGCAATCGAATCGCATCAGGTTTGGCCCTGCCCAGCCGGACACCGTCGAGCAGTTTGGGTACCGCGACGTTCTCCCACGCCGACAAGGTCGGCAACAGGTTGAAGAACTGGAAGATGAAACCCACCCGGTGATGGCGGAACTCCGATTGCTGCTCGTCGCCCAGGCGGCCGATCTCCTCGCCGTCGAACGTGATCGAGCCGGAATCGGGAGAGTCGAGCGCGCCGAGCAGGTGAAGCAGCGTGCTCTTACCCGCACCGGAGGGTCCGACCACCGACACGAACTGACCGCCCCCGAGGCGCAGGCTGATCCCGTCGAGCGCCCGGACCGTTTGACCGCCGACCCGATACTCGCGCACCACGTCGCGCAGTTCGATGGTCATCTAGACACCACGAATGCCGGCGGCACGTGGTTCACCGGCGGGGTGAACCGATCAAGTGCCGGGCTCGTGTCTGAAGACATGTTCGGCAAGCACCGGGTGGTCGATCACATCGTCGGGCAACTCGCGTCGCTCGGGATGGACCACGTCTTCGGTGTCGACGGCGCCAACATCGAGGATCTGTACGACGCCGCGCACTTCCGGCCGGAGGTCACCGCCGTCCTGGCCAAGCACGAGTTCTCGGCGGCCACCATGGCCGACGGATACAGCCGCAGCGGCGCCGGACTGGGCGTGGTGGCGGCGACGTCCGGTGGGGGAGCGCTGAACCTCGTCGCCGGCCTGGGCGAGTCGTTCGCGAGCCGGGTTCCGGTGCTGGCCCTGGTTGGCCAGCCCGCGACCACGATGGACGGCCGGGGCAGCTTCCAGGACACCAGCGGCCGCAATGGATCGCTGGATGCCCGGGCACTGTTCTCGGCGGTGTCGGTGTTTTGCGAGCGGCTGGTTTCGCCGGCGGACATCGTCTCGGCATTGCCCAGGGCGATCTGCGCTGCGCGTGCCGGTGGCCCGGCGGTGTTGTTGCTGCCCAAGGATATTCAGCAGGCATTCATCGCCGTCGACGGCGGCCCCGAGCATTTCGGTTTCAGCGCGTCGATCGGCAGCCCGCATCTCATCGCCCGGGAACTGCGCCAGACGACCGGTCAGGTCACGATCATCGCCGGCGAGCAGGTGGCCCGCGACGACGCCCGGGCCGAGCTCGAGGACTTGCGTGCGCTGCTGCGCGCGCGGGTGGCCACCGTCCCCGACGCCAAAGACGTCGCCGGCACACCGGGTTTCGGATCGTCGTCGGCGCTCGGCGTGACCGGCGTCATGGGCCACCCGAGCGTGGCCGAAACGCTTGCCGCGAGCGCCCTGTGCCTCATCGTTGGCACCCGGCTCACGGTGACCGCGCGCGGCGGCCTGGACGACGCGCTGGCGGCGGTGCGAACCGTATCGATCGGGTCGGCGCGGCCTTATTTGCACTGCACGCACGTGCACACCGACGACCTGCGTGGCTCGTTGCGCCTGCTGACCCAGGCGCTGCGCGGTCACGGACGTCCGAACGGCGTGCGGGTGCCCGACCAGGTGCGGCGCACCGAACTGACGCCCAAGGACTGCGACGGGCCGGGGGTGCGGTACCGCGAGGCCATGGCGGTGCTGGACCGTGCCCTGCCCGACGGGGCCGACATCGTCGTCGACGCCGGCAACACCGGCGCGGCCGCGATCCACTACCTGCCGGCGCGGCGCGGCGGCAGGTTCGTCGCCGCGCTCGGGATGGGCGGCATGGGCTACAGCTTCGGGGCCGGGATCGGGATGGCGTTCGGACGGGCGAACGGCGGCCGGCCGGGCGGTCGCACCGTGGTGATCGCCGGGGACGGCGCCTTTTTCATGCACGGGCTGGAGGTGCACACCGCAGTGCAGTACCGGCTTCCCGTGACCTTCGTGTTGTTCAACAACAACGCCCACGCGATGTGCGTGACCCGTGAGCAGCTGTTCTACGGGGACCGCTACAGCTACAACCGCTTCCGGCCCAGCGCGCTGGGAACCGGTCTGGCGGCGATGTTTCCCGGGCTGACATCGGTCGATGTCAGCGACCCCGCCCAACTTGCCGCGGCGCTTCGGGTGGCGCTGGAAATCGAGGGCCCGGCGGTGGTCAGCGTCGAATGCAACGCCGACGAAATCCCGCCGTTCGCTCCATTTCTCACCGCGCTCTCAGGCAGTGCGGCTGTCACAGAACAGGTTCCGACCGCGAAGGAGAACCAGGCCGATGTCGCTGCCAGCGCTTGAGGATATCCCCACTCCCATCGACGGGGTGGTCCGAATCGAAACCAGCCCGCGGGAGAAGGCAACCCCGATCATCATGGACATGATGCGGTCGGTCTACCCGCACGATGAGGTCTTCGGGGAGTACTGCACGGTCAACGATTACGTTGCGTGCCCGCCCGATGAGTTGTACGAGTACCTGGCCGACACCCGCAGCCTCGAGGAGTGGACGTACAGCCTGCGCGGTTTCACGCCGACCGACGAACCCGGCCTGTGGCTGGCCTACGATCGGCTCGGCTCGGAGACCGAGATCTATACCCGGACCATCGCCAACGCGGCGGCGCGGACCGTCGACTACCACTGCGCGTGGGATCAGGGCAAACACCTGTGGATGGTCTATCTGATGCGCGTCGTCGACGCACAGGTGGTCCTGGACAAGCCGGGATCGGTTGTGCTGTGGACGAACTGCCACCACCCGTTCTATGACAACAACCCGTACCCGGAGGCGGCGCCGACGCAGCGGCCGGTGTGGGTGGGCGACTTCTGGGACATGTTCGGCGCCGGCCACGCGCTGGAGCTGCAGAACCTCAAGGCGATCGCCGAATACCGGCACCGCAACGGCCTGCCGGTGACGCCGAAATGGATGAGGTAGCAACATGAGCCAACCGAACGTCAGCCTGATCGACGTCTCCACCTATCTGCCCGGCGAACCGATCGGCGCCGACTACTACGCGCAATTCGCCGAGTCCGACGACCTGCGCGAGCACGTGATGTTCCGCGCCCCGAAGTTTCGCCACCACGTCGGGCCTGACGAGAGTTCGATCGACATGATCGAGTGCGCCGCGCAGGGCCTGATCGAGCGGCACGGCCACGACGTGGTCGAGGGCGCCGACGTGCTCATCACCCACACCCAGGTGCCCGACATGGCCTTCTACGGGCAAGGCGGCGGCATCGCGCACCGCCTGGGCATGCGACCGTCCTGGGTGCTCGACCTCAACAATGGCGGCTGCGCGGCGTTCGTGTTGGCGCTCAACGTGGCTCGCAAACTGCTGTCCTCCGGCAACGGGCACACCGCGCTGATCGCCATCGCCCAAAACGCGGCCGGACAGTTCTTCGATCAGCCGACCATCCGCCGCAAGGCGCAGTCCGCGGTGCCCGGGGACGGTGCGGCCGTGGGTCTGGTCACGCTCAGCGACCAATCACCCATCCTCGACGTCGAGTGCCGCACCTACGGTGAATACGCCGGCGAGATGACGCTGTCCTACGACCCGCCCCGCAAGTGGTGGCAGGCCGGGGCCGGCGAGGGCAGCATCGGCTTCACCGAGAGCAAGATCACCAAGGTGCTGGCCCGCGGCAACCGGCAGGTCCCCGAGGTGGCGCTGGCGGTGTGCGACCGAATAGGCCTGCGCGCCAAGGACATCGATCTGCTCGTCACCAACCAGCCGAACCGGGTTTTCCTGCGCAACTGGCGCGAGGCGCTCGAGTTGCCGCCCGAACGCCATCGAGACACCTTTGACGAGTGTGGCAACCTGTTCGGCGCCGGGATTCCGATCAACCTGGATCGCGCGATCTCCGATGGGCAGGCCGAGGCCGGGGATGTCGTCATGATGGCCGCCTTCGCGCACGCCGGCGACTTCGCCGGTGCGGCTGCGGTGCGCTGGGGTGGGCGAGGGTGATGCAGCCCGCCCCGAGCCCGTTGGCCGGCGACGGCTTCGATGCGTTGCCCGACGCGGTGGATCCGTTTGCGTTGTCGCTCAACGAGAATCCCTTCCCGCCGCTGTCGGCGGTCCGGTCGGCGTTGATGCGGTCCGTCCACGCCGTGAACCGCTACCCCGAGTTTCTGCCCGAGCGGCTGCGCGGTGTGATCGCCGACCACATCGGGGTGCCGGCCGACCGGGTGGTGCCGGGCGCCGGCGCGACGGGTGTCGTGCTGCTGGCCCTGCAGGCGCTGACCGCTCCGGGCGACACGGTGGCGATGGCGACGCCCACCTTCGACGGTTACCCGATCCTCACGCGGATGGCGCGGCTTAAGACACGGACAGTTCCCCTGGATGCGCATGGTCACCACGACCTCGACGGGTTGGCCCGCGCCGCCGCCGATGCCCGGGTGGTCGTCCTGTGCCGGCCGCACAACCCCACCGGAACGCTGGAATCCGCTGCCGCCGTTTCGGCGTTCCTGCGCCGCGTGCCGCGTGACACAGTCGTCCTGCTCGACGAGGCGTACATCGAGTTCACCGCGCCCGAGCACCGCATCGCCGTGTCGGCATTGGTCTCTCGCTTCCCCAATGTGGTGGTGGTGCGGACCTTCTCCAAGGCGTACGGGCTGGCGGGGCTGCGGATCGGTTATGGGGTGGCCTCGAAGGAGCTGGCCTCAAAACTGTGGTCCCATCAGCTGCCGTTCGGCGCCCCGATCACCAGTCTGGTCGCGGTAGCCGCGTCGTACGCAGCGGAAGACCAACTGCTGCAGCGGGTCCGGTTGATCAACGCCGAACGCTGTTATCTGCGGATGCGCCTCAGCGCGCTGGGGATCTACACGACGGACGCGCACGCAAACTTCATGTACCTGCCCGCCAAAAAGGATGGGCGGGGTGCGCGGTGGCATGAGGTCTTTGCCGATGACGGGCTACGGGTGCGGTGCTACCCGGACGGCGGCGCGCGGATCACCGTGGGCAATCGTGCCTCGACACTGGCGGTGCTCTCGGCGCTGGGGAAAGCCCACGCCCGCGCGCCAAGTGCGGTATGAAGGGGCGTGGCTGCCTCACGACCGCCGAAGCGTGATCCGATCGCCGCGGCGCGCGACAACTGGGAGCGCTCCGGTTGGAGCGACGTGGCCCAGGGCATGGTCGCGGTGACGTCGGTGATGCGGGCGCACCAGATCCTGCTGGCCCGCGTCGAGACGGCATTGCGTCCCTACGACCTGAGTTTCTCCCGGTATGAGTTGCTGCGCCTGCTGGCGTTCAGCCGGACCGGCGCGCTGCCGATCACCAAGGCGTCCGACCGGTTGCAGGTCCACGTCACCAGCGTGACGCACGCGATTCGCCGGCTGGAAGCCGACGGGCTGGTGCAACGGGTACCGCACCCCACCGATGGGCGCACCACTCTGGTGCAGATCACCGACCTGGGCCGCTCGACGGTCGAGGACGCCACGGTAACGCTCAACGAGCAAGTGTTCGCCGATATCGGCATGTCCGAAACCGAAGCGCGGGCGCTGGTTTCATCGATCGAGACGCTGCGCCGCGACGCGGGCGACTTCGCGGATTGAACGAGAAGAAGGCCATCCTTCGCCGAACGTGCACTGAGTGCGATTTTTCCCGCGCTATTTCGCAGTGAGTACACGCTCGGCGCGCCGCTGTGCCCGATCTAGCTGTCGCGCAGCAATTCGATCACTGCGCTGAAGTCCTTGTCGGCGTGGTCGGCCGCGAATTTGGCGTAGATCTCGGCGGCGTGCCTGCCCAGCGGCGCCGCGGACCCGGTCGAGGTCACCGCGTCCATGGCGAGGCCGAGGTCCTTGTTCATCAGTGCGGTCGCGAAACCCGGCTTGAAGTCGTTGTTGGCCGGCGATGTCGGCACCGGTCCCGGCACCGGGCAGTTGGTGTGCACGGCCCAGCAGTTGCCGGTCGCGCCGGTGATGACGTCGAAGAGGGACTGCGCCGAAAGCCCGAGCTTCTCGGCCAGCACGAACGCCTCACCGACGGCGATCTGCTGCACCGCCAGCACCATGTTGTTGCACACCTTGGCCGCCTGGCCGGCCCCGGCCGCGCCGCAGTGAATCACCTTGCCCGCCATGGGTTCCAGCACGGGCCGGGCGCGCTCCAGGGCGGCCTCGTCACCGCCGACCATGAACGCCAGCGTCCCGGCGACGGCGCCCTTCACCCCGCCGGAGACGGGCGCATCCAGCTGCGCAACCCCCTGCGACTCCGCGAGCGCGTGCACCTCGCGGGCGTCGTTGACCGAGATCGTGGAGCTGTCGATGAACAGTGCGCCCGACCGGGCGGCCGGCAGCACATCGGCGTAGCAACGCTTGACCAGGTCGCCGTTGGGCAACATGGTGATCACGACGTCGGCCCCCGTCACCGCGTCGGCCGCGCTGTCGAACGTCGTGACCCCGTTGCCTGCCGCCGCGGCGATGGCGGCGGGCACGGGGTCGAACCCGCGCACCGCATGCTTGGCGGCAACAAGGTTCGCCGACATCGGCCCGCCCATATTGCCCAGACCCAGGAAAGCCACCGTCAGGTGCTCGGTCATCGCCGACCTTTCTACGCGCTCGCCCGCACGCGCGCGGCCTCGGCCCTGCCGATGACCACCCGCATGATTTCGTTGGTCCCTTCCAGGATTCGATGCACCCGCAGATCGCGGACGATCTTTTCCAGACCATACTCACGCAGATACCCGTAGCCGCCGTGCAGCTGCAGGGCCTTGTCGGCCACCTCGAAGCAGGCGTCGGTGACGTAGCGCTTGGCCATCGCGCACAGCTCGACCTTGTCGGGGTCGTCGTTGTCCAACGCATCCGCGGCCCGCCACAACATCATTCGCGACGTTTCCAGCCCGATGGCCATGTCGGCCAGGGTGAACCGGATGGTGGGCTCGTCGAGCAGTGCCTTGCCGAACGCCTGCCGGTCGCGGACGTAGGCGCCCGCCTTGTCGAAGGCGGACTGGGCGCCGCCCAGCGAGCACGCCGCGATGTTGAGCCGACCGCCGTTGAGGCCGTTCATCGCGATGCCGAATCCGGCGCCTTCGCCCTCTGGGCCGCCCAGCATGGCCTCGGCGGGTACCCGCACGCCCTCCAGGATCACCTGTGCGGTGGGCTGGGCATGCCAGCCCATCTTCTCTTCCAGCGCCCCGAAACTGAGCCCGGGAGCGCCCTTTTCGACGATGAAGGCCGAGATTCCGCGCGGACCCTCACCGCCGGTCCGAGCCATCACCACGTAGACGTCCGAGGCCCCGGCGCCGGAGATGAACTGCTTGACGCCGTCGAGCACGTAGTCGCCACCCTGGCGGATGGCTCGGGTGCTCAGGGCGCTGGCGTCCGAGCCCGCGCCCGGCTCGGTGAGGCAGTAGCTGGCGATGACGTCCATCGCGGCCAGCCGAGGCACCCATTCCTTGCGCTGTTCGGGGGTGCCGAACTTGTCGATCATCCACGCGCACATGTTGTGGATGGACAGGAACGCCGCGATGGTCGGGCACGCGATGGCCAACTGCTCGAAGATCCGGACCCCGTCGAGCCGGCGCAGGCCGCTGCCGCCGACGTCCTCGCGGCAGTAGATCGCGGCCATGCCGAGCTCGGCGGACTCCCGCAACACGTCCGTCGGAAAGTGTTTGGCGGCATCCCATTCCAGGGTGTGCGGGGCCAGGCGTTTGGCGGCGAACGCGGCCGCCGTCTCGGTGATGACCCGCTCGTCGTCGTTCAGGGTGAACATAGGGCCCTAATCCATTGTGGGGATGACGAATTCGGCGCCATCCTTGATGCCGGACGGCCACCGCGACGTCACCGTCTTCGTCTTCGTGTAGAAGATGATGGACGAAGGGCCATGCTGGTTGAGGTCGCCGAAACCGGAGCGCTTCCAACCGCCAAAGGTGTGGTAGGCAACCGGAACCGGGATCGGCACGTTCACGCCGACCATGCCCACCTGCACCCGGGAGACGAAGTCACGGGCCGCGTCGCCGTCGCGGGTGAAGACCGCCACACCGTTGCCGTACTCGTGCTCCGAAGGCAACCGCAGCGCCTCTTCGTAGTCGTGGGCGCGCACGATGCACAGCACCGGCCCGAAGATCTCGTCGGTGTAGATCGACATGTCGGCAGTGACGTGGTCGAACAGCGTTGGGCCGATGAAGAATCCGCCCTCGAGGCTGGCGTCGTCGAATGTCAGGTCGTCGCTGGCGCGCTCCCGGCCGTCGATCACCAATTCGGCGCCCGCCTCGACGCCCTGGCCGATGTAGTCGCGCACCCGCGCCAGCGCGGCTTCGGTGACCAGCGGGCCGTAGTCGGCCTTCGGGTCCAGGCTGTGCCCGACGCGCAGGTTGTTGATCCGGTCGACGAGCCTGGCGCGCAACCGCTCCGCGGTCCGCTCGCCGACGGGCACCGCGACGCTGATTGCCATGCACCGTTCGCCCGCGCTGCCGTACCCGGCCCCGATCAGCGCGTCGACGGCCTGGTCCAGGTCGGCATCGGGCATCACGATCATGTGGTTCTTGGCGCCGCCGAAGCACTGCGACCGCTTGCCGGTGGCCGCGGCCGTGGCGTAGATGTACTGGGCGATGTCGGAGCTGCCGACGAAACCCACCGCCTGTATGTCGGGGTGGTGCAGGATGGCGTCGACGGCCTCCTTGTCGCCGTGCACGACCTGGAACACACCGGGCGGCAGGCCCGCTTCCAGGAAGAGTTCGGCCAGTCGCACCGGAACCGACGGGTCGCGCTCGCTGGGCTTGAGCACGAAGGCGTTGCCGCATGCGAGGGCCGGCCCGGCCTTCCACAGCGGGATCATGGCCGGGAAGTTGAACGGGGTGATGCCGGCGACCACCCCCAGCGGCTGGCGCAGCGAGTAGACGTCGATGCCCGGACCGGCGCCTTCGCTGTACTCGCCCTTGAGCAGGTGGGGGATGCCGATGGCGAACTCGATGACCTCGATGCCGCGCTGGACGTCGCCGCGCGCGTCGGCCAGCGTCTTGCCGTGCTCGAGGGACAGCAGCTCGGCGAGCTCGTCCATGTGGTCGTTGACCAGTTCGACGAATCGCATCAGCACGCGCGCGCGCCGCTGCGGATTCCACGCCGCCCAACCCTTCTGCGCCTCGACGGCCGAGGCCACCGCGGCGTCGATTTCGGCCTTGCTGGCCATCGGCACCTGCGCCTGCACCTCGCCGGTGCTCGGGTTGAAGACGTCGGCGGTGCGGGTGGACTGGCCGGCGGTGCGCTGCCCATCGATGAAGTGGGGGATTTGTGTGGTCATGGTGTCCTCGAGTTGTACGCGCGTGAGAGGCGGATACTTGGATATCCTAGTAACCGCGGACGGGCGCCGCAAGGACACCGGTTTTCACGCCGGATAGCCGCCGGCCGCCAGGTCTTCGAGCAGGCTCGGATGGGTGGGTCGCCAACCGAATCGCCGGCGGGTCAACTCGCTCGAAGCCGGTTGGTCCGCCTCGAAGACGGCACCGAGGAAGCCGAAATGGTCGGCCGGGACCGGCGCCGGGGGCACGTTGAGTTCGCGCCCGATGGTCTCGGCGAGCGCGCGCATCGGATCCCCCTCATCGGCAACCGCGTGCGCCACCGTGCCTGCGGTGGCCTCCTCGAGAACCAAACGGAACAGCCGCGCGGCGTCGAGGACGTGCACGGCCGGCCAGCGCTGGCTGCCGTCGCCGACATAGCCCGACACCCCGGTGCGTCGAGCGGTCTCGATGAGCAGGGATGCGAACCCGCACGGGCCGGCCGCCCGGTGCACGGACCGGGGGAGGCGGACCACCGCCGACCGGACCCCCTTGTCGGCCAGGTCCAGGGCGGCCCGGGCGTTTCGGCCGCGTCCGCCGATGGGTCCGTCGGTCGGCATCGGGTCCTCCTCGGTGGACGCACGGCCGGGCACCACCGGTGTCCCCGAGGCCATGACGAACGGCTTGCCGGTTCCCTCGAGGGCGGCGCCGAACGCCTCGACCGCACCGGACTCCTGGGTGACCGCCTTGGCGAAGTCGTCGAAGTGCAGGAAGGCGAGGTGAATAACGGCATCGGACTCCGCGGCGCCCCGGCGCAGGCTGTCTGTGTCGTCGAGGTCGCCGCGCAGCACGTCGGCTCCCATCGACTGGGCGGCCTGTGCCGACGCGTCGGAGCGCGCCAGCGCGAGGACTTGGTGGCCTGCGCCGGTCAGCTCGGGCACGACGGCCGAGCCGATGCCGCCGGTGGCACCCGTGACGAAAACCCGCATGAGCAACTCCTCCGAGTGATGGGACTGATGTCGCATCACGCTAGCAGAGTGATGGGACAAAAGTCTCATCGCTACGATGACGGCATGCCCCGATGGGAACCGGATGCGCGAGCACGGCTGGTCGTCGCCGCGCTGCAGCTGTTTTCCGAGCAGGGCTACGACCGGACCACCGTCGCCGAGATCGCCGATCAGGCCGGCCTGACCAGGAGCACCTTTTTCCGGTATTTCCCTGATAAGCGGGAGGTCCTGGCGGCCGGTCAGGAGACGCTGGCGCAACTCCTGACGGACGGCATCGCCTCGGCGCCCGCGGGGGCGAGCCCACTCGCCGCGGTGGCCGCCGGGCTGGAGCGGGCTGCCGGGCCGATGACGCCGTTCAATCGCGAACTCGGTCCCCGGGTGCAAGCGGTCATCGCCACCAGCACCGAGTTGCAGGAGCGCGACGCGCTCAAACAGGTCGGCCTGGCCGCGGCGATGGCGGACGCGCTGCACGCGCGGGGGGTTCCGGCCCGGGCCGCGGCCCTGGCCGCCGAGCTGGGGGTGCTCGCGTTCAAGGAGGCCTACGCCGAATGGGTTGCCGCAGAGAATGAGCTAGACCTTGCCGAACTGGCTCGCAAAGCGTTGGATGACCTCCGCGCCGCGGCGGTCGACCTCGGCTGAGCAGGCTAGCCTTCAGGCGTATGCGCACCATCGAGGCCGATTACCTGGTGGTCGGCGCGGGCGCCATGGGCATGGCGTTCGTCGACACGCTGGTGTCCGAGACGGACGCCCGCGTGGTGTTGGTGGACCGCAACCACCAGCCGGGCGGGCACTGGAACATGGCCTACCCATTCGTGCGGCTGCACCAGCCCTCGGCGTTCTACGGCGTCAATTCGCTGCGCCTCGGCAGCGACTCCATCGACGAATTCGGTTGGAATCAAGGGCTTTACGAGTTGGCCACCGCGGGGGAGGTGTGCGCCTACTACGACCATGTGATGCGCCGGCAGCTGTTGGCGAGTGGCCGGGTCTCCTACTTCCCGATGAGCGAATACCGCGGTGATGGCCGCTTCACCACGCTCGCCGGCGCCGACCACACCGTCACCGTCGCGCGCCGCATCGTCGACGCCACCTACATGCACGTCACGGTGCCCGCCATGCGGCCGGCGCCCTACGCCGTCGCGCCCGGTAGCACCTGCGTGCCGCCCAACGACCTGCCGAAATTGGGTGCGCACGAGCGTTACGTGATCGTCGGCGCGGGCAAGACCGGCATCGACACCTGCCTGTGGCTGCTCGGGCAGGGCATCGCGCCGGACCGGCTGACCTGGATCATGCCCCGTGACTCCTGGCTGCTGGATCGCGCGACGATGCAGCCGGGACCGCTGTTCGCCGAGAAGATCAAAGCCGGCTTCATCGCGCAGCTGCGCGCGATCAACGATGCCGCGTCGGTTGATGATTTGTTCTCCCGCCTCGAGGAGGCCGGCAGCGTGTTGCGGATCGATCCGGCGATCCGGCCGACGATGTATCGCTGCGCGACCGTCACCCGGGCCGAACTCGAACAGCTGCGACGCATCGGCGATGTGGTGCGCAAGGGGCACCTGCTGCGCGTCGACGCGGACCGAATGATCCTCGAGGACGGCGCGGTGGCGCGCGAAGGCGACGCCCTGTTTATCGACTGCACCGCCGACGGTGCCGAAAAGCGCCCGGCAACACCCATTTTCGACGCCGGCCGGATCACGCTGCAAAGCGTGCGCGGATGCCAGCAGATTTTCAGCGCCGCGCTGATCGCCCACGTCGAAGCCGCGTATGCCGACGACCGGCTGAAGAACGGGCTGTGCGTGCCGTTGCCCCACCCGGACACCGATGTGGACTGGTTGCGGTTGGCGCTGGCCGATTACAGCAATCAGCTGCGCTGGCTCGACGATCCGGACCTGACCGCCTGGCTGTCCGCGGCGCGCCTGGACCTGTTCGGTCATCTGGTCGGTCATCTGCTGCCGCCGGCTTCGGCGAAGCCCCGCGTACGCGACCGGCTGCTGAGCATCGCCAAGTCGGTGTTCTCGGCCACCGCCACCAAACTCGACGAGCTGCTCAGTGAACAAACCTCGCTTGCGGCACCGTGATAACCGGTGTAACCCGGCTCGATATTCATCGGGTGGAGGAGGCACGTGGCGGCACAAAGCGAACCCGTCAAACGGCCGCTGCGGGCGGTGCCCGACAGCGGCTTTGACGATGGCTATCCGGACTGGGAAGCGGTGTACCAGGACAACGCGTCCTGGGTCTACCGCACGCTGTTCGCCCGGGTCGGCAACCGGGCCGACGCCGAGGACCTCACCGCCGAGGTCTTCCTCGCCGCGCTGCGGCCGCTGCGGCTGACCGCGAGCGTCGGCGAGGTGCGCGCGTACCTGCGGGTGACCGCGCGAACGGTGCTCGCCGCGCATTGGCGGGAGACCCTGGGCCGGGAGATAACCTCGATCGACGACATCGAACAACCACCGGAAAGCGAGGAAGCGATCAGCACCGCGCCGCAGCGTGTCGCCCGGGTTTTGGACAACCTGCCGGACCGCTACCGGCACATCCTGGAATTACGCTTCCTGCAAGGGCATTCGATCAAGGATTCCGCCGCGGAACTCGGTGTCAGCGTCGCCAACGCCAAGGTGCTCCAGCATCGCGCGCTGCGGTTGGCGGCGCAGGTCAACGATGGGGGCTCACCATGAACGCGCGAGGGCTGCGCCGCTACGTCGACGACCTGTTGCGGGGCCGGCGGCCCAGGCCGTTCGCCCCCGACGAGTTCGAGGCGGCGCAACTGCGCACGGCGATCGAACTGCGCGCGGCCGGGCGCCGGGGCGAGGCCCCGCGGCAGGAATTCCTCGACGAGCTGCATGGTCGCCTCGCCGAGCAGATGTCCGACGCGGGACCCCAACCGGCGCAGAAGCACAGCAGCACCCGCCGCCAGGTCATCGTCGGCACGTCGGCAGCGGCGGCCGCCGCGGTCACCGCGGTGTCCATCGACCGAGCCGTTGTTGTCGGCCACCCCGGCGGGGTTCCCGCCGCCGACAACGCGCCGCTCACGCCCAACGCCGGGACATGGCAGCGGGTGGCGGCCAGTTCGCAGGTACCCGACGGGATCATGCATCCGTTCGACCTGGGTTCGGTGAGCGGATTCGTCCGCCGAGTCGACGGTAAGCCGCAGGCCGTCTCCGGGGTATGCACTCACCAGGGGTGCCGGCTGTGGTTCGACGCGCCCGACGACACGCTGCGCTGCCCCTGCCACTCGACGTCGTTCTCGCCCGCCGGACAGGTGCTCACCCACCAACTGCCGATCGCCCCGAAGCCGTTGCCGGCGTTGCTGGTTCGTGAGATCGACGGCGTCATCGAGGTGTTCGCGCCGGCGCGTCCCGACCAGCCCGCCTGATTGGTGTAACCCGCCGCCCTATTCCTGGGCATGATGCTTCGAAAACATTCGGCGGTCGCCCTGGCCGCCGCAGTCCTCCTGGCGGGGTGCTCGGCCTCGCGGCCCGCCACCGGCTCCAGCACCAGCATGCCCATGGGCTCAGTGACGGCGCCCGCGGCTCCGGTGAGCGGCAATCAGGTCAACATCGACGGCTTCGCGTTCGCGCCGGCCACGCTGACGGTCCCTGTGGGCACCACCGTCACGTGGACCAACCGCGACGAAGAACCGCATACGGTGGCCGCATCCGACGGTTCTTTCCACTCACCCGGGATGGGGACAGGGGCCACTTTCACCCACACCTTCTCCGACGCCGGAACTTTCGACTACGTCTGCTCCATTCACCCGATGATGCGCGGGAGCGTGGTGGTGACGCGATGAACCCGAACATGAGTCGCCGCCAGCTGATGCGACACACGGCGTGGTTCGGGGCGGCGGTGGGCTTCGCCGTGGTTGGCGGCGAAGTGATTTCGCATGTTGCGGGTACCGCGGCGGCAGAGCACGCGCACGCCCGGCCCACCCTGCGTTTCGCCCAGATCAGCGACAGCCACATCGGATTCACCGGGGCGCCCAACCCGAACGTCGCCGGCACGTTCGGCCACGCGATCGGTCAGGTCAACAATCTCGGCTACACACCGGATTTCGTCGTGCACACCGGCGACCTGACGCACCTGTCCAGCCCCGAGCAGTTCGACCAGGTGAAGCAGATGATGACCGCCCTGAAGACGCCGCACGTGTTCACCGTGCCCGGGGAGCACGACTCGGTCGACGACGCGGGCCAGAAGTATCGAAGCGCCTTCGGTGCGGGATCCGTCGGCGACGGCTGGTACAGCTTCGACACCGCAGGCGTGCACGTGATCGCACTGGTCAACACGCTGAACCTGCACAAGCTGGGACATTTGGGGGCGGACCAATTGGAGTTCGTCGAGAAGGACGTCGCGCGGCTGTCGAGCGATACCCCCATCATCGTGTTCAGCCACATCCCGTTGTTCGCGATGTACCCCAACTGGGGCTGGGGCACCGACGACGCGGCCCAGGCGCTGAGCTACCTGCGCCGGTTTTCGTCCGTCACCTGCCTCAATGGGCATGTGCACCAATTGTTTTCCAAGACGGAAGGCAACGTGACGTTCTACAGCGGGACGACGACCGCGTACCCGCTGCCGCGTCCCGGTGACGGGCCGGCGCCCAAGCCGGTCACTCTGCCGTCCGGCAAGCTCCGCGATGCCCTCGGCATCCGCGAGGTCTCTTACACCCGGGGCGAGGCCGCCCTGGCGTTGAAAGAGCAGGCGTTGCAATGACTCTTCTGCTTCGCATCGGGCTGGCCGCGTCACTCGCGGTCAGCGCCCTCAGCCACGCCTACCTCTACGTGCACGGCTACCGACACATCCCGGATATCGGCGCCGCCTTCCTGATTCAGGCCAGTGCGTCGTTCGCCATAGCCCTGCTGATCCTCCTGGGCGGTCCCGGCTGGCTGCGTTGGGCTGGCGCGGCCGTGGCGGGCGGCTCGCTGATCGCGTTCGGCCTATCGAGAACGATTGGGATTATGGGCTTTTCGGAGCAGGGCTGGCAGCCCGCGCCCCATGCCGCGATCAGTGTGACCGCGGAGGTGTTGACGGTGCTGCTGTGGGCGGGGGATCTGGCGACTGCGCGGGGTCGGGGAGTTCGGCAACTTCAGCAAGGTCGCGGACAGACCACTTCCGCTTGAGACGAGACCTCAAGTTTTGCGCGGGCTTCTCGACCAAATACCAGCTCAACGCCGCCAGAGGCAGGGTGGCCAGCGCCGAAACGAGAAAAAACCCAATCGGATGCAGCCAGATAAGCCCACAGACCGCCAGCAACTGCTGCATTGGGTACGCGTATATGTAGACGCCGTAGGAGAGATCCGTGCGTAATCTCAGCCGTTGGTTGTGGATCAACGCACCCGACACGATCACGGCATACGCCAGCGGAAGGGCAGCCACCACACGGTAATCGGGCAATAGACCGGCCGCCACGACGATCACCACGCTCACCGCGACCAGTGACCACCGGGCGGGAATCACGTCTCGCCATTGATAGAGGACCGCGCCGGCGGCGAACATGATCGCCGATCGCACGGCCAACTGGGGGATGGTCCATACCCCGGGAAATGTCAGCGGCGGCAACAACAACGCCCCAAGCACCGCCAGGACCAAAATTGCAGGGGACACCCAACGGCGATTGGCGAGTCCGATGACACCGATGACAGCCACGACCAGGTAGCACATCAATTCCCAGACCAGGGACCACAGGGAAGCATTCCATTTCCCCGCATCCGGAATCCCGCTCGGGGTGGCGCCGACACCCTGATGAAGGTAGGCCACCGCAGCGTTCTTCCAGACGTACTCGACCGGGTCGCTGGACAGGAGCAGCTTGACGGCCGAGCCACCTTGAATCGCCACGCTTATCGGGGCGATGACGAACGCGGTCACGATCAAGCAGACGTAGAACCCGGGAAGGATGCGCAGGGCTCGAGCGACGAGATAGTCGCGGACTCGTGGGTCGTTGAGCCAGCTGGCGGTGATGAGAAATCCGGAGATCGCAAAGAACCCGTCAACACCTACCGAGAAGAACAGCTGGAGTATCGCCGCGGGCGGCATGCGACCCGTGATCGGCCAGGAGTGAAACAGCATCACCTCTGCCGCCAGCGCCAGCCGGAATGCGTTCAGCGCGTTGTTCCGCGGATCGAATACCAGTCCGAGCTTCATCCGCCTCTGCCTGTCGTCTTATACCCAGCGCCGTCGGCGCCATCGTATCGGCCGTGACTAGGCGGTGCCCCGGAATTCCGGAGGAAGAGCGGTACCTCGAACTTCCGTCGGTAGCACGAGCACCGTTTGCGTTGTCTGCTCTCGGGTCTGGCAACTGGGCGGCTGGAAGAGCCCGCCAGTCGGCGTGATTCATCGATCGAGTGCGTGCCCGAGTCTTATCCGAGTCCGCCAGTCGCCGTGCGATTCGGATGCAATCGTACGACGACGTTGTTGGGGATCGTCGGGATCTCCAACTGCTCAGGGCAGGGGCCGGAGCCATTGGTGGCTGGTGCATCCGCGAGTTGGGGGCTAAGCACCTCGTGCGTCAACTCGCGCGGCGTTAAAGCATCAGCCCGGGCGGCCGGCCGGTCTGTGACGACGACTGGGTCGCCACTGCTGCTACCTTCGGCGACGTCGGAGGCGGCCAACTCCTTTCGCTTAATTCGATGTTTCAACGCTTGTGCCGGCTTCTCCACCAGGAACCAGCTCAGCGCGGCCAGCGGCAACGTCGCCGCCGTCGACAGGGCGGCGAAGGCCAACGGAGTAAGCCAGATAAGCCCGTTCATGGCCAGCAGCTGCTGCATCGGGCTCGCGTAGATGTACACGCCATAGGACAGATCCGTACGCAATCGAAGGCGCCGGCTGTGGATCAGCGCCCCCGAAACGATGACCGCGTAGGCAAGCGGGATCGCGGCGACCATCCGGTAGTTAGGGAGGACGCTTGACGCTGCAACGATAACCACGCTCACGGCGACGAGTGACCACCGGGCGGGGATCACATCTCGCCACTGGTACAGGAATGCCCCAGCCGAGAACATGATCGCCGCCCTTGCGGCCAAATAGATTAGCGCGATGGCCGCGCCGCCTTGCTGGTGATCGGCCGTGCCGTCGGGGACCGTAATCGTCGGCAAGGATATGGTCCCGAGTAGAGCCGCTGCAAATATCGCCGGGGAAATCCAACGGCGGTTGGCGAGTCCGACCACGCCGATCGCGGCCACTACGACGTAGCACATCACTTCCCAGATGAGGGACCACAGCGACCCATTCCAGGCGCCCGCGGCCGGAATGCCGCGCGGCGTGCCGCCAATATCGAACTTGACCAGCGCCACCGCGCTGTTTTTCAAGACGAACTCCAACGACGCACCGGAGGTTATGAGCTTCGTACCGGAGCCACCTTGCGTTGCCACGCCGATCGGGGCGATGACGAAGGCTGTCACCAGCAGGCACACGTAAAACCCGGGAAGGATGCGAAGGGCCCGCGCGCCGAGAAACTCACGGAGTCGCGGGTTGCTGAGCCAACTCGCGGTGATGAGGAATCCCGAAATCGCAAAGAACCCGTCGACGCCTACGTTGAGAAGCAACTGGTATGCCGGCTTTAGCGACGGGACGCGGCCCGTCATTCCCCAGGAGTGGCACACGATCACTTCGGCCGCCAGCAGCAGCCGCCATGCGTTCAGCGCATTGCTCCGCGGATCGAATGCGCGCCCTAGTTTCATCAACCCCCATCCGCCGGCCATACCTCGTTACCAGGGCCATCGTAATCGTCACCGGCGGCGAATTGAGGGAATTCGCGTTTGCAGATCGTTCAACTACTCGCCACGAAGGTGATGTCGACCCAAAAGGCTCGATGGCCTAAGGGCAACACGCCCCCATTGCGGCTTGACCGCATTACGAAGCCCAAGTTCCCGTGCCGATTATTTGCTGCGCATCCCGTCGATGAACGTGCGCGTCTCGTTCCAGCTGGGCAAAAGGCCAGCGCCGCGGATTTCTTCCAAGCTGGGGGCCGCGGCATCGCGGTCGGACAGGTTCGGGGCCGCGCCATTCACCAGCGGCCAGTCGACCCCGATCGCGGGGTCGGTCGCGCAGATGGTGCGCTCGCGCTGCGGGTTGTATTCGGCGGAGCACAGATACATCACCGTCGAATCGTCCTCTAAGGCGAGGAAGCCGTGTCCGAGGCCTTCGGAAAGGTAGATCGTCCTGCGGTCCTGGTCGTCGAGCAACACCGAGTCCCACTGCCCGAACGTCGGCGAACCCTCGCGGATGTCCACCACGACGTCGAAAACCGAGCCGCGCACGCAGGTCACATATTTGGCCTGGCTTGGCGGCAGCTGGGCGAAGTGCAGGCCGCGCAATACGCCGGCCGACGAAACCGAACAGTTGGCTTGCCGAACATCCAAGCGGTGACCGGCGAACTCGGTGAACTCCCGGTCGGTGAGCCACTCGAAGAACAGTCCACGGGCATCACCGCGAATGGTGGGGGTGATCTCCCAGGCGCCGGGGATGTCGAGTTCGCGAACCTTCATCTACTGACCACGCTCTTCGTAACGGGCTTCCGCGGCGTCCTTCAAAGGGCGCCACCATGATTCGTTGGCACGATACCAGTCGATGGTGGCGCTCAATCCCTCTTCGAAATCGGTATGCTTTGGGGCCCAACATAGTTCGTCGTACAACATCGACGGGTCGATGGCGTAGCGCAGGTCGTGACCGACGCGGTCGGTCACGTGGTCGAAGTCATCGGGTTCGTGCCCCATCATCTTCAGCAGCGTGCGCAGCACACTCAGGTTGTCGCGCTCGCCCTCGGAGCTGATCAGGTACGTGCGGCCGATTTCGCCCTTTTCCAGGATCCGTCGCACGGCGCTGTTGTGGTCGTCGACGTGGATCCAGTCGCGGACGTTGGCGCCGCTGCCGTACAGCTTGCACCGCCGGCCGGTGAGCACGTTGGTGATCTGGCGCGGGATGAACTTCTCGACGTGCTGATAGGGCCCGTAATTGTTGGAGCAGTTCGAGATCGTCGCGCGCACTCCGTAGGAGCGCACCCAGGCCCGGACCAGCATGTCGGCGCCGGCCTTGGTGGCCGAGTACGGACTCGACGGGTTGTACGGCGTCGACTCGGTGAATCGGTTGGCGTCGTCGAGCTCGAGGTCGCCGTAGACCTCGTCTGTCGAAATGTGGTGCAGCCGCACGCCGTGGCGCCGCACCGCTTCCAGGATGGTGAACGTCCCGACGACGTTGGTGTGCAGGAAGGGCCCCGGGTCGTCCAGCGCGTTGTCCACGTGGCTCTCCGCGGCGAAGTGCACCACCGCGTCGGACTCGGCGACCAGCCGCGAGACCAGCTCGGCGTCGCAGATGTCGCCCACCACCAGCCGGATGGCGTCCTCGACGTCGGCCAGCGACTCCCGCCGGCCGGCGTAGGTCAAGGCGTCGAGCACCGTCACGGAATCCTCCGGATGCTCCCGGACCGTGCTATGCACGAAATTCGCGCCGATGAAGCCAGCGCCGCCGGTGACCAGTAACCGCATGCCCAAACCCTAACCGAGCGAGTCGGTCAGCTTGCGACAGTCAGCCCCAGCGGCCCGGCCAATTCGCTCAGCACGCGAATCACCTCGTCGTCGTCGGCCGCGTCGAGCACTTGGACCGCCACGTGGTCGGCGCCGGCGTCGATGTGTTCGTTGAGGCGTTGCGCGATGGCCTCGGGAGTGCCGTACGCCACCACCGCGTCGATGAGCTTGTCGCTGCCCGGCTTGCGGACGTCGGCCTCGCTGAAGCCTGTGCGCAGCCAGTTGTTCACATAGTTACTCAGGTCGAGGTAGAAGTCCGCATACCTGCGGCCGACCGCGCGGGCTTCGTCCGCGTCGGTGGTGAGCACCACCTTGTGTTCGGGCGCGAGGAACACGGAGTTCCCGATCAGTTCGCGCGCCTTGGCCGTGTGTTCCGGGGTGGTCAGGTAGGGGTGCGCACCGGCGCTGCGCTGCGCGGCCAGCCGCAATACGCGCGGCCCGAGCGCCGCGAGCACCCGGCGACTGGTGGGCACCATCGCCGCGTCGAGCTCGTCGAGATAGGACACCAGCGCGTCGTACGGCTTGACGTACTCCTGGGTGTGCTCGGGATGTCCCACCCCAACGGCGAGCAAAAACCTTCCGGGGTGGGCGTTTTCGATGCGCGTGAAGGACTTGGCGACGGCCGGGGCCGGCGCATTCCAGATGTTGACGATCCCAGTGGCCAGTTGCAGCGACGTCGTCCGCTCCAGGGCCGGTTCCACCCACGACAGCTCGGCATCCGGTGAACCGCCGATCCAGGCGGCGCCGTAACCCAGCGACTCGATCCGCGCCGCCAGTTCGGGGGTGATGGAGCGGGTGGGCAGCCACACGCCGAACCGGCCCAGGTCGGGTTTGAGTGCTACTGGCTCGGTCATCTACGTCCCCCTCGTGCGTCGTCTGCTAGCTCAGGCCGAGCGGCCCGGCCAATTCGGCCAGAGCCGGAACCAGGTTTTCATCCTTCGTCAGGACCTGCACGGGCACGTGGTCGGCGCCCGCATCGAGGTGCTCTTTCAGCCGGGCCGCGATCGCGTCGGGCGTGCCGTAGGCCACGACCGCGTCGACCAGGCGGTCGCTGCCCGGCTTGGTGACCTCCTCGTCGGTGAAACCGAGCCGCTTCCAGCTGTTGCGGTAGTTGGCGAGCTGGAAATAGATGTCGAGTGCCCTGCGGCCTACCGCACGGGCCTTCTCAGGGTCGGTGGTCAGGACCGCCTTGTGTTCGGGCGCCAGGAACGCCGACGGGCCGATCAACTGGCGCGCCTGAGCGGTGTGCTCGGGCGTGGTGAGGTACGGGTGCGCCCCGGCGGCGTGCTCGGCCGACAGCTTGAGGACGCGCGGGCCCAGGGCGGCCACCACCCGGCGGTTGGCGGGCACCCCGTAGTCGTCCAGCTGCTGCAGGTACTCGGCGAGCGCGTCGTAGGGCTTGCGGTACTCGGTGTGCGCCTCGGGATGGCCGACCCCGATGCCCAGCAGGAAGCGGCCGGGGTAGGCCTTGTCGATGCGGTGGAACGACTCCGCCACCGGCTTGGCCGCCGCCGTCCAGATGTTGACGATGCCGGTGGCCACCTGCAGGGTGGTCGTCGCTTCGAGGATGGGCTCCACCCAGGCCAGCTCGGCCGGCGGCGAACCGCCCACCCACACGGCCCCGTAGCCCAGGGATTCGATGTCTTTGGCTTGTTGTGGCGTCACGCCGCGTCCGAACGATCCGAACCGGCCGAGGTTGGGCTTGCTCGCTGCATCGGTCATGGTTGTTCCCAACCGGGGGCGTGGTGCGGCTATTCCGGAAGGTCTACCTCCGCGGGCGGCGGCGTCTCGAGCGGCAGCAGCACGATGAACCGGGTATCGCCGGGCGTCGATTCCACGCGCAGATCCCCGCGATGCTTCTTGACGACGATGTTGAAGGCCAGATCCAGTCCGAGGCCGGTGCCCTCGCCGAACGGTTTGGTGGTGAAGAACGGCTCGAAGATGTGCTCGCGCACGTCCTCGGGCACCCCGGGCCCGGTATCGCAGATCTCGACGCGGGCCATGTTCTCGCCCTCCCGGCAGGTGCGGATGGTCAGCGTGCCGCCGGTGTCGCGCATCGCGGCGATCGCGTTGTCGATGATGTTGGTCCACACCTGATTGAGATCGCCTGGGTAACAAGGGATTTCGGGAAGCGATTGGTCGAAGTCCTTGGCCACGGTGATCACGGGGTGCTTGCCGGCCTCCTTGCTCGCGTCCTTGGTCAACCGGTCGGCGAACATCACCAGCGTGCTGCGCAGCAACTCGTGCACATTGGCCACCTGGAACGGGGCCCGATCAAGCTGCGAGTACTGCTTGGCGTCGGCGACCAACGCCGAAATCCGTTTGCTCGCTTCCAAAACCTGGTTCATCAGCAGCTCGCTCTCGATGGTGTAGTTGATCCACCGGATCGCCTCCTCCAACGAGGTCGACGCGAGTTCCTCACTGACCGTGGAAATCCGCTCCAGCCAGTCGGTGTCGATGCCGCCTTCGACGAAGGTCGGCGCGATGTCCCACCCGCCCTCGACGCCGTGGTCTTCCAGCCAGTCGCCGACGGCGTCCTCGCGGTCGGCGGTTTCCATGGCGCTCAGGTGCTCCGACGCCGACTTGGCGACCTGCTCGGCCACCTCCTGCTGCAGGTGGACCAGCGCGCTGAGCGCCTCGGGACTGACCGTGCCGTCGGCGAGCATCGCCAGCTTGCCCCGCATGCCGGCGACCCGGCCGCGCAGGTCGGCCGCCGCACGGGCGATGGCCGCCGCGGGGTTGTTCAGCTGATGCGTCAGCCCGGCCGACAGCCGGCCCAGCGCCAGCAGCTTCTCGCGGTTGTCGATGATCCGGCGGGTCCGGTCGGTGCCGACGGCGATGCCGTCGAGCAGGTGGACCGCCATCGGGAACTGGTCCTTCATGAACCGGGCGAACACCGGCGCGTCCATCACGAAGAACCGCGACGGCTTGGTGACGTGCACCGAGGCGTCGTAGCTCTTCTGCTTGCCGCCGGTGAACGCCCGCCACGCCCCGCAATACACACCGCGCTGCGAGGTGCGGTTGGTTTCGATCTCCTGGCCGCCGGAGAGCTTGGACATCATCAGCTCGCCCTCTATGAGGACGTAGAAGCAGGTCGCCGGCTCGCCTTCGACGCAGATCGGGCCCGGTTCGTAGTTCTCGATGTGCCCGTTGGCACACAACACCGCCAGCTGCTCGTCGGTGAGCGCCTCGAACAGGAACAGGCTGCGCAGCTCGTCGGGCTCGCACGGCGTCTTGGCGGTCACGATTCCGCCAGGTAGCGGTGCACCAGCATCACGGCCATCGATCCCTCGCCGACGGCGGCCGCGACGCGCTTGGCGGACTCGGCCCGCACGTCGCCGGTGGCGAATACGCCCGGCACGCTCGTCTCGAGGTGGTGGGGCGGGCGGTCCAACGTCCAGCCACAGACGTTGCGCAGGTCCGGCCCGGTGAGGACGAAGCCGTGGTTGTCGCGGGCGAGCACCCCGTCCAACCACTCGGTGCGCGGCGCGGCGCCGATGAAGATGAACATCCGGGCGCAGGTGACGTCCTCGGTCTCCCCGGTCTGGTTGTCGACCAGCGTCAGCCGCTCCAGGTGGTCGTCCCCGACAGCGCGGCGCACCTCGGTGCAGGTGCGCACGGTGATGTTGGGTCGCTGCCGGATCTGCTGGATGAGGTAGTAGGACATCGAGGCGTCCAGCGACGGCGCCCGAACAACGATGGTCACCGACTTAGCCTCGCGGGACAGGTACATCGCGGCCTGGCCGGCGGAGTTGGCCCCGCCGACGACGTAGACCTCCTCGCCCGCGCATTCCGACGCGATGGAGACGGCGGCCCCGTAGTAGACGCCGCGCCCGGTCAGCTCGCCGCAGCCCTCCGCCGGGAGCTGGCGGTAGGCGACTCCGGTGGCCAGGATGACGGCGTGCGCGTCGACCGAACCGCCGTCGGCGAACCGCACGGTGCGCTTGGGACCGTTGACCTCGAGCGCCGTGGCGGTGCGGGCGGTGATGAGTTCGGCCCCGAACTTCTCGGCCTGCCTGCGGGCCCGGTCGGCCAACTGGCCGCCGGACACCCCGTCAGGGAAGCCCAGGTAGTTCTCGATGCGTGAGCTCTGGCCCGCCTGACCGCCCGTCGCGGTGCGTTCGATGAGCACCGTGCGCAGCCCCTCGGAGGCGCCGTACACGGCGGCGGCCAGACCCGCCGGCCCGCCGCCGATGACGATCAGGTCGTAGAACTCCTGCGACGGCGTGGTGGTCAGGCCGAGGGTGTCGGCCAGCTGCGCGTCGGTGGGCTCGATCAGGGTGTCGCCGCGTTCGGTGACGACGACGGGCAGCCGCAGGCCGTCCTCACCGGCGGCCTTCAGCAACCGCTCGCCGTCGGGGTCGTCGGCCATGAACCACGAGTAGTGCAGCCCGTTGCGGGCCAGAAAGTCGCGCACCTGCCAGGACCGCTCCGACCAGCGGTGCCCGATCACCTTGGTGTGCGGGATGGGGTGTTCGGGTGCCGCGCGCCAGGCGTCCAGCAGCGCGTCGACGACGGGGTAGAACTTCTCCTGTGGCGGGTCCCACGGCTTGAGCAGGTAGTGGTCCAGGTCGACGACGTTGATCGCGTCGATGGCGGCGTGGGTGTCCGCGTAGGCGGTCAGCAGCACGCGTCGCGCCGCCGGGTACAGGTCCATCGCCTGCTCGAGGAATTCGATGCCGCTCATCTGTGGCATCCGGTAGTCGGCGATCAGCACCGCGACCGTCTCGCCCCGCAGCTTGAGCTCCTTGAGCGTGTCCAGGGCGTCGGGACCCGACTCGGCGCGCACGATCCGGTGCCGGTCCCCGTATTGGCGACGCAGGTCGCGGGCGACCGCGCGGGAAACCGAGGGATCGTCGTCGACGGTCAACAGGACCGGCTTGCGAGGCTGAACTGAAAGGGTTGCGGGGCTCGCGGGACTCGTCATCGGGATTAAGTATGCCCTCGTCAGGGCGTTGGCGGCAGGTCAAGGAGGCGGTTTATCGGCCGGTCGGATTTCGCTGCCAGCGATTTTGGGTCAGGGCGCTGACCAGGTATCGTGGGACAACGGTGCGTCATCCGCGCCGGCTTTTTGCGTGCCCTGTCTTAGGAATTTCCTGGAATTTCCTGCCCTTGGCTCACGTTTCTAGTCGGGCGAATGCTGCGCCGGTATAGGCGCACACAAGGATACGAAACCAAAGACGAGGATTTGACGAGAAGTTATGGCCAAGAAGGAAGGCGCCATAGAGGTCGAGGGCCGCGTGGTCGAGCCCCTGCCCAATGCGATGTTCCGCATTGAGCTGGAGAACGGTCACAAAGTACTCGCCCACATCAGCGGCAAGATGCGGCAGCACTACATCCGCATCCTGCCCGAGGACCGGGTGGTGGTGGAGCTGTCTCCGTACGACTTGTCCCGGGGCCGCATCGTGTACCGGTACAAGTAAGCCCGAATCTGACAACGAGAAAGAACAGGATCGATCAGCCGTGAAGGTGAACCCGAGCGTCAAGCCAATCTGTGACAAGTGCAGGGTGATCCGTCGGCATGGGCGGGTCATGGTGATCTGCTCCGATCCGCGCCACAAGCAGCGCCAGGGCTAACCGCTAAGCGCTTGCTACACAACTGAATGCAGACCTCCCAGCACCACTGAACGGCTGGCATATCTAGATATGGGCCAGTTCACCCACGCCCGGACGGAGGCCGGGCCCCGCGAAGCGGGAACGGGCTGGGAAAAGACCTCCGCCGAGAAAAAGAGGAAACGCCACCTATGGCTCGACTAGTAGGCGTCGATCTGCCGCGCGACAAGCGGATGGAGATCGCGCTGACCTACATCTTCGGCGTCGGCCGCACCCGGTCGAACGAGATCCTGGCAGCTACGGGAATCGATAAGGACCTGCGCACCAGGGACCTGACCGACGACCAGCTGACCCACTTGCGTGACTACATCGAAGCGAACCTCAAGGTCGAGGGTGACCTGCGCCGCGAGGTGCAGGCCGACATTCGCCGCAAGATCGAGATCGGCTGCTACCAGGGCCTGCGACACCGCCGCGGCCTGCCGGTGCGCGGCCAGCGGACCAAGACCAATGCGCGCACCCGCAAGGGCCCCAAGCGCACCATCGCAGGCAAGAAGAAGGCCAGGTAATCGCCCATGCCACCAGCCAAGAAGGCATCCTCTGCGCCCAAGAAGGGGCAGAAGACCCGCAAGCGGGAAAAGAAGAACATCCCGCACGGTGCCGCGCACATCAAGAGCACGTTCAACAACACGATCGTGAGCATCACCGACCCGCAGGGCAACGTCATCGCCTGGGCATCGTCGGGTCACGTCGGCTTCAAGGGTTCGCGGAAGTCGACCCCGTTCGCCGCGCAGCTCGCCGCCGAGAACGCCGCACGCAAGGCGCAGGAGCACGGCGTGCGCAAGGTCGATGTGTTCGTGAAGGGCCCGGGCTCGGGCCGCGAGACGGCGATCCGGTCGCTGCAGGCGGCGGGCCTGGAGGTCGGCGCGATCTCCGACGTCACCCCGCAGCCGCACAACGGCTGCCGTCCGCCGAAGCGCAGAAGGGTCTAGGAGAAATCATGGCACGTTACACCGGACCCATCACCCGCAAATCGCGCCGGCTGCGCACCGACCTCGTCGGCGGCGACCAGGCGTTCGAGAAGCGCCCCTACCCGCCCGGCCAGCACGGCCGCGCGCGGATCAAGGAGAGCGAGTACCTGCAGCAGCTGCAGGAGAAGCAGAAGGCCCGCTTCACCTACGGCGTCATGGAGAAGCAGTTCCGCCGCTACTACGAAGAGGCCACCCGCCAGTCTGGCAAGACGGGTGAGGAGCTGCTCAAGATCCTGGAAAGCCGGCTGGACAACGTCGTGTACCGCGCCGGGCTGGCCCGCACGCGCCGGATGGCCCGCCAGCTGGTCAGCCACGGCCACTTCAGCGTCAACGGCGTGCACGTCAACGTCCCCAGCTACCGGGTGTCGCAGTACGACATCATCGACGTGCGGGACGGCTCGCTGAACACGGTGCCGTTCCAGATCGCGCGGGAGACGGCGGGCGACCGCCCGATTCCGAGCTGGCTTCAGGTGGTGGGGGAGCGTCAGCGCATCCTCATCCACCAGCTGCCCGAGCGGGCGCAGATCGACGTGCCGCTCGCCGAGCAGCTGATCGTCGAGTTCTACTCGAAGTAACGGACTTTCGAGCCGCCCGGCTCGGAAACCTAACGGCATCAAATAGCGGGTGCCGAGAAGGAGAAGAAGAAACAAATGCTGATTTCTCAGCGACCCACATTGTCGGAGGAAGTCCTCACCGACAGCCGCTCGCAGTTCGTCATCGAGCCCCTGGAGCCCGGATTCGGTTACACCCTGGGCAATTCGCTGCGCCGGACGCTGCTGTCGTCGATTCCCGGCGCGGCCGTCACCAGCATTCGCATCGATGGTGTGCTGCACGAATTCACCACCGTCGCCGGGGTGAAGGAAGACGTCACCGCGATCATCCTGAACCTCAAGGGACTGGTGGTGTCCTCCGAGGAGGACGAGCCGGTCACCATGTACCTACGCAAGCAGGGTCCGGGCGCGGTCACCGCGGGTGACATCGTCCCGCCGGCCGGTGTCACGGTGCACAACCCCGACATGCACATCGCGACGCTGAACGACAAGGGCAAGCTCGAGGTCGAGCTCGTCGTCGAGCGTGGCCGCGGTTACGTCCCGGCGGTGCAGAACCGGGCCTCCGGCGCCGAAATCGGCCGCATCCCGGTCGATTCCATCTACTCGCCGGTGCTCAAGGTGACCTACAAGGTCGACGCCACCCGTGTCGAGCAGCGCACCGACTTCGACAAGCTGATCCTCGACGTCGAGACCAAGAACTCGATCACCCCGCGCGACGCGCTGGCGTCGGCCGGTAAGACGCTGGTCGAATTGTTCGGCCTGGCACGCGAACTAAACGTCGAGGCCGAGGGCATCGAGATCGGGCCGTCGCCGGCCGAGGCCGACCACATCGCCTCGTTCGCGCTGCCGATCGACGACCTGGACCTGACGGTGCGGTCGTACAACTGCCTCAAGCGCGAGGGCGTGCACACCGTCGGCGAGCTGGTGAGTCGCACCGAGTCCGACCTGCTCGACATCCGCAACTTCGGTCAGAAGTCGATCGACGAGGTGAAGGTCAAGCTGCACCAGCTGGGCCTGTCGCTCAAGGACAGCCCGCCGAGCTTCGACCCGTCGCAGGTCGCCGGCTACGACGTGGCCACGGGCACCTGGTCCACCGAGGGCGCCTACGACGACCAGGACTACGCGGAAACCGAACAGCTGTAATAGAAGTCCGTCCCGGCCCTACCTGATACGGGGGTCGGCCCCCGATGAGGAGATAGTGCAATGCCCAAGCCCACCAAGGGCCCCCGCCTCGGCGGATCGTCTTCGCACCAGAAGGCCCTGCTGGCCAACCTGGCGACGTCGTTGTTCGAGCACAACCAGATCAAGACGACCGAGCCGAAGGCGCGCGCGCTGCGTCCGTACGCGGAGAAGCTGATCACGCACGCGAAAAAGGGCACGCTGCACAACCGTCGCGAGGTGCTCAAGAAGATCCGCGACAAGGACGTCGTGCACAAGCTGTTCGACGAGATCGGGCCGTTCTTCGCCGACCGCAACGGCGGCTACACCCGCATCATCAAGGTGGAGCCGCGCAAGGGCGACAACGCCCCGATGGCGGTGATCCAGCTGGTGCTGGAGAAGACGGTGACGTCGGAGGCCGACCGGGCACGCCGGGTGAAGGCGACCAAGAAGTCGGACGCGCCCGTGGCGGCAGCGGCGGCGCCTCAGGCGGCGGTCGAGCCTGAGGAGGCCGTCGGCCCGACGGCCGAAGAGGTGACCGAGCCGGCCGAGACCACCGAGTCCTCGGAGTCCGGCGAGACCACCGAAGCCCAGGCCAAGGCCGAGGAGAAGGCCGACAAGGCCGTTGCCGCGAGGGCCGAGGCCGAGAAGGCCGCCGAGGCCGACGAGGCTGACGAGAGTTAACGACGCCGTCCGTCTGCGGCTCGACATCGCCTACGACGGAACGGAATTCGCTGGCTGGGCACCGCAGTCCGGCCAGCGCACCGTCGCCGGAGTGCTCGACGAGGCGCTGACGACGGTCTTCCGTGCGCCCATGCGGCTGCGGGCGGCCGGGCGCACCGACACCGGGGTGCACGCCACCGGTCAGGTTGCGCACGTCGACGTGCCGCCGGCCGCGCTGCCGCACGCCTACCCGCGCTCGTCGCGCGTCGGGGAAACGGAATTCGAGCCCCTGGTGCGCCGGCTCGGGCGGTTCCTGCCCACCGATGTCCGGGTGCTCGACATCGCCCGCGCCCCAGCGGGTTTCGATGCCCGGTTCTCGGCGCTGCGACGCCATTACGTCTACCGGCTGT
Source organism: Mycobacterium sp. 852002-51613_SCH5001154 (assembly GCF_001667425.1). Taxonomy (NCBI): domain Bacteria; kingdom Bacillati; phylum Actinomycetota; class Actinomycetes; order Mycobacteriales; family Mycobacteriaceae; genus Mycobacterium; species Mycobacterium sp. 852002-51613_SCH5001154. The sequence continues at coordinate 136,013 of NZ_LZII01000052.1, read as the reverse complement.
CGACGGCGCCCTACGGGGTGGAGCCGCAGCAGGCACGCTACATCACCGCGTGGCCGCGCCCCCTGGATGTGGACGCGATGACAGCCGCGTCGCGAGATCTGTTGGGGCTGCGCGACTTTGCCGGGTTCTGCCGTCATCGGCCCAACGCCACCACCATCCGCGATCTGCAGCGCCTGGACTGGTCGCGCGACGGTGACCTGATCACCGCGCACGTCAGCGCCGATGCGTTCTGCTGGCAGATGGTGCGCTCGTTGGTGGGGGCGTTGCTGGCCGTGGGCGAGCATCGCCGCCCGGTGTCGTGGTGTCGTGAATTGCTCACCGCTACAACTCGTTCCAGTGACTACGCGGCCGCGCCGGCGCACGGGCTGACGCTGGTCAGCGTCGACTATCCGCCCGATGACCAGCTGGAGGCGCGCAACCTGGTCACCCGGGACCTGCGCACCCGTTAAACCTTGGCCGCGACGAAACTGGCCGCCTGGTTGGTCAATCCGGGCACATAGCTCAGGTGGGACGCCCACCGGCTTCCGCCCGAGCAGATCGGGTCGCCGGGATTGCACAGGTCGATGGTCTTGCCGGCGAATTCCGGGGTCAGGGCGTTCATCAGCCCGCCCGCCCGGCTCGACGGATTCCCGAACAGGGCGACGGCGGCGACGTGATCGGCGGCCGCGGCCGGCAGCGGCTGGCGAAAGCCCAGGCCGGGCATCGGTGCGGCCGTGACGATGTCGACGACGGCGGCGCCCTGCGAGTAGCCACCGAGCACCAACTTGGTGTTGGGGCAGTTGCCCGCCATCTGCTGGATATGGTTGCTGGCGTCGTTGGCGCCGTCCGCGGCGGCCAGGAAGTCCTTGTTTGCCGGGTAGTTCACCCCATATGAGCCAACGCTTTTGCCGGTCTGCTGGCGCAGCGAGTTCACGAACGCCCCGCCGACCTTGCCGACGCCCGGTGGTTCGTCGGTTCCGCGGGCGAACACCACCTCAACGCCGGGGCACGAGGCGAAGGCCTGCGGAAGCAGTTGGGGAGCAACCACTATCGCGGCGCCGGCGAGCAGCCCGGCGCCCAGCGTCAATGGAATGAGCCGCACCCCACGATGTTAGGGGCGCGTTGATCTCGCGCCGGTAACGATTCAGACGAGAGGTGCTTGCGGAGTCACCGTGGTCGGCGCGGCCGGCGACGGCGTTGGACCGGTTCCGCCGTGGATCGAGGGCGGCGACCCGGGCGGGGTCTGCTGCCCGTAGACCGGCGACGGCGTGGCACCGGGCTGGTTCGGAACCGGGCCCAGCGGCGGCCCGAACGCGGGGTTCGACTGACCGGCGGCGGCCAACTTTTGGGCGACGAACGCCGCGGCCTGGGTGGTGTAGACGGGGACGTAGCCCTCGGTGTGCCCGCTCCACTCGTTACCGGGGCCGGCGTGGCAGATCGGGTCGTTGGGGTTGCAGTAGTCCTGCGCCTTGGAACCCAGCAGCGTGCTCTGCGTGGGCAGCGTGCCGCCGGCGCGGTCGGCCACGTCACCGAAGGTGACGACGGCGGCGATGTTGTCCGCGTATTGCGCCGGGAGCTTGTTGCCCCAGCTGATGCCGCCGATCGGGACGCCGGCGACGATGTCCATCACCGACGCGCCCTGCGAGTAGCCGCCCAGCACGATCTTGGTGTTGGGGCAGGTTTCCACGCTCTTCTTGACGCGGTCGATGGTGTCGTTAGCGCCGTCCCCGCCGTGTAGCTGCAGCTTGCTGGCCGCGTAGTTCACCCCGTAGGGCAGGATGTTCAGGCCGGTCTGCTGGCGCAGCGAGTCGACCAGGGCGTCACCGACGCGGCCCAGCCCGGCCGGCTCGTTGGTGCCGCGCGCGAAGATGACCTCGACGTCCGGACAGTCGAAAGCGGAGGCTGTCGGCGCCGCGGCGGGGGACAAGAGCAGGCCGGCGGAGGTAACCACTGCAGAAACCCCCGGACCCACCCAGCGACCTAACCGGTGGGAAAACACGCCGTAACTTTACCTACCCTAAGCACGGTTCGAAAGTTCGCTGACCTGTGGATCAATTAAGCGCCCCCGCTGACGGGCGATTTAGCGTATGCGCAACGACTACGCAGGTTGGGGGAATCAGTGCAGCGTGAGCCCACCACGTGGCTGCACGTCAGCGGCTACCGATTCCTGCTGCGTCGCGTCGAGTGCGCGTTGCTGGGCGGGAACATCCACACCCTCAGCGCCGGCTCGCGTACGCAGACGGCGGCGCTGACGATCGGGTGCGTGCTGGCGGCGGTCGCCGTCGCGGGGGCTGCGCTCCTTGCTTTGCTGCGGCCACGGGCGGCGCTCGACAGCGCCCAACTGGTGATGGGGCAAGAATCCGGGGCGCTGTACGTACGGGTGGGCGATACCTGGCACCCCGTCATGAACCTGGCGTCGGCGCGGTTGATCGCGGCAGTGGCGGCGAATCCCCGGCCGGTGCCCGAAGCGGACTTGGCCCGGGCCAAACGCGGCCCGCTGCTGGGTATCCCGGGTGCGCCGCATTCCATCGGTGATCCGTTGTCGGCGGACGAAGCGGCCTGGACGATCTGCGACGCCGACGCCGACGGCGCCGGCACGACGACGGTTGTTGTGGGCCGCACCGACGACGCGGCGGCCGGGCGACTGGGTTCCGGGCAGGCCGCACTGGTCGCGCCAGCCTCGGGTTCGCCGGCCTACCTGCTCTACGACGGGAAGCGGGCCGTGGTGGACGTCGCCGACGTCGGGGTCGTGCGCGCGCTTCGGCTGGAAGGCCGCAAACCGCGACGCGTCTCCGCGGCGTTGCTGAACGCCATCCCCGAGGCCCCATCGATCAGGACACCCCTTATCCGAGGCGCCGGCGACAAGGCGTCCGCGCTACCCGGTTTCGCGGTGGGCAGCGTGGTGCGCATCACACGGTCTGGGGGTGACGAGTATTACGCGGTGGTCGCTGCCGGGGTTCAGCGGATCGGACAGGTGGCCGCCGACCTCCTGCGCTCCAGCAATTCCGAGGGCACCGCTAACGCCGTCACGGTGGCGCCCGATGCGATTCGCGCCGCTCCGATCGTCGATGTGCTGCCGGTCGCCGGCTTCCCCGACCGGGCCCCCACCCTGTCGGACGGCAGCGCTTTGTGCGTCTCGTGGCAACCGGCGCCACCCGGCCGATCGGGCGTCACGTTTCTGACCGGCGCTCGGCTGCCGATACCGGCCGGTCAGGCACCCGTGACGTTGTCCCAGGCCGACGGCCCCGGCCCCGCACTGGACGCGGTGTACATGCCGCCCGGCCGAAACGCCTATGTGCGAGTCGGTACGCGGTACCTGGTCACCGACAGCGGGGTGCGGTTCGCGATCCACGACGACGACGCCGCACATGATCTCGGGCTACCGGCGGCTAACCCGGCGCCGTGGCCCGTACTGGGGGCCCTTCCGGCCGGGCCGGAACTGAGCAGAGAGAAGGCGTCAATCGGCCGTGACGTTGTCGCGGGGGTGCCGTAGTCGCCCCCTGGCCACACCGGCGGCCAGCGCAACCCCCAGCGCGGCGAGGCACAGCGCGACGCCGCGCAACGCGGTGTTCCGCGCGTGTGCGTTCTGCGGCGCGGGTGGCGGCGGCGCGGCGATCGTCGCGGGGGCAGGCCTCGATACGGTCCCGGGTGGACCGGCATCGGTGCTGATTGCCGCCAGCGCGTCGATCGCGCCGTTGCCCACGAGCGGGTCCCAACCGGAGGGCGGGTGATGGGCTGTGGACTCGATGCGCTGCATCACTTGCCGCGCGGTCAACACCGGGAACCGCGCCCGGATCAGCGCGGCCAGCCCACTGACCACTGGCGCGGCATAACTGGTGCCGGACACCGGTTCCGAGCCGAGCGGCGTCACCGCCTCGCCGGGCGCCGCTACGTCCACCCAGGGGCCTGCGACGGTGAAGTCCGACGGCGCCCCTTCAGGATCCACCGAACCGACGGTCAGCACGAAGTCGTCGTACCACGCCGGGCTGACCGCAACCGTGGCCGTCTCCCAGGTGGCATCTGAGCGCTGGGGAGGGCAATGCGCAGCTCCGCCGGCGTTGCCGGCCGCGGCCACGATGACGGCGTTTTTGACATCGACGGCGTAGGCCAGCGCGGCGCCCAGTGCGCGATCGTCGAGCGCCGACGCGACCGGAACGCAGGCCACCGAGGAGATGTTGATCACCGAGGCGCCGAGATCGGCGGCAGTGCGGACGGCCTTCGCCATGGTGTCGACGTCACCGACGCCCCCACGGGACCGGTCATCGGCGGGGGAGAACTTAGCGCTGGACTGGCGGATGCTGATCACGGTGGCTCCGGGGGCAACGCCAGCCGAACCCGAATCCGCTGTGGCAGCGATGATTCCGGCGACCAGAGTGCCGTGCGCATCACAATCCTGGGTCCCGTCGCCCCCGGACACATAATCCCCGCCCGGCACCACATCGGATAGCAGGGGATGCCGCGAGACACCGGTGTCGATGACCGCGACCCGTTGGCCGGTGCCGCGGGTGAGCTGCCAGACCCGCGACAGATCGAGGAGGTCAGCGAGCCGGTCAGGCGCCGATCCCGTCGTCAACTTCGCGCAAACCTCGCGTTGCACCGTCGGCCGCGTGGGTGCGGGCCGTGCGGGCTTCGGTAACCACCTGTCGTCGACCTGAGGCGGCGGAACCGCTTGGGCCACTGGCAGCCCCAGCACCGTCAGCCACGCCAGCGCAGACACCGGCAGGAGGCGGACGACGCGCGACGTCCTCACTTGAGGTTCAATTCCCGGACTGCGCCATAGAGTCCGCATATCCAGCACGCCAACGGGACCAACGCGACCAGTGCCAGCCACTCCAACGCATCGAAGCTGCGGCGAACGATCGGCGAAAACGACATCGTCGGAGCGGCAAAACCGAGGTAAAGCGCCGCGGCGCTCAGCGTCGCCGCAGCGGCGGCGACCCACGGCCCGTGGCCAGTTGTGCCCATGGCGGCCACACCGAAAGTCGTCCCCACCACCGCCATTCCCGCGATGGCGAACGTTTGCATCCTTATGCCGGCACCGGACCGCGCACGTAAGAGCAGCAAAGCGCCGGTGAGAGTGCCGAATGCCATGCAGGACAGGCGCGATGCGCCGGCCAGCACGGTCACGACCGCACCGACGGCCGCCGATGCCGAGAATCCGGCAAGCAGGCTCGACAACCGCGCATCGGCGCGGCGCGCCTGCACCGTCAGGCGAGCCACGCTTGCTTGGCCCTCGTCCATGTCCGATGGCGGCAACAGCTGGGGCGATAACCCCGCCAACACGATCGAAACCCGCGCCGAGGCCCCAAGCAGGCCGAGTGACACCAGCGCCGAGCCCGCGCCGAGGGCGCGCGGCGGGGCCGCGGTGATCAGCCCCACCAGTGCGGCCACGGCGACCACCGTCGTGACGCACGATACGGCGGTCAATGCGACCACTCCGCAACCCGATGCCCGCATCGCCAAAACGCAAGTCATGGTCGCCGCTGTCGCGGCCAGCAAGACATTGCAGACGCCAGGGCGGCCGGGTACCGCCAGAAAACCGGCGAGCGCCGCAAACGCGGTGGCCATCGCGTTCAGCGCCAGCCCGGCGACCGCATTCCGATAGGCCCGGTGCACAACCACAGCGGACAGCAGCGCAACCAGGCCCGTGCCCGCCGCCACGCCCACCGTCATGTTGATCGCGTGGTCGGGGTTGCCGCTGAGCGCATTTCGGATGAGCGCCAGCACGCCGATGGCGATCGAGCAGCTCGCCGCGACCGTACCGGTGCGCCGGGCCGCCGGTCGATTCCGGGCATCGGTCCCAGGTTCTGCAGCCGACGCCAGCGCCTCCGTCACGGCCTCCGCGATGTCGTGGTGACGAGTTACGGGTGGCGGGGCGGGCTGCTGGCTCAGTAGCAGAACTGCGCCATCTGCAATGTCGTTCTGCGCCAGCGTCTTCGACGGGTCCAGAGCAGAGTATCCAGGGAGTGAAAGGTGGTAGCGCTTGGCGGTCAGATCGTCGTCGCCGTCACGGACCCTCAGGAGGTCGACGATCGACGGGGTCAGTATGGCGATGGGAATCTCGGCCGGTAGGGACACGTCGGTGGCGGTGGCGCCGGAATGGATTGACACCCGGCGCAGCCCCGGATCGGTCGCAGGCAATGGTGCCCCCTTCAGTCGGATTGCCCCCAAAATAGCCAGGTTTCGGCCGCCGGGTATCTGACTGTCCACAGGTGACTTGTCGTGGCCCTCGGTGCTGCCTACGGTCGCGCGAGGGAGGGGACGAGATGACCCGAGTTTTCGTGCCCGTGGCGCGTTGCCAGCCACCGGCAGTAGCCACCGCTGACCTCCCTGTCGATCCGCCGCCCGCCCCGCCGTCTTCGCCGACACCGGGCCTGCTGCGCATGTTGCCGGCCCTCCTGGCCGTCGCCGGAATGAGTGCGATGGCGGCGGCATTCGGGTCGGGGCTGGGCGGCAACCGTACCCCCATGTTCCTGGGCTTCCCGATCATGATGATGGCCTCGTCGCTGGTGACAGCGATGGCTGTGCGCGGGCGCCGCCAGGGCGGCGGCATCGAAGGCGAACGCCTCCGCTACCTCGGATACCTCAGTCAGCTACGCGCAACCGTCACCGAAACCGCTGAAGCACAGCGTTCCTCGCTGGCATGGAGTCACCCCGACCCCGACACGCTGTGGACATTGATCGGCGGCCCCCGAATGTGGGAGCGCCGAGCGACCGACCCCGACTTCTGCCTAGTCCGAGTCGGCACCGGCACCCAGCCGCTGGCCACCCGGCTGGTAGCCCCGCCGACCAGCGAACCTGCCGACCCGGTCACCACCACCGCCCTGCAACGCTTCCTGCGCGCTCATTCCACGATCGTCGGACCGGTCGCGATCGGCTTGCGGGGAATCCCACGTGTGACGATCGACGGCGACGAGACCGCGGCGCGGGGAACGCTGCGGGCGATGATTTGCCAGCTTGCCGTCTTGCACCCTCCCGATCAGTTGCTGATCGTCGCCGCGATCAGCGACCGGAACCGTAGGCACTGGGAGTGGCTGAAATGGTTGCCGCACAACCAACACCCGAGCGCGGCCGATGGGTTGGGCGCCGTGCGGATGGTGTATCGGAATGCGCGGGATGCGCGAAGCGCGCTCACCGGTGTGCGGTCGACGCACGCGGTGGTGATCACCGACCTGGGTGACAGCGTCGCCGAAATCGCGGGTGCGACCGTCGTCGAAGTCGGTAGCGGCCGCGACGGCGCACCGGTGACGATAAGCCCGTTAGGTGAAGATCAGACGCTGACAGAGCCGGACGGGTTGGCCCCCTTGGAGGCGCTGGTGTGTGCCCGCCGGTTGGCGATGTACCGGGCCGGCAAGGCCTTTCGCGGCAACAACGCCGCGACTTGGCCGAGCCTGATCGGCATCGACGAGGTGTCCTGCTTCAATCCGGTCGCATTGTGGCACAACCAAGACCACCGCGATCGGCTCCGCGTCCCGATCGGAAGCCGGGCTGATGGCGCGCGGCTGGAGCTGGATATCAAAGAGGCCGCGGAAAACGGCATGGGTCCACACGGGCTCTGCATCGGCGCCACGGGGTCGGGCAAGTCTGAGCTACTGCGCACGATCGCACTGGGGATGATCGCGCGAAACCCGCCCGATGTGCTCAATCTGCTGCTTGTCGACTTCAAAGGCGGAGCAACGTTTCTCGATTACGCCCGGGCACCGCACGTGGCGGCGGTCATCACCAACCTTGCCGACGATGCGCCGCTGGTGGCCCGGATGCGTGACGCCTTGGCCGGTGAAATGAACCGTCGGCAAAGGCTTTTGCGCGCGTCGGGCGTGGCCAGCGCCGCGGCGTACGAACGTGCGCGCGGGGACGGCACCGCATCGACGACTCTGCCTACCTTGTTCATCATTGTCGACGAGTTTTCCGAGTTGCTGAGCCAGCATCCGGATTTCGCCGACCTTTTCGTGGCGATCGGACGGCTCGGCCGGTCCTTGGGCATGCATCTGTTGCTGGCTAGCCAACGACTCGACGAGGGTCGGCTGCGCGGGCTGGATGCCCACCTGTCCTATCGGCTCTGCCTGAAAACCCTGTCGGCCGGTGAATCACGCGCGGTGCTGGGAACACTCGATGCCCATCAACTGCCGAATATTCCTGGGGCGGGTTACCTGCGGACGAGCGACGGAGAGCTGACCCGATTCCACGCCGCATACGTTTCGGGACCGCTGCCGGCCGGTCCGCCGGCCGCGACGCCCGTGTCTGAGCCTTCCGTGCGCGCGTTCGGGACTCAGAGGGTCGGCGAGATCATCCACGCCATCGAGACCGGTGGGGCGTCAGAGCGAACGGCCGTGCACGCGGTCCTGGACCGGTTGTCCGGCCACGGGCCGCCCGCGCACCAAGTCTGGCTGCCACCGCTAGGCCCGGCGCCCGCGCTGCACACCGTGCTTCGCGATGCTCCTCGCGGGTCGGCAGCCCTGACGGTTCCGCTCGGCATCGTCGACCGGCCCTTCGAGCAGTCCCGAACACCGCTGATGGTCGATTTGCGAGGAGCCGCAGGCAATGTGGCGGTCGTCGGCGCGCCGCAGTCGGGCAAGTCGACGGCACTGCGCACGCTGATCACAGCGTTGGCAGCCACACACGACCCGCGGCAGGTGCAGTTCTACTGCCTGGACTTCGGCGGCGGGGCGCTGACGTCGACACGGACAATCCAGCATGTCGGTGCGGTCGCCGGAAGGGCCGAACAGCGACTCGTGGCGCGGATCGTTGCCGAATGTGAGTCGGTTATCCGTTCACGGGAGGCCATCTTCAGTGTCCACGGGATTGGGTCGATGGCGGAATACCGACAGCTGCAGGCGCAGCGCAAGGCGCCCGACACCGATCCTTTCGGGGACATCTTCCTTCTCGTCGACGGTTGGGCGACTCTACGTGAGCAATTCGCCATACTGGAGTCATCGGTCACCGCCATTGCGACACAGGGTCTTTCGTTCGGCGTGCACGTGGTGGTGTCGGCGTCGCGGTGGGCTGAGGTCAGGCCCGCATTGCGGGACCAAATCGGCACCCGCATCGAGCTGCGATTAGGTGATCCCGCCGATTCCGAGGTGGACCGAAAAGCGGCGCAACACGTGCCCCAGGGCAAACCGGGCCGCGGTCTTTCCAGCGACGGGTCGCACATGATGATGGCCTTACCCCTGGCCGAGATCGGTCCCACCGAATTTCGTGCGCCACCAATACCCGTGCTGCCCAAGGTAGTAGAGCGTGACACCGTCGTGACCCGAGTGGGCGACCGCATCGTCCTGGGCATCGACGAGCATCGGCTGCAGCCGGTGACATGCGAATTCGACCGGCACGCCCATCTTCTCGTGCTCGGCGACAAGGGGTGCGGCAAGACCGCGACATTACGCACACTGTGCCGTGAGTTAGTCCGGACGAAGACCCACGCGCAGGCGAACCTCGTGATCGTCGATTTCCGGCGCTCGCTGCTCGGCGTCGTCGAGACCGAGCATCTCGGGGCGTACGCCATCTCGCCGGGCTCCCTGGCCGGGATGCTGCCAGACCTGCTCGACCTGTTGCGGCGTCGAATGCCCCCGGTCGACGCCACCCCGACCCAGCCGCGAGCCGGGTCGGGGTGGTCTGGGCCCGATATCTACCTTGTCGTCGACGATTACGATCTGGTCGCCGGCCCAGCAGGCAATCCGCTTGCGCCGATTACCGAATATCTGCCGTATGCGACGGATCTGGGGCTGCACCTGCTCATAACGCGGCGCAGCGGTGGGGCGGAGCGCGCGTTATTCGAGCCCTTGCTCGCGGCCGTACGTGATTTCGGTTGCACGACACTGATGATGAGCGGATCTCCCGGCGAGCACGTGCCGTTCGGGTCCGGTCGCCCAGCGCTATTGCCGCCCGGACGCGGTGTTCTGCACACCGGCGCGGGCGACGAACAGCTCGTCCAGGTGGCTTGGAGTGCGCCTTGAACGCACATCGCATCGTCATCGAAGCAGGGCCAGGCACGGTCCGCCGATTATGTTGCGGGGCAAGCGCGGTCGCCGAGCACGAGAGGTCCGAGATCGTCGGGGCGGCGCTCGGTGCCATAGACGATCGGGTCACGGTGGTGGGCGAGCACCCGGTCGCCGTTGCTTCGCTGTGGCGTGACGCGCTGCGATCGGCGGCTTGTGCGCGCGGCAACGACGTCGTCGTGGTCTATCCATCTTGGTGGTCGTCGTCGCGTGTCGGGATGGTGAGCGCGGCAGCGGCGACCGTGTTCGATCGCGTGCTGGCGCGACCCCGGTCGTGGTTGCTGGCGCGGGCCGCCGGTGCCGATGCGGAATCGACGGTGGTCGTGGAGATCACCGAGCGGATGGTGGTGATCGGTGGCGCCGAAGTCGTGGCCATACCGCGTCGGCCGCAACCGCGTCCTGTCGCCGACGAGGTGGCGGCCACCGTCGCCGGCACGCCCGCGGTCACTGTCCTCATCGACACGCCTGGGGCCGTGGCCGGGGCGGCGACCCTTGCGGCGTCGATCGCTGGTGCCGCGCGCGGCAACGGGCAGACGGTGGTGTGCATCGACGACGCCCGGCTGGCCCGGCTGGCCCGATCGGTCGCGTCCCATCACGACGAGCCGACTGAGTCGCGCGGACCCGGCGATCGTGTCCGATCTCGCGCACGGACACTGAGCGGCCTCGGTGCGGCCGCCATGGTGCTGGCCGCTGCGGCCCCGGCGGTCGTCACCGTGGACCGGCACGCCCCGGTGATTCCGCCGCAGGCGGAAGCCGTGCCGACAAAATTCCTGGTGGAAGGCCGGGTCGCAGTTACGGTGCCCGCGGATTGGCCCACCCAGCGGGTGGTCGCCGGGCCGGGATCGGCGCGGGTGCAGGTCACCTCCCCGTCCGATCCCGAAGTGGCGTTGCACCTCACGCAGTCGCCGGTCGTCGGCGAGACGCTGAGTGGCACGGCCGAGCGGTTGAAACGCGCGATCGACGCCGAGCCCGCAGGTGTGTTTGTCGATTTCAATCCCTCCGGGACCAGCGCCGGCAGGACGGCGGTGACGTACCGCGAGGTCCGCGCCGGCCATCACGTGCGGTGGACGGTGCTGCTGGACGGCCCGGTCCGGATCAGCCTCGGATGCCAGAGCCCGCCCGGGATGGAAGACGCCGTCCGGGTGGCCTGTGAGCAGGCCGTGCGGTCCGCCCACGCCATCGGATGAATCGCGAATCGAGTGGAACCAAATGCGCGTCGTCAGGGTCGAACTCAATATGGCTGCAGCGAACACACTAAACGCCGATTTCGACCTGATGCGGTCCGTTGCGGGCATGACGGACGCCCGCAACGAGGAAATCCGGGCCATGCTGCAAGCGTTCATCGGCCGCGTGAGCGGAGTGCCGCCATCGGTCTGGGGCGGGGCCGCGGCTGGGCGGTTCAAAGACGTGGTGGATCGCTGGAACGCCGAGTCGTTGCGGCTCTATCACGTCCTGCACGCGATCGCCGAGACCATTCGGCACAACGCGGCCAGTCTGCAGGCGGCCGGCCACGACCACGCAAGCCACATCACCGCCGCCGGCGGACAACTCTGACCGAAAGGACCATCCGTGGAATCGGCGCTCTCCTACGACTTCGGCGAAATCGAGTATTCGGTTCGCCAGGAGATCCACACCACATCGGCCCGCTTCAACGCGGCGCTGGATGAACTGAGGTCGCAGATCGCCCCGTTGCAGCAGCTCTGGACCCGTGAGGCTGCGGCCGCCTACCAGGTTGAGCAGCAGAAGTGGCACCAGGCCGCGACCGCCCTCAACGAGATATTGGTAGATCTCGGAAACGCGGTGCGCGATGGCGCGGACCAGGTGGCGGACGCCGATCGGCGGGCGGGCCACGTCTGGGGAGGGTAGCCGCGCCCATAGTCGTCTGTGTGGTCCCGGTGGGGGAGAGCCGTCGGGACCACACAGTCGTTTTGACCTGCGGGGACACCCGTCGGTAAGCTGCTCGGTTGGCGTGCGGTACGCCGGGGCCTCGGGTCAATGTCGGTCGCCGAGATATCCCCACCGCAAACGCCTGACCGGCACCCGGCTCGACCCGGGATCCACCTCGAGAAAGAAAAGGTAAGCGCTGTGCCCACCTACGCGCCAAAGGCGGGTGACACCACGCGGTCGTGGTACGTCATCGACGCCACGGACGTGGTGCTTGGCCGCCTTGCCGTCGCGGCAGCCACCCTGTTGCGCGGCAAGCACAAGCCGACGTTCGCCCCCAATGTCGATGGCGGTGACTTCGTCATCGTCATCAACGCCGACAAGGTCGCCCTGTCCGGCGACAAACTGCAGAACAAGCTGGCTTACCGCCACTCGGGGTATCCCGGCGGCCTGCACTCGCGCACCACTGGCGAGCTGATGGAAAAGCACCCCGACCGCGTCGTCGAGAAGGCGATCGTCGGCATGCTGCCCAAGAACAAGCTCAGCCGTCAGATCCAGCGCAAACTCCACGTCTACGCCGGCCCGGAGCACCCGCACGCCGCTCAGAAGCCGGTTCCGTACGAGATCAAGCAGGTGGCCCAGTGACCGAAACGACCGAGGCCCTGGAAACCACGGCCACCCCGGAAACCCCGGACGTTCCGGCCGAGGCGCCCGCCCCCGCGGCCGCCGAGTCCTTCGTCTTCGACCGGCCCATCCAGACCGTCGGCCGCCGCAAGGAGGCCGTGGTGCGGGTGCGCATGGTCCCCGGCACCGGCAAGTTCGACCTCAACGGCCGCAGCCTGGAGGACTACTTCCCCAACAAGGTGCACCAGCAGCTCATCAAGGCCCCGCTGGTCACGGTCGACCGGGCGGAGAGCTTCGACATCTTCGCCCTGCTGCACGGCGGCGGACCCTCGGGCCAGGCCGGTGCGCTGCGTCTGGGCATCGCCCGGGCGCTGATCGTGGCGCAGCCGGAGGACCGGCCCGCGCTGAAGAAGGCCGGGTTCCTCACCCGTGACCCGCGCGCAACCGAGCGCAAGAAGTACGGCCTGAAGAAGGCCCGCAAGGCGCCTCAGTACAGCAAGCGCTGATCAACCATCACTTTCTGGCCGCAACGGGGCCTCAAACGGGGAAGGCACGCGCTTTCTTCGGCGTGTCTGCGCGCAAACGCGCCCCGTTTCGGTCAGAAAAGAACGGGCACGTTAGGTGCTAAACCGTCGATTGTGAGAGGTTTGTCCGCATGGGCCGACTATTCGGCACCGATGGTGTCCGCGGGGTCGCCAATCGGGAGTTGACCGCCGAGCTGGCGCTGGCGCTGGGCGCCGCCGCCGCTCGGCACCTGGCGAGCTCGGGCGGACCGGGCCGGCGCGTCGCCGTGATCGGGCGCGACCCCCGGGCCAGCGGCGAGATGCTGGAGGCCGCGGTGATCGCCGGGCTGACCAGCCAGGGTGTCGACGCGCTGCGGGTAGGGGTGCTGCCCACCCCGGCGGTGGCCTACCTGACCGGCGCGTATGACGCCGACTTCGGGGTGATGATCTCGGCGTCGCACAACCCGATGCCCGACAACGGCATCAAGATCTTCGGCCCCGGCGGCCGCAAGCTCGACGACGACACCGAGGACCGGATCGAGGCGCTCGTGACGGCGGAACCCGGGCTGCGCCCGGTCGGCGCCGGCATCGGCCGCGTCATCGACGCCGAGGACGCCGCCGACCGCTACCTGCGCCACCTGAGCAAGGCCAGCACGCTGCGGCTCGACGGCCTGACCGTGGTGGTCGACTGCGCGCACGGCGCGGCCTCGTCGGTGGCGCCGCGGGCGTACCGCGCCGCCGGCGCCCGGGTGATCGCGATCAACGCCGACCCCAACGGGCTGAACATCAACGACAACTGCGGCTCCACCCACCTGGACTCGCTGCGCTCGGCGGTCATCGCGCACCGGGCCGACCTCGGCCTGGCCCACGACGGGGACGCCGACCGCTGCCTGGCCATCGACGCCAACGGCGACCTCGTCGACGGCGACGCGATCATGGTCGTGCTCGCGCTGGCGATGCGGGACGCCGGCGAGCTGGCCTCGGACACGCTGGTGGCCACCGTGATGAGCAACCTCGGGCTGCACCTTGCCATGCGCTCCGCCGGGATCACCGTGCGCACCACCGGCGTCGGTGACCGCTACGTCCTCGAGGAACTGCGGGCCGGCGAGTACAGCCTCGGCGGCGAGCAGTCCGGCCACATCGTGATGCCCGCGCTGGGCTCCACCGGGGACGGCATCGTCACCGGGCTGCGCCTGATGAACCGGATGGTGCAGACCGGCTCGTCACTGACCACGCTCGCCGCGCCGATGAAGACGCTGCCGCAGGTGCTGATCAACGTGCGCGTCGCCGACAAGGACGTCGCCGCCGCGGCGCCCGCGGTGCGCCCCGCGGTCGGCGACGCCGAGGCCGAACTCGGCGACACCGGCCGAATCCTGTTGCGGCCGTCGGGGACCGAGCCCCTGATCCGGGTCATGGTGGAAGCCCCCGAGGCGGACGTCGCGCAGCGCGTCGCGAATCGGGTGGCCGAGGCGGTCAGCTCCGCGCGCTGACTTGCGGCCGGACTCCGGGTGCATTACCACGCCACCGGCGATCTCGACTGAATTGATCCCCAGGCCTGGGGCAGTAATCTTGTCGCCAGCGCGGAAGGGGTGGGGATGCTCGTCGGTAGCGGTGCGCGGCGAATCGGGGTTCGCTTCGCTGGTCGGCGTGCGCAGAAAGCGGTCGGCCGGCGATCGCGGCGCGGCGTGGAGGTGCGGTGCAGCTGAAGTATCTCACCAAAGGGGAGCTGGTGGCCGGGGCCGGCGGTGATCCGTGGGAGATCAACCGGACCCTGCAGGCGGGCCAGCCGGGGCAGATCTCCAACCTGGCCAACGCCTTTCATGGCGGCGGGCGCTCTACTGCCGAGGCCGACCATGCCTTCGAGCAAGCCCGCAAGCGATTCGAGGCGGCCTGGAATCGCCAGAACGGGGATCACCCGATCAACGCCTCCGCCGAAGTCCAGCGCACGACCCAGGCGCTGGGAGCCCAGTCCGAACAGTTGCCCAAGATCGGCGCCGACCTGGAAAACATCGCCGCCGCGCTGGCCGAGGCGCAGAAAAGCGGCGCCGCAGAGATCGCCACCTTGGAAGGCCAGTTGGAGCACCTCGATCAACTGATCGACCTGGCGATGAAAGATCTCCAGGACCACCCGGACGCGGCGAGCCAGCAGGAGCTGCACACGATCATCAAGATGCTCAAAGCCTCCGCGGTGAGCGACACCAAAGACGCGCTCGACCAGCTGCAGGCAACACGGCACAACTACTCCGACTCGCTACACCAGGCGCAGACCAACCTGGCGAACGACGGGTACGACCCCGGCCACGTCCTCGGTGTCGACGGTCACGAGGCCGAGACGCCCGAGCAAGCCGAACAAGACGTCAAGGGAGCGCTCGGGGGTGATAAAGGGGCCGCCGCCCGCGTGAACGGGGTGCTGAACTCGATCACGCCCGACCAGCGTGCCGGGAAGGTGCCGTTGACCGCCGAGCAGGCGTCGGTGTTGAGCCAGCTGCAAGCTCAAGAGCACGGGATGTCGATCGATGCGCTCAACACCGCCGAGCAACGGCTCGGCGACGAAAAGGGCATGATCGGCAACTCCTGGCAGTTGATGAGCAACCCCAACCTCACGTTCCCCAAGACGCCACTCCAGGTCGGTGCGAAACAGGGGACGGACACGGTCAAAGGCGGGGCCGCGCAGCTGCCGGAAAGTGTTCAGCAGGCGCTGAATTCGTCTGGCCTGGAATACATGCGCCAAACTAACGACATCGCCATCATCGTCAAGGACGGCGACAAGTCCTTCCAGACGAACACCGATCTGGATCGGGCGATGGTCCGCAAGGCCGGGGCCATGATGGACACCCCGCTCTGGCAGCACGACCCGGCCAGCCAGGGCCAAAACGTCGAGCGCGATCCCGCCATGGACCCCACGGTGTCCAACGTGTTATCCGCGATGTCGCCCGATCACCAGGTCGTCCACGACACCATGACCGGCAGCGATCACGACAAGTTCCTGCAGAACCTGACCCATCACGCCTGGAAGGACAACGGCCAGGCGGTCGGTTCGCTGTTCTCCTGGACCGGCGACGCCGCGCAGGGGCCGGAAGCCAAAATCGCCGGTGAAACCGCCCGCGCGTACGCGGATTACGTCGGCCACCATGCGTCCACGGACTTGCTGCATCTCCCGGGCAACCACACCTTGGGGCAAGTGAACCCCAACCTCGTCCAAGCGATGGGCCACGGCCTCGACCCGTACGTCAACAACATCGCCGGAACATCCAATGGACTGCCGGAATTCGGTAAACCGCTCGACAGCACCGGTGACGTCCATTCCGGCGCACTGCCTCTCGCCAAGGGCATCTTCTCGGTGATGGACAGCGACCCCACCGCGGCGCGGGACTTCAACAAGAACGCGTACACCCAGGCGTTGCTGCACGACTCTTCGTTCGCGCTGAATCCGCATCATGACGGTTACAGCGACCAGCTCTACGACGCCGCCACGTTGCGGGGGCTGGTCGATGTCGGGACTCACAATGCCTACGAAGCGAACGAACAAAACGGTTACCACCAACAACTCTCGGAATACGACTCGAAGAAGCTGGCCTACGAAGACAGCGTCCAGGCCGCCAGCACGGTCGGCGGTTGGGTCCCGGGGGTGGGCAAAGTCGCCGGACCCACGATCGGAATGGTCGGGCATAACCTCGAAAACGACATGTTGGGGCCGGCGCCCACAGCGCCGGGCCAAACGCCGATCCAACCCATGGACATCGGGAACGCCGACGAACACATGCTCGATGCGCTGCTCGGGGCAAACCAGCACATCTCGGGATTGCCGCCCGAATATCTTGTCTACGACCATGATCACCCCAATGGGCGAATCGCGACGCTCGACGAGATGCAGGCCAAACATCCCGATCTCACCGCCGGTCAATACAACAATGTGCTCGGCCCCGTCTTGTCTCAGACACTTGAGCTGCCGCCGAATGAGAAGATGTCGCCGGATCAATACATGATCGATCGCTACAACAACGTCATCGGGGTACCGCAACCCCCTGGGAAGTAATGATGAGCATCCGGCGCGGACTGCGCACTTTCACGGCACTGTCGACGGTAACCCTCTCGTTGGTCACCGGCTGCGCCTCGGGCAATCATCCCGGCCCGGCCGCGTCGCCCACGTCCACGACGCCCGCCGGCTGGCCACCGACGCTGACCGACTTCAGCGTGGTGTGGAGCGCGGAGCAGGGTATCGACCTCACCACCGCGCCCGCCGCGGTGGTCCGCGCCTACACCGAGTCCTACCTGCTGGCCTCCGTGACGGGTGACGAGAAATTCCTGTACCCGGGATTCAAGCAGGCGGTAGACCCCAACAAGTCGATCGACAACCCGACCGGCAGCCGGTTCCGGTGGCCGAAGACCGACCGCAGGCCGGAAAATCCCTGGGTGGGAACCGAACAGGCCCATATCCTTTCCATCGGGACATCTGGCCGTGACGTGACGGTGGTGGTCTGTGAATATCTGTTCGGCACCGCGCAGGCACAGGGGCACGGATACACCCCGAACATTGCCCAGCCACCCCCCGATTCGGGCATCGACCCGATGCGAATCACGATGACGGCGCCCGCCACCGGCCCGCAAATGCCCGCCCAACAGGGACCGGCTCGCGCCCCGTCGGCCGATGTGTTCGGCGGTTGGAGGATCACCGGCCATCAGGGTGGTTACTTCGCCGAATCCGGGCTCGCATCCGAATGGCCTGGTATCGCTCAGGACACTGATGCCTGTCGTTCCAAAGCGCCCCCACACCCCGAACTCATCCGCGGCGGTGAATATCCCCGCATCGACTTTCCCACCCTGCCGCCGTCTCCCGGCTGGCCGGCTCCCAGCCCGAACTCGTGAGGAGGGCAGTCAATCCTGCTCAGCCTCAACCAATTTCGATATCGCGCTGGTATCGTCCGGCCGGCGCGCGGGTGATAGGCGCCAAAGCCGACCCAGTCACCGAATCCTGCTGCGCCCGTTGAAAATCAAGCCCCTCATCGCTTCACGGTGGAAGCTACCGAGGCCGCGTCGCCCACCGCATCTGGGAGGTGGTCAGCGCGTGCGTTGATTGCGGCCGGAACCACCGGGCGTTCCCGGGCGTCGGAGTAGGCATGAGATTCGACAGGGGAGTACGACCCGCCACCGTGGCGCGTACCGAGATCGACGTCCCGGCGACGCACCGCATCGCCGACCAGTTCAGCACCGCCGCCGACATCATCGACCGCGCCCTCAGCGATCAGCTGGGCCGATTGGCTTTCGGCGGGCCCAGCGCGGGGCGGGCGCACACCGCGCGCGGCGAGGCGCTGCGGGTCGAGCTGGAGCGCCTGGCCACCGAGGTAGCGCAGTGGTCGCGCGCGTCGGTCGAGATCGCCGCTGCCCTGCGGGCCAGCGCCGACCGCTACGCCGACGCCGAACGGTATGCCGCGGCGCGGATCGCCTGATCATGGCCGACCGGCTGGACGTCGCGGAACGCCTCGCCGAGGGTTTGCCCGCCGTCGAGCACACCCAGAGTTATGTGCAGGCCTGCCACGTCGTGGGCTACCACCATCCCGACCTGACGGCGCACCTCGCCCAGGTCCGCGACTGGTACGACACCGAAGACGGCCTGGACCTGCGCGCCCTCGACCGCGACTGCGCCGAACTGCGGGCGGCGGGCGAGGCGGTCATGGAAGCCCTGCGGATACAGCGCGCCCAGGCGGCCGAGCTGGCCGCGGCGTGGACCGGGCCGGGCGGGGACGCCGCGGCGCGGTTCCTGGAGCGCCACTGCGATACGGCCAGCGCCCTGGCCACGGAACTGCGTGCGGCGGCCCAACGGTGTGAATCCCTGCGTGACAACCTGTGGTACCTGGTCGACACGAAGGTTGCGACCACCATCGCCGTCGACGACCGCACGCAGGTGCAGCGGCCGGCGTGGTTGGCGGCCTCCGCCGCGGTCACGGCCGGGGTGGGCGATCGCCAAGCCGCCGAAGAGGTTGTGCGCGGGCAGGTAATGCCCTACGTGGACAATGAGATTCGCGACGACTGGCTGACCACGATGCGCTCGACGCGCGACGGTGTGGCGACCTCCTACGACATGGTCACCGACAGAATGGCCACCGCGCGGGCGGCGCGCTTCGAAGCCCCCGGTGATCTCGGGCCCGGCTATCAACCGTTGCGGCCGTCCGTGTCCAGCGCACCGCCCGTCGCGGTCACGCCGGCGGCCGTGGCGGTCCCGAGCCCGCCGGCGGATCCGGCTCCGAGCCCGCCGGCGGATCCGGCACCGACCGCGGCGACGCTCGCGCCGGCTCCGGTCCCGGCCGCGCCGCAGCCGGACTGGGGCACCGCGCTGGGGGACGGCGCCGGCATGCCGGCGGGCGATCTGGGCGGTGGGCTCGGCGGCGGTGGTGCCGGTCTCCTCGGGTTGGCCAGCAGGATCGTCGACGCGGTCGGCGGTCTGCTCGGCTCGGCCGGCGACGAGGCGGGCGCCGCCGATCCCTTCGGCGACGGAACCACGTTCGACGAGGACCCCTTCGAGGCCGACGAAACGGACGGCACCGACGACAAGGACGACGAGCCCGCGAAAACGGAAGATGTCGAGGAGGCCGAGGAAGCCAAGCCCGACGCGGCGGTTCAACCGGTCGACGCGCCGATGCCGGTCGATGCGTCGGCACCCGCGGATCCGCCACCACCGGCTGCCCCGCCGGTCGACGCACCCGCGCCGGTCGACGCACCCGCACCGGTGGCCGCTCCAGCGACGGGCGAGCCGGCGCCTCCGGCCACCGAGGGCAAGACGCCCTGCGAGATCGCCGCGGACCAGCTGCCGCAGGCGGGGCAGTGACGGCTCAGGCCGGGCGCAGCCGCAGCACGTCCTCGACGAAGCGCAAGGATTCGGCGCGATCGGTGGCCAGCGGGCTGAGCAACAGCGTCGTCACCCCGGCCTCGGCGAAGGCGGCCAGGCGTTCGGCGACGTATCCGCGAGGGCCGACCAGCGACATGCCGCGCACCAATTCGTCGGGCACCGTATCGATGGCCTCTCGCTTACGGCCGGACAGGTACAGCTCCTGGATGCGGTCGGCGACCTCGCCGAACCCGTAACGCGTCGCCAGGGCGTGATAGAAATTGCGGCCCTTGGCGCCCATACCGCCGAGGTACAGGCCGAGCTGCGGCTTGACCCACGCCAGCCGCTCGTCGACGTCGTCGCCGATGGCCACCGACGCGTGCACCATGACGTCCAGCGGCCCCAGCGCCGGATCCCGCTTGGCCGCACCGGCCGCCAGCGCATCGCCCCACACCGATGCGGCCTTGTCCGGGAGATAGAAGACGGGCTGCCAGCCTTCGGCGATCTCGGCGGTGAGCTCGACATTCTTCGGGCCCAGCGCGGCGATCGTGATGGGAATGCGTTCGCGCACAGGATGATTGATTAGCTGAAGGGCCTTGCCCAGCCCCGTTCCGCGGTCGGGCGGCAACGGAATCTGGTAGTGCTTGCCGTTGTGCTGCAGCCGTTCCCGGCGCCACACCTTCCGGCAGATCTCCACGATCTCGCGGGTGCGGCCCAGCGGCGCGTCGAACTCGACGCCGTGGAAGCCCTCGATCACCTGCGGCCCGGACGTGCCGATTCCCAGCCGGAAGCGCCCGTCGGACACGAAGTCCAGCCCCGCGGCCGTCATCGCCAGCAGCGAGGGCGTGCGGATGTAGATGGGCAGCACCCCCGAGGCCAACTCGACGGTGTTCGTCTTGGCCGCCAGGTACCCGAGCTGGCTCACCGCGTCGAAGGCGTACGCCTCGGCCACCACGGCGATGTCGATGCCGGCCTTCTCGAGTTCGACGACGCGGTCCACGGCCTGGTGAAAGCCGCCCGAATAATCCAGAGCGATCCCGATGCGCATCCACGACAGATACCACGGCGGCACCCGCGCGCCGCGCGGGCTCGGGAACTTCAGCCGCCGAGGTGCCCGGTTACCGCATCACTTCAACAGCGCGACGATCTTCTCTTCCAGGGCGACCGGCGGGGCCTCGGGATCCAGCGGATCCGTCTTGGGCAGGTGGGCGTCGGGATCGGCGAAGTCGCGGTAGGTCTTGTCGCCGCCCAGCGTGTAGAGCAGGTAGCCGGTGAGCAGTGCGCGGACCGTGCGCTGCGTGCGCCGGTGCGGGCAGGCCAGGCCGAACACCTTGGTCAACCGCCGGCCCTCCGCGAGTCCGCCCGGTTGGGCCTTGCTGACGATGCGCAGCGTGGCAGCGTCCCATGCGCGCGACAGCGACAGGGCGTTGGACGTCAGCGACTGCGGATCCCCCGGAGCGGTCAAGATCAGCCCGGGGAGCTTCAGCGTCGTCGCCGGGGCCTCGGCCGGGGGGCTGGTGACGGCGGGAAACAGCGCCGCCGCCGCGGCCAGTTTGTTCGGCATGCCGGCCGCCGCGAACACCGCGGCCGAACCGCCGAAACCGTGCCCGGCCACGCCGAGCTTCGCCGGATGCACGCTGATCTTGCCCGGCCCGAGCCGCACACCGGACACGATGTCGAGCGCGGTGCCGAGGTCGAAGGCGAAGTTCAGGACGGACGGGGCCAGCCCGCGCTCGGTGTCGGGAGCGCCGGCCACGATGCCCCACGAAGCGAGATGCTCGAGCAGACCCGAATAGTTGCCGGCCTTGGTGAGCCAGTCGTGACCGAAAGCGATCCCGGGCAGATTCAGCCCTTCCTCCGGCGTGTACACCACCCCCGGCAAACCGGCAAACGCCAGGTCACCGCGCAAAACGCGATGCGGGCCACGGCGGCTGAGGGCTGCGACGAGCTTGCGGGTGCGGGCCACTCGTCGACGTTAGCGCATCGCGCTCAGGCCCTGACCTCGATCACGCCCACCCGCCAGAGCACCGCATACACCTGGCGTAGGGGGATGCTCAGCAACCGGGCGGCCGCGTCCACCATTGGGTCGCCACCACCGATCGGCTCGCGCCGGCGCCGCTTGGCTGCCGGTCTCGGTGCCGGCGCCAGCGTCAAGCTGGCCGCAGGCGAAGTAGTCACCACATCGTCGAACAGAACCGCGGTCATGATTCTCCCCTTGAAGAAGGCTACAAAAATTTCGGATTAACACTTATGAACGTTTATCTATCCGGCGGTTTACTTGCCTGTTCACAATCGAATTAACGGCAGGGTTTGAAACTTGCTTACCGGGTAGCTGGACTATCGGCTTTGATGTCAGTCATAAACAATTATTCTTGAAAAGATTTGGTCGCGCTGCGCGCATGAGCACCGGCAAATCCTGCGATTTACCAGGTAGCGAGGATCAAGCGGGCGTCAACAAGCTGTCCTTTCTGCTGGCTTCGGCGGTTGCCAGTCATGGCCGATAAGCAGAATTCTAGGTAGCTGGCTTGCTGGATCGATGGCGCAGACGAAAACGCCACAAATACATCAGGTGAAAACGTTTCTACCGTTTATGAAGACGGCATGAAGTGGACCGTCAGCGTCCTTGCGATGGAAATCCGGGCGGATTGGTCCACGGCGTCCACCCGCCCCCGTCCCAGTAATGGTGCTCGGGTCCCGC
The DNA here is from genome assembly GCF_001667425.1 of Mycobacterium sp. 852002-51613_SCH5001154. Classification (NCBI taxonomy): domain Bacteria; kingdom Bacillati; phylum Actinomycetota; class Actinomycetes; order Mycobacteriales; family Mycobacteriaceae; genus Mycobacterium; species Mycobacterium sp. 852002-51613_SCH5001154. The sequence goes on along the minus strand of NZ_LZII01000052.1, from coordinate 113,507 downwards.
CGTACCACCCACCGGATAGCGCTCCGATCGGAGCTCAGCGGCGGTAAGGCGCGGTCAATGTGGGCCTTTCGCGCAGGTGGGCGCCCTAACGCTCGCGTCGGCATGCCGTGGCGGGCCGACGGCTGCACTACCCTGGTGTGAATGTGCGGAATCGTCGGCTATGTCGGGCAGCAGCCCGCCTGCAAGGTCGTGATGGATGCGCTGCGCCGGATGGAGTACCGGGGCTACGACTCGTCGGGCATCGCACTGGTCAATGGCGCCGGGACGCTCACCGTGTGCCGCCGCGCCGGGCGGCTGGCGAACCTGGAGGAAGCGGTCGCACAAATGCCGCCGGAGTCGCTGGGCGGCACGACCGGCCTCGGCCACACTCGCTGGGCCACCCACGGGCGGCCCACCGACCGCAACGCCCACCCGCACCGCGATGCCGCCGGCAAGATCGCCGTCGTCCACAACGGCATCATCGAGAACTACCCGAGCCTGCGCCACGAGCTGGAGGCCCTGGGCGTGGAATTCGCCAGCGACACCGACACCGAGGTGGCGGTGCACCTGGTGGCGCGGGCCTACCTGCACGGCGAGACCGCGGGTGACTTCGCCGCCTCGGTGCTATCGGTGCTGCGGCGGCTGGAGGGCCACTTCACCCTGGTGTTCACCAACGCCGACGAGCCCGGCACCATCGTGGCCGCCCGCCGGTCCACGCCGCTGGTGATCGGGATCGGCGACGGCGAGATGTTCGTCGGCTCCGACGTGGCCGCGTTCATCCCGCACACCCGCGACGCCATCGAACTCGGCCAGGACCAGGCCGTGGTGATCACCGCGGACGGCTACCGGATCACCGACTTCGACGGCAACCCCGACGTCGAGTACCGCGAGTTTCACATCGACTGGGACCTGGCCGCCGCGGAAAAGGGCGGCTACGAGTACTTCATGCTCAAGGAGATCGCCGAGCAGCCCGCCGCCGTGGCCGACACCTTGCTCGGGCATTTCGTCGACGGCCGGATCGTGCTCGACGAGCAGCGGCTCTCCGACCAGGAACTGCGCGAGATCGACAAGGTGTTCATCGTCGCCTGCGGCACCGCGTACCACTCCGGGCTGCTGGCCAAGTACGCCATCGAGCACTGGACGCGGTTGCCCGTCGAGGTGGAGCTGGCGAGCGAATTCCGCTACCGTGACCCGGTTCTGGACCGCAGCACGCTCGTCATCGCCATTTCGCAATCGGGGGAGACCGCCGACACCCTGGAAGCCGTCCGGCACGCCAAGGAGCAGAAGGCCAAGGTGCTGGCGATCTGCAACACCAACGGCTCGCAGATTCCCCGCGAATGCGACGCGGTGCTCTACACCCGCGCCGGTCCCGAGATCGGCGTCGCGTCGACCAAGACGTTCCTGGCGCAGATCGCCGCCAACTATCTGGTCGGGCTGGCGCTGGCGCAGGCGCGCGGCACCAAGTACCCCGACGAGGTCGAGCGGGAGTACCAGGAGCTGGAAGCCATGCCGGACCTGGTCGCGCGGGTGCTCGCGATGATCGAGCCGGTGGCCGCCCTGGCGTACCGGTTCGCGCAGTCCTCGACCGTGTTGTTCCTCGGGCGCCACGTCGGCTACCCGGTGGCGCTGGAAGGCGCGCTGAAGCTCAAGGAACTGGCCTACATGCACGCCGAGGGATTCGCCGCCGGCGAGCTCAAGCACGGGCCCATCGCGCTGATCGAGGACGACCTGCCCGTCATCGTCGTCATGCCCTCGCCCAAGGGGCAGGCCACGTTGCATTCCAAGCTGCTGTCCAACATCCGCGAGATCCAGGCCCGCGGCGCGGTCACCATCGTGATCGCCGAAGAAGGCGACGACACGGTGCGGCCCTATGCTGACCACCTGATCGAAATCCCATCGGTATCAACCCTTTTGCAGCCGCTGCTGTCGACCATCCCGCTTCAGGTGTTCGCCGCGTCGGTTGCCCAGGCCCGCGGTTACGACGTCGACAAGCCGCGAAACCTGGCCAAGTCCGTCACCGTCGAATAGTCAGTCGCTTCGGCTGTATCGCCGCCAGACCCGCCGCGGTTCCGTTAGATTGCCCTGGGGAAACAAGCCTTCCATAGCGGTAGGAGAAGCATGCGGTCGGCGGCCAGAAGATTCGCCGCGGTGGGCATCGTCGTGCTCATCGTCGGGACCTACGTCGCGTTGGTCGGGCTCTACCAGAACACGGTGGAAGCGGTTTCGGCCGGCACACTGAGCGACAACGCGGAGACGGCCGCCCAGACCATGGCGACTTTGACCGCGGAGGAGATGCAGTCGAACTTCAGCGCGGTGGTTGTCAACGTGGCTGTGGCACCCGGACCCGCGATGTTGGATCCGGTCACCCACCGTCTAAATGAAGACCTCATGGTGCGCGTCAGGTCGTCGGCCCAGCCCAGCCGACGCGACTACACGAAAGGCATGCTTCCCGGCGTCTTTCCGCTCCCGCTGACCATTGCGGGCCACGTCGAGCGTTGGCCGTTCGACAACTACACCTCGGGACCGATCGAGGTGCAGTTGTTCCATGGTGGCGATACGACGAAACCGCCGGAACTCATTCCGGTGCGGCTCATCGACCACTTGCCCGGATTCAAGGTTTCCGCCACCAAGTTCGCCGGCCACGAGGGGTACCGACTGAGCGTGCGCCGCGCGCCGAGTACCGCGGTGTTCGGGATCGTGATTTGCGGCGTGCTCATCGCCATCGCCGCCCTGGGCCTGATCGTGGCCATTCAGACGATGCGTGACCGGCGAAAGTTCCAGCCGCCGATGACGACGTGGTATGCGGCGATGCTCTTCGCGGTGGTACCCCTGCGCAATGCGCTTCCCGGCTCGCCCCCATTCGGGGCGTGGATCGATGTGACCATCGTGCTGTGGGTGATCGTCGCGCTCGTGGTAGCGATGCTGCTCTACATCGCCTGCTGGTGGCGGCATCTCAGGCCTGAGGTCCCTGAGGTCGCCGCCGCCCCGCCGCCGGAGCCGGTCCCGGCGCCGACGGGCTGACCTTCGGTACTTGAATCGACTTCCTTCCGTTTCAAGACGTTTCCGCCAGCCGTTCAACTACATTGCCCCGTGGGCAAGCGATTCATCCGTTAGATGGCCTCGGGGGCCAGTTCGGGCAGGGGGCGTCGTGAGATACGGAATCATCGCTTTGATCGTGGGCGTCGTTGGGGCGTACGTCGCGTCGGTCGCGCTATACGCCAACAGCGGAGGTCACCACCACCCGAACATCCCGGCCGGCGGTGACCGGAGCACGGCCACGTTGGTCATCGAAGACATTCAGTCGAACTACAGCGTGCTGATGGCCAACCTATCCATCTCGCCGGGATCGGCGCTGCTGGACCCGCAGACGCAGCACCTCAACGAGGACCTCAGCCTTCGAGTGCGATCCGTGGCAACACCGACCCGTCGCACGTGGACCAAGGGCATGCTGCCCGGTGTCTTCCCCGTCCCGCTCACCATCGCGGGTGAGATCGAGAATTGGCCCTTCGACCACTACGGTTCCGGGCCGGTCGAGATCGAGCTCATGCACGGCCCCGGGAACGTGCCCGAACGTGTGCCGGTGACCATCGTGAACCACCTCTCCGGTTGGCGGGTGACCACCGAGGGGTCCGGCCCCTATCAGGTGAGCGTGCACCGTTCGCTCAGCGCGGCGGGGTTCGGCATCGTCATCTGCGGTGTGCTCGTCGCCATCGCCGCCCTGGGCCTCTTCGTCGCCGTTCAGACGGTGCGTGACCGGCGGAAGTTCCAGCCGCCGATGACGACGTGGTATGCGGCGATGCTCTTTGCGGTGGTGCCGTTGCGGAACGCGCTTCCGGGTTCGCCGCCATTCGGCGGGTGGATCGACATCACGCTCGTGTTGTGGGTGCTCGTCGTCCTGGTGGTGTCCATGCTGCTCTACATCATGTGCTGGTGGCGGCATCTACGGCCCGAGGTTGTTGGTGCGCCGCCGAATCCGGCGCCGTCGCCATCGAGTTGAACTTAGCCGCTCATGGGCAGGTCAGTGGGGGAGTAGTCATGAGGTTCGCCGTGGTAGGTCTCATCGTGTCGATCGTTGCGGCATACGTCGCGTCGGTGGCGCTGTACGCCCAAAGCCGTACGGTGCATCACCGGGCGGAGGTTCCCGCTGGAGGCGATACCAGTACGGCGACCTTTTCGGTCGAAGACATTCAGTCGAATTACAGCGTCCTTGTTATCAACTTGGCGATTTCACCCGGATCGGCGCTGCTGGATCCGCAGACCCAGCACCTCAACGAAGACCTCAGCCTCTGGGTCAGATCCGCGGCGACACCCACCCGCCGGACCTGGACCAAGGGCATGCTCCCCGGCGTGTTCCCCGTCCCGGTGACCATCGCGGGTGAAATCGAACGATGGCCCTTCGATCACTACGATTCGGGGCCGATCGAGGTGGAACTTCTGCACGGCGGCGAAGGTGGCGTTCCCGAGCGCTTGCCCGCCACGTTCGTGAACCACCTACCCGGCTGGCAGGTCACCGCCAGTAACGGCGGCGGGCTCGGTCCGTACCGAGTGACTCTGCAGCGGTCCCTGAGCGCAGCGGCGTTCGGCATCGTCATCTGCGGTGTGCTCATCGCCATTGCCGCGCTCGGTCTATTCGTTGCGGTCCAGACGCTGCGTGACCGGCGAAAGTTTCAGCCGCCGATGACAACCTGGTACGCGGCAATGCTTTTCGCGGTGGTGCCGTTGCGCAACGCACTTCCGGGTTCGCCGCCATTTGGCGGTTGGATCGACATCACCATCGTTCTCTGGGTGCTGGTCGTGTTGGTGATCTCGATGCTGCTCTACATCGCCTGCTGGTGGCGGCATTTGCGACCAGATGCCCCTCAGCCCGGCGCGCCCGCCGCTTAGGTGAAGCAGCGTGACGGTCCGCGTGCGAAGGTAATGACGTGACGAAAGCACCGGTGCGGTCCCGACTGCGCAGCATGGGGCTCGCGGTCTGGCACTACGTCAGCCACGCGCCGCTGACGTACGGGTGGCTGCTCGTGCTGCTGGTCACGACGCTCGCCCAGCACTGGCTGCCCCGGCGGCAACTGCACTCGATGCTGATGCACCATTCCACCAACATCCACGGGTTGGCGCGGGACCCGCTCGATGTCCTGTTTTCCAGCCTGCTGTGGATCGACGGCGACAACCTGGCGCCGTATCTGATCCTGTTCTCGTTGTTCCTGGCCCCGGCCGAACACTGGCTGGGCCAATTGCGCTGGCTCACAGTGGGATTGAGCGCCCACATCCTGTCCACATATTTCAGTGAGGGGCTGCTCTACCTCGCGATCGAGCAACACGACGCGTCGGAACGGCTGGTGCACGCCCGCGACATCGGCGTGAGCTACTTCCTGGTCGGGGTGATGGCCGTGCTCGCTTATCACATCGCTCGCCCGTGGCGCTGGGGTTACCTGGGCGTCCTGTTCATCATCTTCGGCTTCCCGTTGATCGCGATGGACCGGATTGAGCTGAACTTCACCGCGATCGGGCACTTCACCTCGATCCTCGTCGGGCTCTGCTTCTACCCGATGACGCGGCACATGGACCCGCGGCAGCTGAGCCCGGCACGCCTGCGGGCCATGGGGCGACGCCGCCGCTCGCCCGAGGCATCGGCCTGAGCCAAGCGGCCGCTGACCCGTAATGTGGCACTCGTGCGGCACTACTACTCCGTAGACGCGATCCGCCAGGCCGAGGCGCCGCTGCTGGCCAGCCTGCCCGACGGAGCCTTGATGCGGCGCGCGGCCTTCGGGCTGGCCGCCGAGATCCTCGCCGAATTGCGGGCCCGCACCGGCGGGGTGGCCGGGCGCCGGGTGTGCGCGGTCGTCGGCTCGGGCGACAACGGCGGTGACGCCCTGTGGGCCGCCACCTTCGTGCGCCGGCGCGGCGCGGCCGCCGACGCGGTGCTGCTCAACCCGGAACGCACCCACCGCAAGGGGCTGGCGGCGTTCACGAAGGCCGGTGGGCGCATCGTCGAAAGTGTCTCACCGACAACCGATCTCGTCATCGATGGGGTGGTGGGCATCTCCGGATCCGGGCCGCTGCGCCCGGCCGCGGCCGAGGTTTTCGCCGCGGTGGATGAGGCGGGCATCCCGGTGGTCGCCGTCGACATCCCCAGCGGCATCGATGTGGCGACCGGGGCGATCACCGGTCCGGCGGTGCACGCGGCGCTGACGGTCACCTTCGGCGGGCTCAAACCTGTGCACGCGCTCGCCGATTGCGGCCGGGTGAAGCTGATCGACATCGGGCTCGATTTACCGCATACCGACTTGCTGGGTTTCGAGGCCGCCGACGTGGCCGCGCGCTGGCCGGTGCCCGGGCCGCACGACGACAAGTACACCCAGGGCGTGACCGGGGTGATGGCCGGCTCGTCGACGTATCCGGGCGCGGCCGTGCTGTGCACCGGCGCCGCCGTCGCGGCGACGTCCGGCATGGTCCGCTACGCCGGCAGCGCGCACCGGGAGGTGCTCGCGCAGTGGCCCGAGGTGATCGCGTCGCCCACCCCCGCATCGGCCGGCAAGGTCCAATCCTGGGTCGTGGGGCCAGGATTGGGCACCGACGACACGGGGGCCGCCGCGTTGTGGTTCGCGCTGGAAACCGACTTGCCGGTGATCGTGGACGCCGACGGGCTGACCATCCTGGCCGCCCACCCCGAGCTGGTCGCCAACCGCGGCGCGCCGACGGTGCTGACCCCGCACGCCGGTGAATTCGCCCGCCTGGCGGGTAGCCCCCCGGGGGACGACCGGGTCGGGGCGTGCCAAAAGCTGGCCGACACCTTCGGGGCCACCGTGCTGCTCAAGGGGAACGTCACCGTCGTCGCCGATCCGGGCGGTCCGGTGTACCTCAACCCCGCCGGGCAATCCTGGGCGGCCACCGCCGGTTCCGGGGACGTGCTGTCCGGCATGATCGGCGCGCTGCTCGCCGCGGGCCTGCCGGCGGCCGAGGCGGCCGCGGCGGCCGCTTACATCCACGCGCGGGCGGCGGCGTTGTCGGCCGCCGACCCGGGCCCCGGTGACGCGCCGACGTCATCGTCCCGCATGGTTCCGCACATCAGGGCGGCGCTGGCCACCCTCTAGGAAGGATCTCCCCGTGCCCCAACACCCGTCCCTGCCCGCCCACGCCATCGCCCCCGCCTACACCGGCCGCCTGTTCACCGCCCCGGTGCCCGCGCTGCGGCTGCCCGACGAATCGATGGACCCCGAGGCCGCCTACCGCTTCATCCACGACGAGCTGATGCTCGACGGCAGTTCGCGGCTGAACCTGGCCACGTTCGTCACCACGTGGATGGACCCGGAGGCGGGCCGGCTGATGGCCGAGACGTTCGACAAGAACATGATCGACAAGGACGAGTACCCGGCGACCGCGGCCATCGAGCAGCGCTGTGTGTCGATGGTGGCCGACCTGTTCCACGCCGAAGGCCTGAACGACGCCGACCCCTACAGCGCGTGCGGGGTGTCCACGATCGGCTCCAGCGAGGCGGTCATGCTCGGCGGGCTGGCCATGAAGTGGCGGTGGCGGCAGAAGGTCGGCAAGGATTGGAAGGGCCGCACCCCCAACATGGTGATGGGCTCCAACGTCCAGGTGGTGTGGGAGAAGTTCTGCCGCTACTTCGACGTCGAACCCCGCTACCTGCCCATGGAGGAGGGGCGCTACGTCATCACCCCGGAGCAGGTCGTCGACGCCGTCGACGAGGACACCATCGGCGTGGTGGCGATCCTGGGCACCACCTACACCGGTGAGCTGGAACCCGTCGCCGAGATCTGCGGCGCGCTGGACAAGCTGGCGGAGGGAGGCGGGGTGGACGTACCCGTGCACGTCGACGCCGCCAGCGGCGGGTTCGTGGTGCCCTTCCTGCACCCCGAACTGAAGTGGGACTTCCGGCTGCCCCGGGTGGTGTCGATCAACGTCAGCGGCCACAAGTACGGGCTCACGTACCCGGGTGTGGGCTTCGTGGTGTGGCGCAGCAAGGAATACCTGCCCGAGGAGCTGGTGTTCCGGGTGAACTACCTCGGCGGCGACATGCCGACCTTCACGCTGAACTTCTCCCGCCCCGGAAACCAAGTGGTCGGCCAGTACTACAACTTCCTGCGGCTGGGCCGCGACGGCTACACCAAGGTGATGCAGACGCTGTCGGGGACGGCGCGGTGGCTGGGCGAGCAGCTGCGCGTCAGCGACCATTGCGAGCTCATCTCGGACGGCTCGGCGATCCCGGTGGTCGCCTTCCGGCTCGCCGGGGACCGCGGCTACACCGAGTTCGACGTCTCGCACGAGCTGCGCACCTACGGCTGGCAGGTGCCCGCGTACACCATGCCCGACAACGCCACCAACGTCTCGGTGCTGCGCATCGTGGTGCGAGAAGGGCTCTCGGCCGACCTCGCCCGCGCGCTGCACGACGACGCCGTCTCGGCGCTGTCCTCGCTGGACAAGATCAAGCCCGGCGGCCACTACGACGCCCAGCACTTCGCGCACTAGGCCGGTTTCGCGGCCTTACCGCCGGGTAAGCGCAGTCGCATGACGACCGATGCAGGCGCGGGCGGCAAAAGGTGTGTCGGCCACCACAGCGTCTGAGGTGACGGCCTGGGCGGATGTGAGTTTCGTGGCTCAACGGTCGGCTTGCCCGACCGGTTCTGGGACAATGGCGGCCGTGGCTGTTACGCCGATATCGCTGACGCCCGGCCTCCTCGCGGAGGCCGTGGTGGACCTGCGCGCCATTGAGCACAACGTGCGGTTGCTGTGCGAGCACGCCGGCCGCGCACAGGTGATGGCCGTCGTCAAGGCCGACGGCTACGGCCACGGGGCCACCCCGTCCGCGCGGGCGGCGCTGGCCGGCGGTGCGAGCGAGCTGGGCGTCGCCACCGTCGCCGAAGCGCTGGCCCTGCGCGCCGATGGGATCACCGCGCCGGTGCTGGCCTGGTTGCACCCGCCCGGCATCGACTTCGGGCCCGCGCTGCTGGCCGACGTGGAGATCGCCATCTCTTCGGAACGTCAGCTGGACGAGCTGCTGGACGCGGCGCGCCGGACGGGCCGGACCGCGACCGTCACGCTCAAGGTCGACACCGGCCTGAACCGCAACGGCGTCCACCCCGCCCGATACCCCTCGATGCTGGCCGCGCTGCGCCGGGCCGTCGCCGAGGAGGCCGTCCGGCTGCGCGGCCTGATGTCGCATATGGTGTTCGCCGATCAACCGGGCAACCCCATCAACGACGTTCAGGCCCAACGCTTTAGCGACATGCTGACCCAGGCGAGCGATCAGGGGGTGCGGTTCGAGGTCGCGCACCTGGCGAACTCGTCGGCCACCATGTCGCGTCCCGATCTGGCCTTCGACCTGGTGCGGCCCGGCGTGGCGGTGTACGGCCTGAGCCCCGTGCCCGAGCTCGGGGACATGGGGCTGGTGCCGGCGATGACGGTGAAATGCCCTGTGGCGCTAGTAAAATCGATTCGTGCGGGCGAGAGCGTGTCGTATGGGCACACCTGGACCGCGGAGCGCGACACGAATTTGGCCCTGCTGCCGATCGGCTACGCCGACGGCGTCTTCCGGTCGCTGGGAGGACGATTGGACGTGCTGATCAACGGCAAGCGGCGCCCCGGGGTCGGGCGGATCTGCATGGACCAGTTCGTCGTCGACCTGGGCCCCGGCCCGATCGACGTGGCCGAGGGCGACGAGGCGATCCTGTTCGGCCCGGGCAGCAGCGGGGAACCCACCGCGCAGGACTGGGCCGACCTGCTCGACACCATCCACTACGAAGTGGTGACCAGCCCCCGCGGGCGCATCACCAGAACCTATCGCGAGGCGCGAACCATTGAGCCCTGAGAGAGCCCGCAGGCGCCAGAGAGGGGCTTGGCTTGCGGGAGGGGCGGGGGTGACCGCCCTGGCCACCATCGTCGGAGCGTCGGCCCGCCGCTCGATGATCCAGCGCACCCGCGGCATCGAAGATCCTTACGCCGACGAGGATTTCGACAGGATCGACGACGATCGCCGCTCCGTGGTAACCACCCCCGACGGCGTGTCGTTGGCGATCCGGGAAGCCGGTCCGGCGGACGCCCCGCTGACCATGGTGTTCGTTCACGGGTTCTGTCTGCGTATGGGTGCCTTTCATTTTCAGCGGACGCGGCTGCCCGAGCAGGTGGGCCCGAGCGTCCGGATGGTCTTCTACGACCAGCGCGGGCACGGGCAGTCCGGCGAGGCCGCGCCCGAAACGTACACGCTGACTCAGCTCGGTCAGGACCTGGAGAGTGTGCTTCAGGTGGTCGCGCCGCGCGGGATGGTGGTGCTGGTCGGCCACTCCATGGGCGGCATGACGGTGTTGTCGCATGCTCGCCAGTTCCCCGGCCAGTATGGGCGCCGAATCGTCGGCGCCGCGTTGATTTCCTCTGCGGCGGAAGGCGTCGCCAGGTCGCCGCTGGGCGAAATCCTGAAAAACCCTGCGCTGGAAGCGTTCCGGTTCACCGCGCGGTCGGCGCCGAAGTTGATGCACCGCGGCCGCAACGTGTCGCGCTCGCTGATCGGCCCCGTCCTGCGGGCGGCCTCCTTCAGTGACTTGCAGGTCAGCCGGAGCCTGGACGCCTTCTCGCAGCGAATGATGAACGGCACCCCGATCCCGACCATGGTGGAGTTCCTTGATGCCTTGGAGCACCACGACGAGACCGCCGGGCTGTGGACCCTGCTGCGCATCCCCACCCTGATCGCCTGCGGCGACCACGACCTGCTGACCCCCGACGAGTACTCCCGCAAGATGGCGGCGTCGCTGCCGCAGTCCGAGCTGGTCATCGTTCGGGGCGCCAGCCACCTTGCGCTGCTGGACAAGCCGGAGGCGATCAACGACGGGCTGGTCCGGCTGGTCAAACGGGCCACTCCGGGTCGCGCCGCGCTGGCAACCCGGTGGATGCGGGAACGGCTGCGGCACCGTGGATGAGGGGACTGCCACGCTGCAACGCGTCGAGGACACCATCGCACTGGGCTCGCGGCTCGGTGAGGGGCTGCGGGCCGGCGACGTGGTGGTGCTCACCGGTCCGCTCGGCGCGGGAAAGACCGTGCTGGCCAAGGGTATTGCCGCGGCGATGGACGTCGATGGCCCGGTCACGTCACCGTCGTACGTGCTGGCGCGCGTGCACCCCTCGCGGCGGGCAGGCGCACCGGCGATGATCCACGTCGACATGTATCGGCTTTTGGACCAGAACGGCGCCGACCTGCTGGGCGAGCTCGACTCGCTGGACCTCGACACGGATCTCGATGGCGCGGTGGTGGTCGTGGAGTGGGGCGAGGGCCTCGTCGAACGCCTCGCCGAGCGGCACCTCGACATTCGTCTGGAACGCCTCAGCGGATCCGACGTGCGGATCGCGTCGTGGCAGTGGGTGCGTTCATGAGTGTCCTGCTTGCCCTCGACACCTCCACCCCGGCGGTCACCGCCGGGATCGTGCGCCGCGACGATCTGATCGTGCTGGCCGAACGGGTCACCGTCGACGCCCGTGCGCACGCCGAACGGCTCACCCCGAACGTGCTGGACGCCCTCGCCGACGCCGGGCTGACGATGGGCGACCTCGATGCCGTCGTGGTGGGTTGTGGACCCGGCCCGTTCACCGGCCTGCGGGCCGGAATGGCCACCGCGGCCGCCTATGGGCATGCGCTGGGCATCCCGGTGCACGGGGTGTGCAGCCTGGACGCCATCGGTGTGCGCACCACCGGTGAGACGTTGGTGGTCACCGACGCGCGCCGGCGCGAAATCTATTGGGCCCGTTACCGTGACGGGTTTCGGATGGACGGGCCGGGCGTCAATGCCCCCGCCGACGTCGACCCGGGTGCAGCACAGGCCGTGGCCGGCTCGAAGGAGCATGCCGCGTTGTTCGACCTGCCCCACCGCGGGCCGACCTATCCCACAGCGGCCGGGCTTGTCGCCGCGGTGCCCGATTGGTCGCAGCGCCCGTTGCCCTTGGTGGCGCTGTATCTGCGCCGCCCCGACGCCAAACCGATGGCGGCGCGCGGATGACCGCCCTGGGCGAGCCCGTGACGCTCGGCGACTTGGTCCCCGCCGACGCGGCGCGCTGCGCCGAGCTCGAACGCCAACTGTTCGACGGCGACGACCCCTGGCCCGCCGCGGCGTTCAACCGGGAATTGGCCAGCCCGCACAACCATTACGTCGGCGCTCGGGCGGGCGGCACGCTCGTCGGCTATGCCGGTATCTCGCGGCTGGGCCGCACCCCGCCGTTCGAGTACGAGGTCCACACCATCGGCGTGGACACCGCCTATCAGGGCAAGGGGATCGGCCGCCGGTTGCTCGACGAGCTGCTGGTCTTCGCCGACGGCGGCGCCGTCTTCTTGGAGGTGCGCACCGACAACGAGGCGGCCATCGCGCTGTACCGCAGCGTGGGATTCGAGCAGATCGGCCTGCGCCGGCGCTACTACCGCGCAAGCGGCGCCGACGCCTACACCATGCGGCGGTCAGCACGATGACGATCATCCTGGCCATCGAAACCTCCTGCGACGAAACGGGAGTCGGCATCGCGCGGCTCGACGCCGACGGCAACGTGACGCTGTTGGCGGACGAGGTGGCGTCCAGCGTCGACGAACACGTCCGCTTCGGCGGCGTGGTCCCCGAGATCGCGTCGCGGGCGCACCTGGAGGCGCTCGGCCCCACGATGCGCCGCGCGCTGACGACGGCGGGGCTGCAGAAGCCCGACATCGTCGCGGCCACGATCGGGCCGGGTCTGGCCGGCGCCCTGCTGGTGGGAGTGGCTGCGGCCAAAGCATATTCGGCCGCGTGGGGGGTGCCGTTCTACGCCGTCAACCACCTGGGCGGGCACTTGGCCGCCGACGTCTACGAACACGGACCGCTCCCCGAGTGCGTGGCGCTGCTGGTGTCGGGCGGCCACACCCACCTGTTGCATGTGCGCACCCTTGGCGAACCGATCGTCGAGCTGGGCAGCACCGTCGACGACGCCGCCGGCGAGGCCTACGACAAGGTGGCGCGGCTGCTGGGGCTGGGCTACCCCGGCGGCAAGGTGCTCGACGACCTGGCCCGCACCGGTGAGAGCGACGCCATCGCCTTCCCGCGCGGCATGACCGGCCCCGCCGATGACCCGTACGCCTTCAGCTTCTCCGGCCTGAAGACGGCCGTGGCGCGCTATCTGGAGAGCCACCCGGACGCGGTAAACGCCGATGTCGCCGCTGGCTTTCAGGAGGCCGTCGCCGACGTGCTGACCATGAAGGCGGTGCGCGCGGCGACCGGACTCGGCGTCTCGACCTTGCTGATCGCCGGGGGAGTGGCCGCCAATTCGCGGCTGCGGGAGCTCGCGGAGCAGCGGTGCGCGGCGGCCGGGCTGACGCTGCGGGTCCCCAAGCCCCGGCTTTGCACCGACAACGGGGCGATGATCGCTTCCTTCGCCGCGCACCTGGTGGCCGCCGGGGCGCCGCAGTCTCCGCTGGACGCGCCCACCGACCCCGGGCTCCCGGTGGTAAAAGCCCAGGTGAGGTGATCGCCCGTAGCGAACATCGCGGACGCACCGGGGCGCCCTTGAGTGCTAGCACTCTCGTGTATAGAGTGCTAGGTGGCAATCGGCCAAACCCTGTGCCGGCACCCGCGACGACGGCGCTCGGGCTCGGACGACTGCCGAATCCCTTGATAATTCCGGGGCACCCGCCCCGGACCCGATCTAACTAGTGGAGGCTCCAATCGTGGCGAAGGTGAACATCAAGCCACTCGAGGACAAGATTCTCGTGCAGGCCAACGAGGCCGAGACCACGACCGCGTCCGGTCTGGTCATTCCTGACACCGCCAAGGAGAAGCCGCAGGAAGGCACCGTCGTCGCCGTCGGTCCCGGCCGCTGGGACGAGGACGGCGAGAAGCGAATCCCGCTCGACGTCTCGGAGGGTGACACCGTCATCTACAGCAAGTACGGCGGCACCGAGATCAAGTACAACGGCGAGGAGTACCTGATCCTGTCGGCGCGTGACGTGCTGGCCGTCGTATCGAAGTAAGCACCGTGTCCCGCCCCGGCGATCCCCGCGCATGGCCGCGGGTGATTTCCGGGGCGGCATGCGTTAGTGAGGAGCCTGATGAGCAAGGTTATTGAGTACGACGAGACCGCGCGCCGCGCGATCGAGGCCGGTGTCAACGCGCTGGCCGACGCGGTCCGGGTGACGCTGGGGCCGCGCGGCCGGCATGTGGTGCTGGCCAAGGCATTTGGTGGGCCCGCGGTCACCAACGACGGCGTGACCGTCGCGCGCGAGATCGACCTGGAAGACCCGTTCGAGAATTTGGGTGCGCAACTGGTGAAGTCGGTGGCCACCAAGACCAACGACGTGGCGGGTGACGGCACCACGACCGCGACCGTGCTGGCGCAGGCGCTGGTCAAGGGTGGCCTGCGCCTGGTTGCGGCCGGCGCCAACCCCATTGAACTCGGCGTGGGAATCTCCAAGGCGGCCGACGCGGCGTCCGAGGCGCTGCTGGCGGCGGCCACCCCGGTGTCCGGCAAGGAAGCTATCGCTCAGGTGGCGACGGTGTCGTCGCGCGACCAACAGCTCGGCGAGCTGGTCGGCGAGGCGATGACCAAGGTCGGCACCGACGGCGTGGTCAGCGTCGAAGAATCCTCCACGCTGAGCACCGAGCTGGAGTTCACCGAGGGCGTCGGTTTCGACAAGGGTTTCCTGTCGGCGTATTTCGTCACCGATTTCGATTCGCAGGAAGCCGTGCTGGACGACCCGGTCATCCTGCTGCACCAGGAGAAGATCAGCTCGCTGCCCGACCTGCTGCCCATGCTGGAGAAGGTCGCCGAGTCGGGGAAGCCGCTGCTGATCATCGCCGAGGACGTCGAGGGCGAGGCCCTGGCGACGCTGGTGGTCAACTCGATTCGCAAGACTCTCAGAGCGGTTGCGGTGAAGGCGCCGTTCTTCGGCGACCGGCGCAAGGCGTTCCTTGAGGACCTGGCGGTGGTTACCGGCGGCCAGGTGATCAACCCCGACGCGGGCCTGCTGCTGCGGGAGGTCGGCACCGATGTGCTGGGCTCGGCCCGCCGCGTGGTGGTCAGCAAGGACGACACCATCATCGTCGACGGGGGCGGCTCGAAGGATGCGGTTGCCGACCGGATCAAGCAGCTGCGCGCCGAGATTGAGAAGAGCGATTCCGACTGGGACCGCGAGAAGCTGCAGGAGCGGCTGGCCAAGCTGGCCGGGGGCGTGGCGGTGCTCAAGGTCGGTGCCGCCACCGAGACCGCGCTCAAGGAACGCAAGGAAAGCGTCGAGGACGCTGTCGCGGCCGCCAAGGCCGCCGTTGAGGAGGGCATCGTCGCGGGCGGCGGGTCGGCGCTCATCGGGGCGCGCAGCGCGCTGAAAGAGTTGCGCGGGTCGCTGTCCGGCGACCAGGCGACGGGCGTCGACGTGTTCGCCGAGGCGCTTGCGGCACCGCTGTACTGGATCGCCACCAACGCCGGCTTGGACGGTGCGGTCGCGGTCAACAAGGTCGGCGAGTTGCCGGCCGGGCACGGCCTGAACGCCGCGACGCTGGAGTACGGCGACCTGATTGCCGACGGCGTCATCGACCCGGTCAAGGTCACGCGGTCCGCGGTGCTCAACGCGGCGTCGGTGGCACGGATGGTGCTGACCACGGAGACCGCCATCGTGGACAAGCCGGCCGAGGAAGACGCCCACGCCGGCCACGGCCATCACGGCCACGCGCACTAAGTAGTTGCGACGAGAACACCCCCGGTCCACATGGGCCGGGGGTGTTCTCGTCGAGCGGAGTTGCGTCCGGTTTCGTCGGTTGCAGCACTTCTCGATGGGCTGTTGATTCCTTTAGATTCGGTTTGTTGGGATCGGTAGCGACGTGAGGCTCGTGCACTGGTTGCCACGAACGCACCGGAGAGGACGACCATCATGCCGCCTGCCCACATGACGAAGAGGCTTGTCGCGGCCGCACTGCTGGCGGGTGGCACCGCGCTAAGCGGGTGGGCCGTGGGCATCGCTCACGCGGACACGATGGAACCGCACCGCTGGTGCCCGGGCAACCCGAAGCAGATGCCCTACGTCGTGAACCAGTACATCGACTGGGACTGGAACGTCTGCCACACCTGGTATCCGACCCAATACGGGATGGGCAACGTCACCATGCAGGGCCGGCCGACCTCGATCTGGGACGGCGACAACCCGCCGATCGAGGCGATCACCATCAGGCATTGCCCGCCGATCAGCTTCATGTGCCCCTAGCCTGCCGATCGGCTGGGAGTCCGGGGTCGGCGCCGATTGCTAAGCTGGCCGCACCATGACGTGGGGGGCACGAGCGTGAGTTATCCGCAGCAGTGGCCACCGCAACTACCGCAGCACCCCCAGCAATGGCCCCCGCCGTACCCGCCGCCCGGGTCTTATCCGCCGCCGGCGCCCGCGTTGCGCAAGACCAATATCGGGCTGATCATCGTGCTTGCCCTGGCGGCGATCGTCGTCCTCATCCCGGTGGCGCTGGTCGGGTTCTATCTCGTCCAGGGCATGGCCCGCGAGGGCCTGGACGGGCGCGGTGGCGCCAAGAAGGCCACCTCCCTCTCGGAATTCGACGTGGTGTGCGATCGCGGGTCGATCATTAACGCCGCCTGGTACCAGAAGCCGGACAAGATCGTTGCGTTCGCCCCGTACGACGAGCCCGACCCGATGCGCGAAGTGGCATCGACGCACTGGAGCCAGGTCACGCTCGATTCCCGCGCCGACTACCGGGCGAACCCCGACGACTTCCGGTCGACGAATGTCGTTGCCTGCCTTACCCGCAAACCCGGAACCGAGGTGAAGTCACGCACCTGCGACTTCCACACTGACGCGGGCGAACACGTCGCCGTCGACTACTACGCGGTGCAGTACAACATCGAACTGCGCGAGGCGAGGACCGGCAAGCACATCGACCAACTCGGAGCGGTGGACGGTCCCGCGACCAGCTGCCCGTTCTTCTCCTGGGTCAAGAAGCGCGATCCGAAGATGTACGCGGGACCCGACCCTGCGGCGGTCGATGCCAAGCTCGCGGAATTCGCGCACAGGTAACTGATGAGCGGGCCGGGGCGTGAGGAAAGCCGGTTCCCGCCCGTCGGGCTGCCGCCATGCGCAGCTTGAAACTTCGCCGACCCAGAAATAGTATCAATTGATACAGTGTTATTTGAAACAGATATACTGACCCTTAGGTAGGCGATCATGGACGTATACGAGGCGGTCACAACCCGGCGTGCAGTGCGCGGATTCACCGACCAGGCGGTGCCGAGAGAGGTGTTGGAGCGGGTGCTCTCCGCCGCGGCGTGGTCGCCGTCCGGATCGAACATCCAGCCGTGGAACACCTACGTCGTGACTGGCGCGCTGCTCGACGAGCTCAAGACGCGCGCCGTCGAGCGCGTGGCCCACGGTGACCCCTGGGACGCGCGGGAGTACGAGATGTACCCGCCGGGATTGAAGTCGCCGTACGGCGACCGACGATCCGCCTTCGGCAAGGAGCGTTACAGCGCACTCGGTATTGCGCGCGAGGACTGGGAGGCGCGTCAGCGGGCGGCCATCGCGAACTGGAATTGTTTTGGTGCGCCCGTCGCGCTGTTCTGCTACATCGACCGCGACCTCGGCGTGGCACAGTGGGCCGACGTTGGGATGTATCTACAGACCGTCATGCTGCTACTCCGAGCCGAAGGGCTAGACAGCTGCCCTCAGATGGCGTGGTCGCAGGTTCGCCAAACGGTTGCGGACGTCTTGTCACCACCTGACGGACTAATCCTCTTCTGCGGCATGTCAATTGGGTACGAGGACCCCACGGTGAAGTACGCTCGCACAGGTCGGGCACCGCTCGAGGAGACGGTCACGTTCGTCGACGACGAGTCGGCCCGGCTGGAACATGCCATCCGGTCTTAGTCCGGTGTTCAAGCCGGATGAAAAGGTGCCAGTTCGATGACCCGCGACGCGTCCAGCGATGCCACCGCCCGGCGTGCGACCGACCGCCCTGGAGATCCCTCGCCTTTCGCTCTCGGTTTGTTGCTGCGCAAGGCGCATTGGCGCGCCGCCGCGGTGATGTCGGAAGCGCTTCGGCCGTTGGGCATCGAATTGCGGCATTTCGCCGTGCTGCTTGTCCTCGTCAACCGCGGGCCCACGGAGCAGCGGGCCTTAGTCGAGGCGACCGGTTCGGACAAGGCGGGAATCATGCGTGTCGTGGACGATTTGGAGCGCAACGGGCTCGCCGTCCGTAAACCTGTTCCGGGGGACCGGCGCGTGCGGGCGGTGGAGATCACTCCCAAGGGACTAAAGGTTTTCGACGCGGCTCACGTCGCCGCGGAGCCACTGGCGGACCGCCTTGTCGCGGCGATGAAGCCCGGGGAGGCCGAATACTTGACGGATCTGCTCACGCGATTCACCGCTTCTGCCGACGGGTGAGCACATGAATCGCGATGGCGCCCAAGAATTTCGCGAAGGTGTGGGACCTCGTCGACATGGATGCGCTGATGAAGCAGATCGGTTGAGGCGTTCACGTTAGAGCCCGACGATGACGATGATCACGCCCGCTATGACCGCAACGGCCAGCGACAGCAACAGGAAGCTGACTACCCACTCCTTGGCCGCCGAGGCCTCATGGTCGGCCGCCGCGATCGGCGCGAGCCTGCGGCCGGCGCCCCACGCCGCCGCGAGCAGAGTCGCGAGCCAGTTCGCGTAGGCGGCGTACACGATCAGCGCGACGGCCGTAACCCCCCAGGCGTGAGTCAGGTGGAGGTAAGGCCAGAGCAGACCGATCAGCACGAGGAACATCCCGTTGAGGACGGCCTCGAGATGGCTCGACAGCGCCATGCGCGGGTTCTTCAGCGCTGCGACGGCGAATCCGGTGAGCAGGCCGATCAGGAAAAGCACCAGCCCGAGCGTGAAAAGCACCTTCTGCATGTCAGCACACTAGGGCGCGGGGCGACGCGCGTCTGCCGTCATCGTGATCCGCGCCGACGGCGCGTCAGCGGGTTCCGGGCGGAAGGCTCGGCGGAGTCGTCGTCACAGTCGTAATCGGCGTGGAAGTGTACGTCGGGCTGCTGGTGACGGTGACGGTGCTCGTGCTGGTCGACGGCGGTGGCACCTCGGTCGTCGTCGTGATCGTCGTGACGCTGGTCGTCGTCGAGGTGGATGACGTCGTCGTCGCGGACGCCGCGGCGAGCACACCGCAGGCTACCCGCTTGCCCGACTCACCGGTGGAACCCCCGCTCAGGTTGTCCGCGTTCTGATGGACGATCAGCGCGGTCCCAGAGCTGCTTCTCAGGTCCGAGGCGGTGAGCAAGCTGGTGGTGGTGACGAGCTTCGCCGAGCCGTCGTTGCGCACCTGCAACGCGGTCAGGTCGCCGCTGGCCGGAAAACCGGTGTGATTCGGTGCCTGATAGACGCTTCCGGCCGAATCGAAGTCCCCCTCGCATTTGCCCACAGCGTGGATCATCAGCGCGTGGAAACCCGGGCTCAGGACTTGGTTGGGTCCAGCCTCCACGGTCACGGTCGCGTACCCGTTCGCGAAATCAATGGTGGCGGTGCCGACCTGGTTTCCGTCGGCGCTCTTCAACTGCGTGGTCATCCGCTCCGTGCCGGGGGGCGCGCTGGAGGACGTTGAGGTGGCGGATTGGCCACCCTGCTGGTTTGCGCATGCTGCCAACGGTGCGATGGTGGCGGCAAGCGCCACGGCCGCGAACGATACGCCCTTATTCATGGGCGGGTCGTACCCCGATTGGTCGCGGTCCAAACGACTAAAGCGAACTCAATAGGGCGGCGCGGCCTCGGACGCGAAGCCTGTTGATGGTGGATCGGCGCAGACGGGTGATCCGCACGAGCATTCGATCTCCGAGTGCATCGAGCATCTCGGCGCTCAAATCTATTGGCGCCGGGCATAAGTCGCGCTCCTCTTCGCTGGCGTGTGCATCCAGGACCGTGACGAACGAGCGCCACTCGCCCTCGTATTGCGGCGCAGTCGGGGAGGTCCGAAGTAGCACCGCCAGCTGATCCCAGACTTGCCGGTGCTCCGCGTGGGCGATCGCTACGAGCGTGCTTGCCTCCGAGACCGCCGGATAGAACAGGTCGTCCTCGATCCGCATATGAATGTCGAGTTCGATCAACAATTCATCGAGGGCGTCTTGCCGCTCGCCGGTATCCGCGGGTAGCGCGGTGATTTTCTCGCAAAGCCTGCGTAAGACCCTGTGGTGTTCAAAGAGCACATCGTAGGCGTTCATTTCGCGTCTCCGCGCACCTCGACGTATCCATGGCGGACGCGTGCCGGGTAGTGCGGCAGCGCGGCCGTCGCCGGTCCGCGCAGCACGTCCCCCGATTCGCAGGCGAACCGGGAGCCATGCCACGGACAAACGATGCGACCGCGATCGATCCAGCCGTCGTCCATCGGCGCACCGAGGTGGGGGCAGCGCGCGCCGACGGCCAAGACCCGGTCGTCGGTGCGGTAGAGAACCACGCCGACGCCGTCCACCTCGACCCGCCGCGGTTGCCCGTCCAAGGCCGTTACCGGCAACACCGGCGTCCAGTGGGCGCCACGGAGCCGAGCGCCCGAGCGGTCCACCCCTGCTCCCGATCCGTATACCAGAGCGCCGCCCAGATAGCCGCTACTCAGGGTGATGGCGTAGCCAAGCGCACTGCAGGCCATCCCGCGCCGCTGCCGACCGTTGCGGCGGTCCCGCCACGACAACACGTACAGGCTCGTCGCGACCCCGTTCAGCAAGCCATGGACAACGCCGACCCGTCGCGATTCCTCATGTGTGTGTTGCCAGTCCGTTAGACCGGTAGCGGCCGCGCCGACGCTCCCGGCGAGTCCGACACCCAACGCGAACCTCGACGCGTCGCGCCATTGCGCGCCGCTTCCCGAGAGCATGGACGCCGCATCCATCGCGACCGTCGTCGTGACCGCTCCCGTCGGCACCGACGTCAACGCGGGATGCAGCGGATGGCCGAGCCAGGTGCCGTGCAGCGCATTGCTGACCCGGTCCCGATATCGGCCCATGGCCGCGAAGAGGAATGTCAGGCCGTGCTCGAGGCGGTAGCTCGGCCGGTCCAGCCATTCCTGCCTTCCCAGGGTGGTCACTACTGCAAGTGGTCGTTGCTTCACGGCACCTCCTGTGCGCGTGAGCGAACCGACGCGGGCTCCTCTGCACGACGGAACGCCCGAAACTGGATTCAGCCGGCCGCGGCCGAGCCCATGACGGATACACGGACCGAGACGGCGAATCGTTCAACCGCGTCGTGCGAAAAAAGTGCCGCCCTTGCGGACGATCGATGAACCGCTAGGCCGAGCGGCGGATGCCGCGGTTACGGCCGATGTCGCCCTTCAGCAACATGTCGCGCTCCGATTCGGACAAGCCGCCCCAAACCCCATAGGGCTCACCGACTTCGAGCGCGTGGGAACGGCACTCCTGAATTACCGGGCACTGCCGGCACATTTCCTTGGCGCGTTGCTCGCGCTGCATGCGGGCGCGGCCGCGCTCACCGTCGGGGTGAAAGAACATCGACGAGTCAACGCCGCGGCACAAGCCCTGCAATTGCCAGTTCCAGATGTCGGCGTTGGGTCCGGGTAGCTGCTCCGGCTGTGGCATTGGTGTCTCCCTCTCTGCACGGCACGCCCAGTAAGGTCAGGTTCGACGAAGCGATGGTGCACTGAATTGAAGCGGCGTCACCGATGACTACCCGTGATGCGTACGTTAGGGCGGGCGGTGAATTTGCGTCAATAGCCACTTAGCCCGACAAAGTATGTAATGGTTATAAAAGAATTAACGTCGCGTTCATCTGCCGCCCAATGGCGAAACACGCACCGTGCTACCAGGCACTTGACCGAATCGAGATTTCCCAGCTCAGGGGCCGGGGGAGGGGCGACCGGGATTAGTACAGGATCTATTGTGATTAACAGTTCGGTAACGCGAACAGCACAAACTGTTTACTACCATCGCCGTGATTGAAACTCGTCACACTTCTGTGATTGGCGCGGAGTTGGCTGCCGCCGCTTTCGGCGACCGGGCCGGTAGCTGGCCGCTGCCGACGGCGGTCACGCCGGAGGACTTGTGGCTGCGCGCCGTCGCAGCGGGCGGGCAGGGCCGCTACGGCAGCGCCTACCGCGATCTGGCCGCGCTGCGGCGCGACGCCCCCGCCGGTCGGTGGGCGTCCCTGGCTCACAGCACGCAGGGATCCTTTCTGCGCCAACTCGGTTGGCACACGCTGGCGCGGGGGTGGGACGGGCGCGCCCTCGCGCTGGCCGGTGTGGACCGCGAGTCGCGTGCCGACGCCTTGATCGGGCTGGCGGCCGACGCGCTGGGTGTCGGCCGCTTCGCAGCGGCGGCGACGTTGTTGGCCCGCGCGGACTCCGAGCTGGGTGCGGGGCCGGTGCCCGAGCGGCAGCCGGTGCGCCGAGGGTGGGTGGCCGCCGAATTGGCGATGGCCCGTGGCGACGGCGAAACCGCCGTCCGCCATGCGAACGAAGCGGTGGAGCTGGCGGGCGCCATGGCCGTCCCGTCGGCGCGGCACGCGGTCAAGAGCGAGGTGGTGCTGGCGGCCGCCCTGTGCAGCGCCGGGGCCGTCGAGCGCGCGCGGGCGGTGGCGGAGGCGGCGCTGGACGCCACCGGCCGGCTCGGACTGGTCCCGCTTCGGTGGGCGTTGGCGTGCTTGCTGATTGATCTCGGCAGCGTCACCGTTTCGACACAAAAGCTACGCGAAATTCGCGATGTCTCCGCAGGCCAAGTGCGGCGCGCCGGTGCGACGTGGCGTTCCGCTTGAAATGGCCTCCGGGCCGTTATTGTCAATTCGTTAGTTAGCCCGGTTAGCCCGCGATGTGTCCGGTTCGTAACGTTGGAGATACCGCCGTCGATGACAATTCAAGGGGATCGTCTCGACGCTGTCGTGGCCAAGGCCGTGGCGGGGGACAGTAACGCACTACGGGAGGTGCTGGAGACGATCCGTCCGATTGTCGTGCGATATTGCCGCGCGCGAGTCGGGACAGTCGAGCGGGGTGGGCTGTCAGCGGATGACGTGGCACAGGAGGTGTGCTTGGCGACTATCACGGCGCTGCCGCGCTACCGGGACCGAGGGCGTCCCTTTCTCGCCTTCCTGTACGGCATCGCGGCGCACAAGGTCGCGGACGCCCATCGGGCCGCCGGCCGTGATCTCTCCTATCCGACCGAGGTCATCCCCGAGCGTTGGTCGTCCGACGCGGGCCCCGAACAGCGGGCCATCGAAGCCGACTCGGTCAGCCGGATGAGCGAACTGCTCGAAATCCTGCCCGCCAAGCAGCGCGAGATCCTGATCCTGCGTGTCGTCGTCGGCTTGTCCGCCGAGGAGACCGCATCCGCCGTCGGCAGCACCACGGGAGCGGTCCGGGTGGCCCAGCACCGTGCGCTGTCCCGGCTGAAGTCCGAAATGATCGCGGCAGGTGACTGTGCCTGAATCCCTGGACGAATTCGCCCAAAGCGACCTGCTTCTCGACGCGCTCGCCGAGCGGCGGCCGGTGCACGTCGGTGACCCCGACATGGACGCGATGGCCACGCTGCTGGAGGACTGGCGCGACAACCTGCGGTGGCCACCGGCGAGTGCGCTGGTCTCGGCCGAGGAAGCCGTCGCCGCCCTGCGCACCGGCCTGGCCGACCGTCGCAGCGGCCGGCGCGGGCTGGCGACGATCGGATCGGTCGCCGCGGCGCTGTTGGTGATGAGCGGCTTCGGCGCGATGGTGGTCGAGGCGCGTCCCGGGACCCCGCTGCACGGGCTGCACGCGATGTTCTTCGACCAGCCGCGCGTCAACGAGAAGAATCAGGTCATGCTGTCGGCCAGAGCCGACCTGGCCAAGGTGCAGGAATCGATCGACCGGGGTCAATGGGACCAGGCCCAGAACCAGCTCACCGAGGTGAGCAGCCTGGTCCAGTCGATCGACGACCCGGCCAGCAAACAGGAGCTGACGAACCAGCTGAAGCTGTTGAATCTCAGGGTTCAATCGCGCAACCCGAATGCGACGCTGCCGCCCCCGGCGAACACGCCGTCGGCATGGTCGACTCCGACCACCGCCGCGCCGACCGCGGCCACCACGCCCTCGGAAGCTTCGCCAAGTCCGTCGGCAACGCCATCGCCGAGTCAATCGTGGAGCAAGCACCGGCACCACGGGCAGACTTCGACGCCGCCGACGGTGGCCCCGAACAACCCCTAGCGGTCTAGCGCCGGTATCCGTCGGCGTCCGAGGTGGCCTCGTTGAGTGAGGCGTCGGCATATCCCCGGCAGTAATCCCACGTGACGTAGGCGTCCGGCTCGGGGTCGTAGGCAGGCTCGTGCGGGCGGACGGTGCCGTCGATCAGCAGCTGCAACAGGTTCGCGCGCAGCATGTCCCAGTCGTGGTAGTGATCCTGCTGACATTCGTCGCAGCACACCACCAGCCCGCGAATGCCCTTGTGCGCCAACAGTGCCTCGTAAACCGCCAGGTCGGCAAGGTCCGCCTCGACCGCCATCCGCTCTTGGGCGTCCAGGGGTTGCCCCGGCTCTACGGCTTCCAGCGCAGCCGACGGATCGCAGGGGTCGTCGGCGAAGGGGTCGGGCGGCAAACCCGGTGGGAGGTGATCGCGCACGCACACTAGCCTACGCAGCCGGGCCGGGATAACGCCAGCAGCCAGGCCGCCCGTCGTTTCCGGGCCGGGATAACGCCAGCAGCCAGGCCGCCCGTCGTTTCCGGGCCCTTTGCCGTTCGCGGCGCGCCCCGACAAGCGGGTCGGGGCGACGGGCGAGCCGATAGGATGGGAGTCTCGCGCCGCATCGTATGGAGGGCCCCACCGATGACCCGTGGCATGTCCCACCTGGAAGACAGCTCCGACCTCGTCGGCAGCCCCTACGTGCGTGACCCCCATATTGGAGGACTGATCGACGACCCCGTGCCGACCGGGGGTGACAACCCGCACAAGATCGCGATGCTCGGCCTCACGTTCGACGACGTCCTGCTGCTGCCCGCCGCTTCCGATGTGGTTCCCGCCACGGCGGACACGTCCAGCCAGCTCACCAAGAAGATCAGGCTCAAAGTGCCGCTCGTCAGTTCGGCGATGGACACGGTCACCGAGTCGCGGATGGCCATCGCCATGGCCCGGGCCGGCGGCATGGGTGTGCTGCACCGCAACCTGCCCGTCGCCGAGCAGGCCGGCCAGGTCGAGATGGTCAAGCGCTCGGAGGCCGGCATGGTCACCGACCCGGTCACCTGCCGCCCGGACAACACCCTGGCGCAGGTGGACGCGTTGTGCGCCCGGTTCCGGATCTCGGGCCTGCCGGTGGTCGACGACGTCGGCGCGCTGGTCGGCATCATCACCAACCGCGACATGCGGTTCGAGGTGGACCAGACCCGCAAGGTCGCCGAGGTGATGACCAAGGCCCCGCTGATCACCGCCCAGGAGGGCGTCAGCGCCGATGCGGCGCTGGGCCTGTTGCGCCGCAACAAGATCGAGAAGCTGCCCGTCGTCGACGGCCACGGCCGGCTCACCGGGCTGATCACCGTCAAGGACTTCGTCAAGACCGAACAGCACCCGCTGGCCACCAAGGACAGCGACGGCCGGCTGCTGGTGGGCGCCGCCGTGGGCGTCGGCGGCGACGCGTGGGTGCGCGCGATGATGCTGGTCGACGCCGGGGCCGACGTTCTGATCGTCGACACCGCGCACGCGCACAACCGGCTGGTGCTCGACATGGTCGGCAAGCTGAAGGCCGAGGTGGGCGACAAGGTCGAGGTGATCGGCGGGAACGTCGCCACCCGGTCCGCGGCCCTGGCGCTGGTCGACGCCGGAGCCGACGCGGTCAAGGTCGGCGTTGGACCGGGCTCGATCTGCACCACCCGGGTGGTGGCCGGGGTCGGCGCGCCACAAATCACGGCGATCCTGGAGGCCGTCGCGGTCTGCGGACCGGTGGGCGTGCCGGTGATCGCGGACGGCGGACTGCAGTATTCCGGCGACATCGCCAAGGCCCTGGCCGCGGGCGCCTCGACGGCCATGCTGGGCTCGCTGCTGGCCGGCACCGCCGAGGCCCCCGGCGAGCTGATCTTCGTCAACGGGAAGCAGTTCAAGAGCTACCGCGGCATGGGGTCGCTGGGCGCCATGCAGGGCCGGGGAGGCGCGAAGTCGTACTCCAAGGACCGCTACTTCGCCGACGACGCGTTGAGCGAGGACAAGCTGGTCCCCGAGGGAATCGAGGGCCGAGTGCCGTTCCGCGGACCGCTGTCGTCGGTGATCCACCAGCTGACCGGCGGTCTGCGCGCCGCGATGGGCTACACCGGATCGCCCACCATCGAGGCGCTGCAGCAGGCGCAGTTCGTCCGGATCACTTCGGCCGGGCTGCGCGAAAGCCATCCGCACGACGTCGCCATGACCGTCGAAGCGCCCAACTACTTTGCGCGCTGAGGCCGGGATGGTCGAAATCGGGATGGGCCGCAACGCCCGTCGCACCTATGAACTGAGCGAAGTCAGCATCGTGCCGTCGCGGCGCACCCGGTCGTCGCAGGACGTGTCGACCACCTGGCAGCTGGACGCCTACCGCTTCGAGATCCCGGTGGTGGCCCATCCGACCGACGCACTGGTGTCGCCCGAGTTCGCGATCGAGCTCGGCCGCCTCGGCGGGCTGGGGGTGCTCAACGGCGAAGGCCTGATCGGCAGGCACGCCGACGTGCAGGGCAAGATCGCCGAGCTCGTCGAGGCCGCCACCAAGGAGCCCGAACCGTCGGCGTCGATCCGGTTGCTGCAGGAATTGCACGCCGCCCCGCTGAACCCCGACCTGCTGGGAGCCGCGGTGGCGCGCATCCGGGAGGCCGGGGTCACCACGGCCGTGCGGGTCAGCCCACAGAACGCCCAGGCCCTGACCCCGGTGCTGCTGCAGGCCGGCATCGACCTGCTGGTCATCCAGGGCACCATCGTGTCCGCCGAGCGGGTGGCCAGCGACGGGGAACCGCTGAACCTCAAGACCTTCATCGCCGAACTCGACGTCCCGGTGGTGGCCGGCGGGGTGCTCGACCACCGCACCGCGCTGCACCTGATGCGCACCGGCGCCGCCGGCGTGATCGTCGGCTACGGCTCTACCCGGGGCGTGACGACCAGCGACGAGGTGTTGGGCATCAGCGTGCCGATGGCCACCGCCATCGCCGACGCCGCCGCCGCGCGGCGCGAATACCTCGACGAGACCGGCGGCCGTTACGTGCACGTGCTGGCCGACGGCGACATCCACACCTCCGGCGAGCTGGCCAAGGCGATCGCCTGTGGCGCCGACGCGGTGGTGCTCGGCACCCCGCTCGCCGAATCCGCCGAAGCGCTCGGCGAGGGCTGGTTCTGGCCGGCCGCGGCCGCGCACCCCTCGTTGCCCCGCGGGGCATTGCTGCAGATCGCGCTGGGCGAGCGCCCGCCGCTGGAGCGGGTGCTCAACGGGCCTTCCGACGACCCGTTCGGGTCCCTGAATCTGGTCGGCGGCCTGCGCCGGTCGATGGCCAAGGCCGGCTATTGCGATCTCAAGGAGTTCCAGAAGGTCGGGCTGACCGTCGGGAGCTGACGGCACCCCGGGGCCACTGGCTCGTTACCCGTGAGTAAGGCCATACTGGTGCGATGAGGCCGGATTACGACGTTCTGATTATCGGTTCGGGTTTCGGAGGCAGCGTCAGCGCGCTGCGGCTGACCGAAAAGGGCTATCGCGTCGGCGTATTGGAGGCCGGGCGGCGCTTCGCCGACGAGGACTTCGCCGAGACCTCCTGGGACCTGCGCAAGTTCTTGTGGGCGCCCGGGCTGGGTTGCTATGGCATTCAGCGGATCCACCCGCTGAAGAACGTGCTGATCCTGGCCGGCGCCGGGGTGGGCGGGGGCTCGCTGAACTACGCCAACACGCTCTACGTGCCGCCGGAGCCGTTCTTCAAAGACCGGCAGTGGTCGCACATCACCGACTGGCGCGACGAGTTGATGCCGCATTACGAGCAGGCGAAACGGATGCTCGGGGTGGTGACGAACCCGACCTTCACCGACGCCGACCGCGTCCTCAAGGAAGTCGCCGACGAGATGGGCTGCGGCGATACCTTCGTGCCCACCCCGGTCGGTGTGTTCTTCGGCCCCGACGGCGCCAAGACCCCCGGCAAGACCGTGCCGGACCCGTATTTCGGCGGCGCGGGACCCGAGCGCACCGGCTGCCTGGAATGCGGCTGCTGCATGACGGGCTGTCGCTACGGCGCCAAAAACACGCTGCTGAAGAACTACCTCGGCCTCGCCGAATCGGCTGGGGCGCAAGTCATTCCGATGACGACGGTCAAGGGCTTCCAGCAGCGCTCCGACGGGGTTTGGGAGGTCCGCACGGTGCGCACGGGCAGCCTGCTGCGCAGGGACCGGCGCACCTACACCGCGACGCACCTGATCCTGGCCGCGGGCACCTGGGGAACCCAGCATCTGCTGTTCAAGATGCGCGACAAGGGGAAGCTGCCGCGCCTCTCCGAGCGGCTCGGCGTGCTGACCCGCACCAACTCCGAGTCCATCGTCGGGGCCGGGAAGCTCGAGGTCGACCCCAAACTGGATCTGACCCATGGGGTGGCCATCACGTCGTCGATCCACCCCACCGCCGACACCCACGTCGAACCCTGCCGCTACGGCAAGGGGTCCAACGCGATGGGGCTCCTGCAGACACTGATGACCGACGGCACCGGTCCGGAGGGCACCGACGTGCCGCGCTGGAAGCAGCTGCTGGACCAGGCCCGCGAGGATCCGCGTCGCATGATGCGGATGCTCAACGTCCGCCAGTGGAGCGAGCGCACACTGATCGCCCTGGTCATGCAGCACCTGGACAACTCGATCACCACCTACACGAAACGCGGGAAGTTGGGCATCCGCTGGTACACCAGCAAGCAGGGGCACGGAGATCCCAACCCGGCCTGGAACCCCGTCGGGAACAAGGTCACCCGGCGCATCGCCGAAAAGGTCGACGGCGTGGCCGGCGGCACCTGGGGTGAGTTGTTCAACATCCCGCTGACCGCCCACTTCCTCGGCGGCGCGGCGATCGGCGACAGCGCCGAACACGGCGTGATCGACCCGTATCACCGGGTTTACGGCTATCCCACGATGTTCGTGGTGGACGGCGCCGCGATCTCGGCGAACCTGGGCGTCAACCCGTCGCTGTCCATCACCGCACAGGCCGAACGGGCCGCCTCGCTGTGGCCGAACAAGGGCGAGAACGATCAGCGCCCGGCGCAGGGCGAGGCTTACCGCCGGCTGGACCCGATCGCCCCGGGGCATCCGGTGGTGCCGGCCACCGCGCCGGGTGCGCTGCGCTGGTTGCCGATCACCCCGGTGCCCTCGGCCGGCTAGCTCGCGATCGCCTCGCTGGTTGGTCGGTCGGCGACCCGCAGCGCTCGGCTGCGCCTAGCTCGCGATCGCCTCGAGCGGGGCGCCGCTGACCACCCGGCTGCGTTGCCGGTGCACGTTGAAGGGCACGTCGCCCATCAGGGTGACGCGGTGCATCAGCCGAGGCTGGTCGTCGTAGTCGTCGATGGCGCGGTGCTGGGTGGCCCGATTGTCCCAGATTGCCACGTCACCCGGCGCCCAGTTCCAACGAATGGTGTTCTCGGGGACGGTGATTCGCCGTTGCAGCAAATCGAAGAGCACCGTCGATTCGTAATTGTCCAGGCCAACGAACCCGCGCACGAAATCCCCCAGTAGCAGCGTGCGTTCACCGGTCTCCGGGTGCACCCGCACGACGGGATGCTCGGTGCGGAAATCCGGCTTCTCGAAGGCCTGCCGGAACGCGCGCTGCGCGTCGGTCATTGCTTCAGGGGTGATGTAGTCGTACCGGTTGGTGTGCACCGCCCACAGATCGTCGACGAGCCAGGCGAGCGGTTCCGGCAGGTACTCGTACGCGGCGGCGGTGTTGGCCCACAGCGTCGAGCCGCCATACCGGGGCAGGGTGACCGCCCGCAGGATCGACGCGGCCGGGTAGTTCGCCACGAACGTGACGTCGGTGTGCCAGCGGGTCGCCTTGCCGTATTCGGAGTTGATCGGCGTGATGACCGGCGCGTTCTTGGCTGCGAGCACCTCGGCGGCCGGATGGCCGACGGGCGTGCCCAGCTGTGCGGCGAACGCGAGTTGCTCCTGGTCATCGAGGTGGTGCTGGTGGCGAAAGAAGATCACCTTGTGGGCCAGCAGCGCCTGGCGGATCTTCTCGATCGCGTCCGGGTCGAGGTCGCCCCCGAGGCGCACCCCGTCGACCCGCGCGCCGATGCGGCTACCCAGCTTGGTGACGGTTATCTGACCGATCATTTTCATCAATCCTCGTGTGAAAAGGGGTGTAGTCAACTGACTACATCGAGTACTGTAGTCACATGACTACACGTTCCGCAAGTGGCCGCGCGAACATGCCCACCGGGCGGGCCGAGGTCGCCGCGGCGATCCTGGAGGCCGCCACCGACCTGTTCGCCGAACGGGGTCCGGCCGCGACGTCGATCCGCGACATCGCCGCGCGATCCAACGTCAACCACGGGCTGGTGTTTCGCCACTTCGGCACCAAGGAGAATCTGGTCGGCGCCGTGCTCGATCACCTGGGCGCCAACTTGAGCGCCCTGCTCACTGAGGAGGCGCCGGCCGACGTCCTGGACCGGGCACTCGACCGGCAGATGCGGGTCATGGCCCGCACTGTGCTCGACGGGTATCCGGCGGGGCAGCTGCAGAAGCGCTTTCCCAACATCGCGACGCTACTCGGCTGGGTGCGGCCCCTTCACGACAACGAGGTCGAAGCGCGCCTGGCCGTCGCCAATGCCCTTGCGCTGCAATTCGGTTGGCGGCTGTTTGCGCCGATCCTGCGCTCGGCGACCGGGATCGACGAGCTGGCGGACGACGAGATACGGCAGGCGGTGGGCGCAGAGGTGGGGCGGATCCTCAAATCCGGCTGACGCTCACTTGTTCCGCGCCAGCGCCCGCCGGTGCAGTGGCTCGCGGCCTGGAGGCTGCTGCGGTGGCGGCATCAGCGGCTTGCGGGCGTGCACCGCAACGGTTTTCGGCGCATCGGTGCTCAGGGTGATCTCCTCGCCCGCATGCCGGATGGTGAGTTGGCCGCCGGGCCCGTCGCGCACCGTGTAGGTGACGTCTGAATGGTTCACGTCGACGGTGAGCCGGAAATCGCGCCACCGCAGTCTGAACCTTAGTCGCGAAATACCGTCGGGCAGAGCGGGATTCAGCGACAGAATGCCCTCGTCGTCGCGCAAGCCGCCGAAGCCGCCAACCAGCGCCGTCCAGGCGCCGGCAAGCGACGCCATGTGCAAGCCGTCGCGGGTGTTGTGGTGCAGGTCGCGCAGGTCGATCAGCCCGGCCTCGTAGGCGTAGTCGTGCGCCAATTCCAGGTGCCCGACCTCGGCGCACAGCACCGCCTGGGTGCAGGCGGACAGCGACGAGTCGCGCACCATGCGTCGCTCGTAGTAATCGACGTTGCGCGCCTTTTCTTCCGGCGTGAAGAAGTGGCTCCGCCACTGCATCGCCAGCACCAGGTCGGCCTGCTTGATCACCTGCGCCGGATAGAGCCGCACGTACGGGTCGTGCAGCAGCAACGGATAGGCGTGGTTCTCCTGGAAGTCCCACTCCGCCAGGGTGGTGAACCCCTCGCACTGCTGGTGCACCCCCAGGCCGGCGTCGTAGGGAATGTTCGCGGCATCGGCGGCGTCGCGCCAGGAAGCCGTCTCCTCGGTGGTGACGCCCATCGCCTCCGCCGCCTCGGGGTGGCGGAGGCAGGCCTCCGCAGCGGTGCGCAGGTTGTGCGCGGCCATCAGGTTGGTGAAGACGTTGTCGCGCACGATCGCGGTGTATTCGTCGGGGCCGGTGACGCCATCGAGGTGCCAGACGCCGTGCCGGTCGTGGTGGCCGAGGGAGAGCCAGAGCCGGGCGGTCTCGACGAGCACGCCGAGGCCGCAATTCTTCTCCAGTTCCTCGTCGCCGGTGACGATGCGGTACCGCTCGAAGGCCATGGCGATGTCGGCGTTGATGTGCCAGGCCGCCGTGCCGGCCGGCCAGTAGGCCGAGCACTCCTGCCCGCGAATGGTCCGCCAGGGGAAAGCGGCGCCCTGCAGGCCCAGCTCGGATGCCCGCTCCTTGGCGAGGTCCAGGGTCGACGCCCGCCACCGCAGGGCGTCGGCCACCGCGCGCGGTGCGGTGTAGGTGAGCACCGGCAGCACGTAACTTTCGGTGTCCCAGAAGGCGTGGCCGTCGTAGCCGGTTCCGGTGAGCCCCTTGGCCGGAATCGCGCGGCGCTCGGCGCGCACGCTGGCCTGCAGCAGATGGAAAAGCCCGAACCGCACCGCTTGCTGGGATTCCGGGTCGCCCTCGACCTCGACGTCCGCGCTGTCCCAAAAGTCGTCCAGGTAGGCCCGCTGCGAATCCAGCAGCCCCTGCCACCCGGTGTAGCGGGCGCTGTGGATGGCGGCGGCGGCCTGGTCGCGCAGGGCCGGGCGCGAGCGCATGCTCGACCAGCCATACGCCAGGTACTTGACGATGCGCAGCTTCTGCCCGGCGCGCAGCCCACAGATCACGGTGGTCCGCGCCAGATCGTCGCGCGCGTCGGTGCTGAACTCGACGCGGCCGGGAACGTCGATCTCATGGTCCATCGCGGCCGACATCATCAGGGCGCTGCTGCGGGTGCGGTGCATGAGAAGCGCCCCGGTCTCGGTGTTTTCGTGATCGACGGCCACCAGGGGGTTCTCCAGAATGGCCGACACCCGCGGGTCACCCGAGGTCTGGGGTTGGTCCTCGTTGGTGACCAGTTCGGACTGCACCGTCACGCGAACGAAATCGCCGACCGCTTCCACGACGTATTCGACGGCGGCGACGCCGCGCTGGGCCAGCGACACCAGCCGGGTGGACACCAGCTTGATCTCCTTGCCCGCGGGGGAGCGCCAATGCGCGCCCCGGGTCATCGTCCCGGCGCGCATATCGAGAACCCGCTCGTGCGAAAGCAATTCGCCATAGCGGACGTCGAACGGCTCGTCCTCGACCAGCAGTCGGATGATCTTGCCGTTGGTGACGTCGACGATGGTCTGGCCGGCCTCCGGATAGCCGTAGCCGGCCTCGGCGTAGGGCAGCGGCCGGATTTCGTAGAAGGAGTTCAGGTAGGTGCCGGGCAGCCCGTAGGGTTCACCCTCGTCGAGGTTGCCGCGCAGCCCGATGTGCCCGTTGGACAGGGTGAACAGGGATTCGGACTGGGCCAGCAGGTTCAGGTCGAGCTTCGTTTCGCAGACGTGCCATGGATCAACGGGAAATGCTTCGTCGTCGATCATGACTGCAGCAGCTCGGCGAGGTCGGTGACCACCACATCGGCGCCGTTGCGTCGTAGATCGTCGGCCTGGCCCACTCGGTCGACTCCCACCACGTAGCCGAAGTTACCGGCATGGCCGGCCTGCACACCCGAAATCGCGTCCTCGAACACGGCCGCGGCCCCGGCCTCGACGCCGAGCAACTCCGCCCCACGCAGATAGGAGTCTGGCGCCGGCTTACCGGCGATGTGCTCGTCGCGCAGCGTGACGCCGTCCACCCGCTTCTGGATGAACTGGTCCAGGCCGGTGATCTCGAGGACGTCACGGGTGTTGGCGCTCGAAGACACCACGGCAATTCCCAGGCCGGCCGCCGAGACCGCCTCCAGATATCGCCGCGAGCCCTCGAAGACCTCGACGCCGTCCTCGCGCAGCACCCGTTGGAACATGTCGTTCTTGCGGTTGCCAAGGCCGTACACCGTCTCGGCGTCTCCCGCGTCGTCGGGGCTGCCGTCGGGCAGCTCGATACCGCGGCTCTCCAAGAAGGACCGGACCCCGTCCTCACGCTTCTTGCCGTCCACGTATTTCCGGTAGTCGTCGGCCGCATCGAACGGCACGAATTCTTCGCCGGTGCGTTCGGCCCGTTCGGACAGGTAGTCGTCGAACATGGCCTTCCAGGCCTTGGTGTGCACGCTCGCGGTATCGGTGAGCACACCGTCGAGGTCGAACAGACAGGCATGCACCTTTTCGGGCAGACCGAGCACGGGTGGACCTCGCTTCCTGGCCTTGGGAGGACTAGCTAAGCGATACCCACTCCACCATGCGGAGCAATCCGAGCGCTACCTCGGCCCACCAGGCGCTGGTGCTCGTTACCTACGCCGACGGCTTTCCCGGATGACCCGGACCATTTCCTTTGGGCGCTCGAGGGCCGAGAAGCGGCCCGCGCCCAGGGCCTTCACCTTCTACACACTGCTTGGATGGTCCGAAGCCGTCCGTCGGCCAGCGCGCGGGTCAGATTGCCGACCTTCAGCTCGAAGTCGTCGACGAAGGCGTGCAAACCCAGCGGGGTCGGGGGCTGGGCTAGCAGCGCGTTCATGAACTCGGTCGCCTGCCCGGTCAGGTCGTTCCAGTGCTCGACGGCGAACCCGGCGGACTCGACGACGGCGCGTAACTCGTCGGGGGTGACCAGGTGGCTGCGGTCGGGTTCATCGGCCCACGGCAGCGGATACTCCAGCTTGCCGTGGTTTCCAATCGTGATGTCCCACAGAATAATCCGGCCCCCGGTTGCCAGTACCCGGTGCGCTTCGGAGTAGAGGCTCGCCTTGTCGGCGACGTTCATCTGAACGTGCTGGCTGATGACGACGTCAAAACTGCCGTCGGCAAAGAGAAGGTCGGTGACGTCCGCCTGCCGGACGGATATCCGGTCGTCGAGACCGACCAGGCGATTGAGCCAACGGCTCGTTTCGCAGTACTCGTCGGTGAGATCCACGGCCGCCACCGTGCAACCGCACCGATCGGCTACGTAGCGGGCGGTGCCGCCGATCCCGCTGCCCGCGTCGAGCACCCGACTTTGGCTGGTGATGCTCGCGAGATCCACCAGTTGAGTGGTGGCGAAGCGGCCCATCGTGTGAAAGTCCTCCAGCATGCCCAGGTCGGCGGGTTCGAGCCGGTCGAGGTCTTTGCCGGCGGACATCAGCGCGCGCTCGATGTTGGGTCGGGACAGGCCGGTCGAGTACTGGCTCTGGACTGTCTCGTTCATCTGTGGACCTCCGTCCAGGCCGTGATGAGCGGGGGCATCATGACCAGCGCGCCGGCCGCGAGCACCTCCCGGCGAAATAGCGGCACAAAGTCCTCGACGTCGGCGAGCTCGTCGATGGCGAAGCCGCCCTGCTCCGCGATCGGGGAGACCAACCGCCAGACTTCGGCGGCGTAGGCCAGGATGTCGGCGTCGGCGGCGGTTCCGATGGGCGTCCCCTGGGTCAGGCGCGGGGCGCCCAAGCCGGCCTCGGCGAAGACGGTGTGCAGCGTGGTGCCGAACCGCGCGGACAGGCCCATCGCCTCGAAGGCGCGGACGATGCCCGCCGTGACCTGTCCGAACAGCGGCAGGTCCGGGATGCTGCGCGTCGCGGTGATGTCGTTCTCGGAGAAGGCGACAACGCCGCCGGGGCGCACGAAGGAGCCCAGCCGCCGCAGTGTGCCGGCCGGGTCGGGCAGGTGCATCAGGATCAGCCGGCCGATGACCGCGTCCACCGGTTCGTCCAGCACGATCGCATCGACGGCGGTCTGCGTGAATTGCACTGTGCGCAGACCCTGTTCGGCGGCGCGGTTGCGTGCGAGCTCGACCATCGCGGGTGCGGCGTCCACGCCGAGGACACTTCCCGTCGGACCCACCAGCCGAGCCGCGACAAACGACACGTCGCCGGGCCCGCAACCGATGTCGAGCACCCGCATGCCGGGGCGCAGTCCTGCGAGCCGCAGCGCATGCTCGGTGTGGTCGTTGTACAGCCGGCCCTGCAGGATGAGCCGCCGCACCTCCACGTCGGCGTGGCCGAGGACATATGTGCTCGCGTTCATGGGATTGTCCTTTCGGTTTGACGTGCCGGCAATAACCAGCCCACGACGATCGCGGCGCCGAGCGCGATGCCCGCGCAGACCAGCGAGCTCACCTGCAGGCCGTCCAGGAACGCGCGGTCGACCGCGGCGCGGACGCCACCGGCCCGCTGCGCCGGCAACTGCTCGATCACCCTGTGCGCGAGTGCCATTGAGTGGCGCATGGCGTCCGCGGGCAGCCCGGTCAGCGCCTCCGTCCCGAGATGTCCCGAGTACACCGACGCGAAGATGCTGCCGGCGATGGCGACGCCGAGCGTGCCCCCGAGTTCGCGCGTGGTGTCGTTCACGGCCGAGCCCACCCCGGCCTTGTCGGCGGACAACGACCCCATGATCGCCTCGGTGGCCGGCGAAACGGTCAGGCCGAGGCCGCTGCCGAGCAGCAGCATCTGCATGGCGATCTGGGTGTACGGCGTGGCGGCGTCGGCGGTGGACGCCCACGCCAGCCCGGTCGCGAAGACGGTGAGGCCGGTGGCGACGACGGCGGTGGTGCCCGCCCGTTCCACCAGCCGGGGTCCCGCGATGCTGGCCAGCGCGATGGAGGCGGCGACCGGTAGCAGCCGCACCCCGCTCTGAAATGCGGTGTAGTCCTTGATGAATTGGAAGTACTGGGTGATGACGAAGATGAAGCCGAACAACGTGAGGAAGCCGGCGGTCACGGCCAGGCTACCGCCGGAGAACCGGCGGTCGACGAACACCGACACGTCCAGCATGGGGTGGTCGCTGCGCCACTCCCACAGCGCGAACCCGGCCAGAACCGCTGCGGCCGAGGCGAACCCGATCGCGGTCCGGCCGTTGGTCCATCCCCAGGTGGGCGCCTCGATGACCGTATAGACCAACGCGGTGATCCCGGCCGCCGACAAGAGCAGGCCACCGACGTCGACGCGCGGTGCGGCCGGGTCGCGCGAGGTCGGCACGAACAGGATGCCGCCGGCGATGGCCAGCGCCGCGATCGGGATGTTGACCATGAAGATCGAGCCCCACCAGAAGTGTTCGAGCAGCCAGCCGCCGCTGATCGGCCCCACGGCCACCCCGACGCCGACCATCGCCGCCCACAGGCCGATCGCCTTGGCCCGAGCCGCCGCATCCGTGAAGATGTTGGTGATCAGGCCCAGGGTGGTCGGGAAGATCACCGCCGCTCCCATCCCCATGGCGGCGCGCGCCGCTATCAACTGGGTAGCCGAATCGGTATGCGCCGCAACGGCGGAGGTTACGGCGAACAGCGCCAGCCCGGAGTTCAGCCAACCCCGTCGGCCGAAGCGGTCACTGAGGCTGCCCGCGGAGAGCAGCAGTCCGGACATCACCAGGGTGTAGGCGTCGACGATCCATTGCAGCTGGGCGGTGTCGGCGCCAAGTTCGCGAGACAGGGTCGGCAGCGCGACGTTGACGATGGTGGCGTCGACGCTGATGACGAAGACCCCGAGGCAGATGACGGCCAGCGCCGGGATGGGGCGGTTCCGTAGGAGGGGTTCGGTTCGCATGAACAAGACGCTAAAGCTAATAGACAAAGAAATCAAGTAACTGATAGAAAATCACGTCTACCGCTGGTAGTCTGGCCTGGTGGCGACCCGCAGGACCTACAACCAGAACTGCCCGATAGCCCTCGGGCTCGACGTGTTGGGCGAGCGCTGGACGCTGCTGATCCTGCGCGAGCTGGTCGGCGGCCCCCGACGCTACGGGGACCTGCGCGCCGAGTTGCCCGGCATCGCAACGAATCTGCTGGCCGAGCGGCTCAAAGAATTGCAGGACGCGGGAGTCGTCGACCGCGCCGACCTGCCGGCCCCGATCGGCCGGACCGTCTACACCCTCAGTGACATGGGCTGGCAGCGGGCGTTGCCCGTCTTGAGAAGCGTCGCGTTGTTCGGCCTGGACCGGTTGGACCCGGTTGGCGGCGGCGCGGTGTCACCGCTCAACGGGTTTTTGGCCGGCATCCTGCTCGGCTTCGACTCGGGCAAGGCGGCGGGGTTGGAGGCGACGTGCCGGGCCGAGATCGACGGCCGGCGATTCGACTTCGCGGTGACCCAAGGCCGCCTAGCCGGTGGTCACGGTGAACCTTCGGTGACGATCACCGCCGGTGCGGCGGATCTGGTGACCGCCCGCCTGGGCGCGAGCGAGGCCAAGCGCGCGGCGGCGCTGCGGCGAATCACCGTGACGGGCGACCCGGCATCCGTCGACGCGGTGCGGGCGGCCTTCTCGCTGTAGGCCTCAACCCGGGCGGTCGAGCAGGGCGTCGGTCAGCGCCTGGGCGATGAACTTGCCGTAGCGGGTTGCCGACCAGCCGCGTTCGAGGACGAGGAGCTCGTACAGCTCGGGTGCGTGGTACGTCCACAGAACATCGCGCGCCTCTCTCGGGCTGACCCGCAGCTGTCCGGTCCGGGTGAGATCGGAGGCGAACATCGTCATGCCGGTCAGGGTCTCGCCCCTGATCTGCTTCCACACCTCCGCGGCGTCCGGGGACGAGGCGGCGCCGTCGCGCGCGAGCAGCTGGACCGGTGCGCTGCGCGGCATGCTGGAGGCCAGGTGCTTGGCGTAGAGCCTCAGCTTGTCGGCGGCCTCGGCCGCGTTGGCCACGTTCTGGATGACGTCTCGCTCGACCATCGGAATCGGTTGGTCGTCGCCGGCCACGGACACATCGAAAAGCGCCTTCAGTAGGCCGGCCTTGGTCGTGAACGCCTTGTACACCGTTTCGACCGATACGCCGGCGTCCCGCGCGATCTCGGCGATGGTCGTCACCGCATAGCCCTGGGCGAGAAACCGCCGCCGGGCGGCCACGAGCACCGCATGGCGGTTGTGCTGGGCCTGTTGGCGGCGACGGGTCGAGTCGTAGCGGCGCGGAGATTGATCCTTGACAGCTGCCATGATTTGAATACATGCTCCTATATCTATTACAGTCAACTGTATCAAAAGAAAGGGAGCGTGGCATGACATCCGCAACACGCCCCGCCGCCGCCCTGTCGGCCGGCGACCATCCGGCGGCCGTAGCACAGGCTTTGGCACCCGAGATCAGTCGGCGCGCCGACGACGCCGAGGCGCTCGGCACCTTGCCGCTCGATCTGGTCGAACGGCTGCGCGAGGCCGGCATCTTCC
Organism: Mycobacterium sp. 852002-51613_SCH5001154; assembly: GCF_001667425.1. NCBI lineage: Bacteria > Bacillati > Actinomycetota > Actinomycetes > Mycobacteriales > Mycobacteriaceae > Mycobacterium > Mycobacterium sp. 852002-51613_SCH5001154. The sequence goes on along the minus strand of NZ_LZII01000052.1, from coordinate 74,619 downwards.
GTGCCCTTCAACCGCGCTCGCTCGGCGGATTCGAACTGCCCCCGATCGACTTCATTCGCATGATCGAGGAACTGGCGCGTGCCGACGGTTCGACGGGCTGGGTCGCGGCCATCGGTGCCGGCGCGCCCGCGTTCACCGCATGGCTCGAACCCGCCGTCGCCACAGCGCTTTTCGGCTCGGAATCCGACTTCTTGGCGGCCACGGTCTTCGCCCCCACCGGGCGTGCCGTCCCGGATGGCCGCGGGCGGTTCGGCGTCGACGGCCGGTGGCCCTTTGCCAGCGGTTGTCGCCACGCCGAATGGATGCTGGCCGGGATGTTCGTCTTCGAGGGTGCGGACGGTCGGGCCCCGCGCATGATCGCCGACCAGGGCCCGGACTGGCGGCTCGGTTTCTTTCCGCGCGCCGACGCCGAGATCGTCGACAACTGGGACGTCCTGGGGCTGCGCGCCACCGGCAGCAACGACGTGGTCGCGCGGGATCTGCACATTGCCGAAGAGCACACCATCAGTCCGTTCTTCGCCTCGGCGCGCCAGGACGGGCCGTTGTGGAGACTGCCCTTCTTCACGCTGGTGGGAGTGGGCCTGGTCGGCGTTCCGCTCGGGATCGCGCGACGCGCACTCGACGAATTCACCGACCTCGCGACGACCAAGACGCGGGCCGGCACCTTCGAGCCGCTCGCTGGGGACCCCGCCGCCCAAGTCGAGTTCGCCCGTGCCGAAGCCGGTTTAAGGTCGGCGCGGGCGTTCGTTCTCGACGAGGCGGGTGGCTTGTGGGAAACCGCCCTTGCCGGTGACCCGCCGTCGCTGCAGCAGCGCGCCGGCTTCCAGCTGGCCGCCCAACAGGCGATGCGTGCGGCTCGTCAAGTGGTCGACGCGACGTTCGGCCTGACCGGAGCGGGCGCGGTGCACGCGAGCCATCCGCTGCAACGCTGCTTCCGGGATCTACACACCGCCGGTCAGCACGTGTACTTCAGCCCGTCCGCCCTGAAGCGGTACGCCGGGACCCGCTTCGGCATTACCCAGCCGACTCATCTGATGTGAGGGCGCGGCCACTAAGCTGGCTGCCGTGGAAGCACCCTCGCCGCGGCCCGTGTTGGTCGTCGATTTCGGCGCACAGTATGCGCAGTTGATCGCCCGGCGCGTCCGGGAGGCGCGGGTCTTCTCCGAGGTCATCCCGCACACCGCCTCGATCGACGAGATCAAGGCCCGCCAGCCCGCGGCGCTGGTGCTCTCCGGGGGGCCGTCCAGCGTTTACGAGCCGGGCGCCCCGCAACTCGATCCCGCGGTGTTCGACCTCGGCGTGCCCGTGTTCGGCATCTGCTACGGATTCCAGGCCATGGCGCAGGCCCTGGGCGGGACGGTCGCCCACACCGGCACCAGCGAGTACGGCCGTACCGAGCTGAAAGTGGTTGGCGGCGAACTTCATTCGGGATTGCCGAACTCCCAGCCTGTCTGGATGAGCCACGGTGATGCGGTCACCGCCGCACCGGACGGATTCGACGTGGTCGCCAGCAGCGCGGGCGCGGCGGTGGCGGCCTTCGAGAACCGGGCGCGCCGCCTGGCCGGTGTGCAATATCACCCCGAGGTCATGCACACCCCGCACGGCCAGCAGGTGCTCAGTCGCTTCCTGCACGACTTCGCCGGGCTCGGCGCCGAGTGGACGCCGGCCAACATCGCCAGCGCGCTGGTGGAGCAGGTGCGCGAACAGATCGGTGACGGCCACGCGATATGCGGACTCTCCGGCGGCGTGGACTCGGCGGTGGCCGCCGCACTGGTGCAACGCGCCATCGGTGACCGGCTGACGTGCGTCTTCGTTGACCACGGGCTGTTGCGCGCCGGCGAACGCGCGCAGGTGCAGCGCGATTTCGTCGCCGCCACCGGCGCCAACCTGGTCACCGTCGACGCGGCCGACACCTTCCTGCAGGCGCTGTCGGGAGTGACCAGCCCCGAGGGCAAGCGCAAGATCATCGGTCGCCAGTTCATTCGCGCCTTCGAGGGCGCGGTGCGGGATATCTTGAGCGACACCGGGTCTGAGGTTGATTTCCTGGTGCAGGGCACGCTGTATCCGGACGTGGTGGAATCCGGCGGGGGGAGCGGGACCGCCAACATCAAGAGCCACCACAACGTCGGCGGATTGCCCGACGACCTGAAGTTCAAGCTCGTCGAGCCGCTGCGGCTGCTGTTCAAGGACGAGGTGCGCGCGGTCGGGCGTGAGCTTGGCCTGCCGGAGGAAATCGTTGCGCGCCAACCCTTCCCGGGGCCCGGTCTGGGCATCCGGATCGTCGGCGAGGTCACCGCGAAGCGGTTGGAGACGCTGCGCCGCGCCGACTCCATCGCGCGCGAGGAACTCACCGCCGCCGGCCTGGACAACCTGATCTGGCAGTGCCCGGTGGTGCTGCTGGCCGACGTCCGCTCGGTCGGCGTGCAGGGCGACAACCGCACCTACGGGCACCCGATCGTGCTGCGGCCGGTGTCCAGCGAGGACGCCATGACCGCCGACTGGACCCGGGTGCCCTACGAGGTGCTCGAGCGCATCTCGACCCGCATCACCAACGAGGTGGCCGAGGTCAACCGCGTGGTGCTGGACATCACCAGCAAACCCCCCGGCACGATCGAGTGGGAGTGACCGGTGGGCGGGTAAGCGCCGCCACATCACACCCATCCGCCCCACCGGTATCGATCGCATAAAGCCGCCCCTCCCGTTTCTTGACGGTTGTCGGAAGGCGGGTGTTTACTCTCAATCAGTCGAACATACTTTCGAAAATAGTCGTGCGGGAGTGGTGGTAGGAGGCGGTCATGACTGCGGCTTTCGCCCCCGATCGCCCTCAGGAAAACCGGGCTGAGCAGCTCGAATCGTTGCGCCGGCGGATGGCCGTGATCACCGGGAAGGCGCCGGGGACCGCACCCGGCCACGCCTCTTGTGCCGACGACCTGCTGCCGGAATCGGAATCCCGGCTGGCGTTGCCGCCGTGGCTGGCGGAGTCGCTGCCGGCGCCCCTGCCGCGCGGGACGGTGGCGGTGCTCTCGGGCGCCCGGTCGCTGCTGCTTGCCATGGTGGCCGCGGTGACGGCGGCGGGCGGCAACGTGGCAATCGTCGGCCAGCCGGACATCGGGCTGCTGGCCGCCGCGGAGATGGGGGCGGATCTGAGCCGGGTTGCGGTGATACCGGATCCCGGAACCGATCCGGTGGAGGTGGCCGCGGTGCTCGTCGACGGTATGGATCTGGTGGTCCTCGGCCTGGGCGGGCGCCGGGTGCCGCAGACCCGGGCACGGGCGGTGGTGGCGCGGGCCCGCAGCAAGGGGTGCACGGTGTTGGTCACCGACGGCGACTGGCAGGGCGCGCCCACGCGGCTGGAGGCCCGGGTCTGCGGCTACGAGCTCACTTCGGGAAGTCGCCCTGGATTCGGGCGGATCAGCCGGGTGCGGCTGCAGGTCAGCGGGGTGTGTGCGGGACGACGGGTGACCGCCCGAGCGCGAGCCGGGTGAGTTTTAAAGTGGCTTCCCGGGTGCTGGCCATCTGGTGCATGGACTGGCCCGCGGTCGCGGCGGCCGCGGCCGTGGGTCTGCCCGCGACCGCCCCGGTGGCGGTCACACTGGCCAACCGGGTGATCGCCTGCTCGGCGGCCGCCCGTGCGGCGGGAGTGCGCCGGGGGCTGCGGCGCCGGGAGGCGGCGGCCCGGTGCCCGCAGCTGCACGTTGGCGCCGCCGACGCGGACCGCGACGCCCGCTTCTTCGAGGGGGTCGTTGCGGCGGTGGACGACCTGGTGCCGCGCGCCGAGGTGCTGCGGCCCGGGCTCTTGGTGTTGCCGGTACGCGGGGCGGCCCGCTATTTCGGCTCCGAGGCTGATGCCGCCGAGCGGCTGATCGACGCGGTGGCTGTGAGTTCAGCGGCCGGCGCCGAGTGCCAGGTCGGGATCGCCGACCAGTTGTCCACCGCGGTCTTCGCCGCGCGGGCGGGCCGGATTGTCCCGCCGGGCGGCGACGCGAAGTTTCTGTCGGTGCTCTCGATCCGCCAGCTCGCCACCGAGCCCAGCCTGTGCGGCCCGGGGCGGGAAGAGTTGACGGACCTGTTGTGGCGGATGGGAATTCGCACCGTCGGGCAGTTCGCCGCGCTGTCGGCCACCGACGTGGCGTCCCGGTTCGGCGCCGACGGGGTGACCGCGCACCGGTTGGCCCGCGGCGAACCCGAACGGGGGCCGTCCGGCCGGGAGCCGCCGGAGGAGCTGGAGGCCGTGCTGGACTGCGACCCGCCGATCGACCGGGTCGACGCCGCAGCCTTCGCCGGGCGCTCGCTGGCCGCCGCGCTGCACCGGACGCTGATGGCCGCCGGGGTGGGCTGCACCCGGCTGGCCATTCACGCCGTCACCGCCAACGGCGAAGAACTGCAACGGGTGTGGCGGTGCGCCGAGCCGTTGACCGAGGACGCCACCGCCGACCGGGTGCGTTGGCAACTGGACGGCTGGTTGAGCAGCCGGACCGCGCGCAACCCCCGCCCGACGGCCGCGGTGACGCTGTTGCGGCTGCAGGCCGTCGAGGTGGTGTCGGCGGGGGCGCTGCAGTTGCCGCTGTGGGGCGGGCTGGGCGAGGAGGACCGGCTGCGGGCCCGCCGGGCCCTGGTGCGGGTGCAGGGCCTGCTCGGCCCGGAGGCGGTGCGGGTGCCGGTGCTGTCCGGCGGGCGCGGGCCGGCCGAACGCATCACGTTGACCCCGCTGGGTGACGAACCGGTTCCGCGGGCGGACCCGGGTCTGCCGTGGCCCGGCCGGCTGCCCGAGCCGGCACCGGCGGTACTGCTCGACGATCCGGTGGAAATGCTTGACGCCCAAGGGAACCCGGTACGGGTGACGAGTCGGGGGCTGTTCTCCGCCGACCCGGCGCGGCTGACCGTGCACGGCCGGGACGAGCGGCTGGACTGGTGGGCCGGGCCGTGGCCGGTCGACGAGCGGTGGTGGGATCCCGACGTCGGAAAGGGCCGAACCGCCCGCGCGCAGGTCCTGCTGGAGGGCGAGCGGGCGTTTCTGCTGTGCTATCGCCAGCGGCGCTGGTACCTCGAGGGCAGCTACGAGTAATGATGCTTATCCCTAGTCACTGCATCGTCCTCGCCGGTATCGATGCCGAAGCAAACGGGAGACTTCACTGTTTCCGGGATGCTCAAATCGGCGACTAGGCTGTCACAATGCCTACGACGTCGGAGCCCCCCGAGGGTACTGATTTAACGCCGCACTTCGACGATGTGCAGGCCCACTACGATTTGTCGGACGAATTCTTCAGGCTTTTCCTCGACCCGACCCAGACGTACAGCTGCGCCTACTTCGAGCGCGACGACATGACGCTGGAAGAGGCGCAGATCGCCAAGATCGACCTCGCCCTCGGCAAACTTGGGTTGCAACCGGGCATGACGTTGCTCGACGTCGGCTGCGGTTGGGGCGCCACCATGATGCGCGCCCTCGAAAAGTACGACGTCAACGTCGTCGGCCTCACCCTGAGCCGCAACCAGGCCAATCACGTCGAGCAGCTGATCGCCCAATCCGATAGCCCACGTTCCGCGAGGATTCTGCTGCGAGGCTGGGAGCAGTTCGACGAGCCCGTCGACCGGATTGTCAGCATCGGCGCCTTTGAACACTTCGGGCACGACCGCTACGACGCGTTCTTCACCCTGGCGCATGACCTGCTGCCCGCAGACGGGATCATGCTGCTGCACACCATCACCGGGCTGCATCCGACGGAGATGGTCGAACGCGGCATGCCCATGTCGTTCGCATTCGCCCGATTCGTCAAATTTATTGTCACCGAGATCTTCCCGGGCGGGCGGCTTCCCTCGATACCGATGGTGCAAGAACGCGCCACCGCGAATGGCTTCACGGTAAGTCGCGTCCAGTCGCTGCAACCGCACTACGCGAAGACGCTCGACATCTGGTCTGCCGCACTGCAAGCCCACAAGGACCAGGCCATCGCGCTGCAATCCGAGGAAGTCTACGAGCGGTACATGAAATACCTGACCGGCTGCGCCGAGATGTTCCGTATCGGATACATCGACGTCAATCAGTTCACGTTGCAGAAATGACGTTCATGCACGGCGGGCGCCCAGGCGGACCGGCCGCCGGTGCCATGACCGTGGCCGTCACCCACACCCACCGGTGCGAACGACTCGCGCCCTAGGACGGCTCGGCGCGGACCGCCTGCGCCTGCGCCATCAGCGGGCCACCGCCGGGCAGCGCACCCACGACCGTGCGGGCCAACCGATCGCGCCCGCGAACGCCGTCCGTCCTGGCCTTGCCCGCCCGCAGGTGGCGCCAGCCCAGGCCCGCCCACGACGCCGCGACGGCGGCGTCGGTCACCCCGCCGCGCGCCCGGCGCCGATCGACCACCGCCAGGCCGAGAGCGGTGATCGAGTGCACCGTGTCGACCCAGACGCCGGCGGCCAGCACCTCCGGGCCGGGGTTGATGCCCGACAGCAGCGCCTGGGCGAGGTGACGCGCGCCCAGGATCCGGGTGACGACGAGCGCCTTGCCGTCGACCTGCACCCCGTGGATGTGGTTCAGCACCTCCGACGGGGCGGCCAGCAGCACGGTGCCCCATCCCGCGCGCAGAACCTCGATGAAACGAATCTTCATGGCGTACAGGGTAACCGGCGCGCAAACGGTCCAACCCGCTCGATGAAACGGTCGAAGAAGGCCGCCGCGTCCACGTCGATCCCGATCAGCGCATTCGGTTCCCGCCGCCCCGACCAGTCGGTCACCGTCATGGCGCGGGTCAGGGTCCCCGTCAGCTCGATGTCGACCGTCGCGGGCCGGGTGGTGACCAGCCCGGGGTCCAGCGCCACGGCGGCGGCCAGCGGATCGTGCAGATGTGCCTGGTATCCGTGGCCGATGTCGTGGTAGGCCTCCAGGTAGAACCGCATCGCGTCCTCGATCACCCGGATCAACGGGTTGGACGCCGTCGACCGGGTGCCGGGCTCGTCGTCCGCGCTCATCGGCGTGGCCGTCGACCCCGCGGCATCCGCCAACCTGGCGAGGTGATCGGGCGTCATCGCCACCTTGCGGGTCAGGTCCAGGCCGCATAGGACCGGAAGACGCTCTTGGCCAACGGTTTCGGGGTCCCAGGCCGCCAGTACCTCGGCCGCGGCCTCGGGGTCCACGCTGATGTTCCATTCGGCCACCGCGGTGGTATTGCCTCGGTGATCGTAGGAACCGCCCATGATGACCAGGCGGCGCAGCAGCGTCGGCAATGCCGGTTCGGCGCGCAGCGCCAGCGCCAGATTGGTCAGCGGGCCGGTCGCCACGCCGATGAGCTCACCGGGAAAGGCGCGCGCGGCGCGCACCCAGGCGGTCGCCGAGTCGTGGTCGGTGAGGCGACGATCCGTGGACGGCAGGTCGGCATAACCCAATCCCCTGGGGCCGTGGACCTTTGACGGCAGGCGCATCGGCCCGGTCAGGGTCTCCTTGGAGCCCTTGGAGACCGGCACGCCGGTGACGCCGCACAGCTCGAGCAGGCCCAGGTTGTTCTGGCAAACCTGCTGCACCCCAACGTTTCCCCCGGTGGAGGCGATGCCGACCACATCAGCGTCCGGGCTGGCGAACAGATACATCAACGCAAGCGCGTCGTCGACGCCGGTGTCGACGTCGACGAAAACTGGGGCCACCGCCGCAACGATACCGACGCTTACCGCCAGCCCGAGGCGAAGGTGATCACCAGGACGTCGCGCTGCGCCGGGCCCGAGCCGTCGATGGGCCGGATCGGGGAGACGCCGTGCAGGGTGCGGCGGTCGTCGCCCAGCATCAGCGTGCCGGGTTCGGCCAGCGTCGTCGCCAGCAGCTGCCTGCCGTCCAGGTCGCACACCGTGCTTTCGCCGCCGATGGCGTTGCGCCGTCCGACCAGCAGCGAGGTGACCAGCGTGACGCCGTCGCGGTGCATGCCCTCTGGCGTCGGATGCGCGCCCTCGTCCGTCGACGACCGGGTGCGGAACGGATGCACCTTGACGTTCCAGTCCGCCACATCGTCGAGCGCCGAGGCGACCCGGGCCAGCAGTCCTATCACCTTGTGCAACAAAGGGTCCCGGGCGAACGCGTCGGTCAGCGGCTCGAAGTCGCGGCCCCTGCCGATGTAGAGCGGGTTGGAGTCCTCCGGCTGCACGAACGCGCGCCTAGGCATCGGGCGCAGCCGGCCATCGCGAAACGAGTACTGCCCGTAGCGGCGCAGCCGCTGCACGCCAAGCTCCGCCGCGTAGGGGTCGGGGGCCAGATGCGGCCAGTGCCGGGCGAACCGGGTCCATTCTTCGCGGCCCGCGCCCAGGCTTCGGGTCATGTCGAACGAGGACACCACCGCGGCGCCCGTCGTGGCGACCTGGCGGGCCGCGGCGGCCACCGGATCGGCGTCGGCCCGCTTCCCCGAAAGAGTCCGCGTCATCGCGCCGGAATACCGCAATCGGACGCGCCCGAAACGCGCTGACCTACCAGTGCACCCCGGGCACCAGGCGCACCAAGCGCTTGACCGGTCGCGGTGTCCGGATGCCGCGGGTGACGCCCCGCGCCGGGCGCCTCGGTTTGCGCGGTGGAGCCGCCGCCGGTTCAGTGGCCAAGCCGCGGGCGGCGGCCGAGTCGGGATAACCCAGATAGAGCTGGTGCAGGATGCGCCGCGACGTCCGCGGCGCGAAGTAATTGCCGACTTCGGCCAGCGTGCCCAGCGGGGTGTCGATGCGCGTCGGCTTCTCCACCAGGCCGCGCACCACCATGGCGGCCGCGCGTTCCGGGCTGATCGCGGGCACCGGGTTGAGCCGGTGCGACGGCGCGATCATCGGCGTACGAACCAGTGGCATATGGATATTGGTGAAGGTGATGTGGTCGGACAGCGTCTCCGAGCCGACCACGTCGGCGAACGCGTCCAGCGCCGCCTTGGTGGGCAGGTACGAGCTGTACTTGGGGTTGCGTGCCTGCACGCCGGCGCTGGAGACGTTGACCACGTGACCGAAGCGGCGCTCGCGCCAGTGCGGCAGCAGCGCCAGCACCATCCGCACCGCGCCGAAGTAGTTGACCGCCATCACCCGTTCGTAGTCGTGCAGCCGGTCGGTCGAGTTCACCACCGAGCGGCGGATCGACCGGCCGGCGTTGTTGACCAGGTAGTCGACGTGGTCGAACCGTCCCAGGATGTCCTTGATGGTGTGCTCGACCGAGGTGGAGTCGGTGACGTCGCAGCTGAAAGCGTGGGCGTCACCGCCGCTGGCGCGGATCTCGGCGACCAGCTCGTCCAGCGCTTCGGCGTTGCGGGCCAGGGCGAACACCGTCGCCCCGCGCTCCGCGACCGCGATCGCCGCCGCCCGGCCGATGCCGCTGGACGCGCCGGTGATGATGACGTGCCGGCCGCGCAGCGGTCCCTTCGGATCGTCGCGGCGCGCCCGGTCCGGGTCGAGGTGCTCGGCCCAGTACCGCCACAGCTGGGGCGCGTAGCTGGAGAATTCGGGCACGTCGATGCCGGTGCCGCGCAACGCTTTCCGGGTCTGGTCGCTGACGAAGGTGGGTTTGAGGTCGACGAGGTCGAAAACCTCGGCCGGGATCCCCAGCTGGGTGGCCGCCATGTTGCGCAGCACCCGGGCCCGCCCGCGCACCTTGAGCACCGGGGCGGCGACCGAGCCGGGCAGCGACCCGCGCGCCGGCGGGAGCCCGGCCGCCTTGGCGACGCCGCGGTAGATGCCGCGCAGCCCAACGGTTTTCGGGGCGGTCAGGTGGAAGGTGCGGCCGTCGGAACCCTCGGAGTGCATCAGCGCGACGAGCGAGTCGACGACGTAGTCGACCGGCACGATGTTGGTGCGCCCGGTGTCGGGCAGCAGGATGGGCGTCAACGACGGCAACAGCGCCAGCTTGGCCAGGACGCCGAAGAAGTAGTACGGCCCGTCGACCTTGTCCATCTCGCCGGTGCGCGAGTCGCCCACCACCACCGCCGGGCGGTAGATCCGATAGCGCAGTCCGGGTGCCGACCGCACCAGCAGCTCGGCCTCGAACTTGGTCTGGTGATACGGGGTCGAGAGTTGCTGGCCGACGTCGAAGTCGTCCTCGGTGTACTCGCCGCGGAAGTCGCCGGCCACGGCGATCGAGGACACGTGGTGCAGCGTCGCCCCCAGCCGCTGCGCCAGCTCGATGACAGCGCGGGTGCCTTCGACGTTGGTGGCCCGCTGCTCGGCTTCGCCCGCGGTGATGTCGTAGATGGCCGCGCAGTGCACCACGTGATCGATGCGGCCCAGCTCGGCGAGGGTCTCGTCGGTCAGCTCCAGCTCCGGTAGCACCCCGACCAGTGGTTTCGCCCGCTCACCCCACTCGGCGGCGAGCCGTTCGAAGCGGCCCAGCGACTGCCGCCGGACCAGCACCCACACCTGCGCATCGGGCCGCGTCTCCAGCAGACGGTCGACGACGCGGCGACCAATAAACCCGGTACCGCCGGTAACGACATAACGCATGGAGCCATCGTGGCGGCTGGCGACCGCCCACGTCAACCCACTGATCCAGTCAGCTGTGGAAGTCCCGGATGCCGTCCCACTCCACCAGGGTCCAGCCGGTCATCGGGTTCCCCGTGATAACCACGCGCCCGGTGTTGGGCAGCGGGTGGCTGGTCAGCAGGGTGTCCTTGGCGTTCTTCGTGTTCATCAGCGTCCAGTACTCGATGGCGAATTTGTGCGAGAACACCACCGGATTGTGTTGGCCGCTGTTGTAGACCTTCTGCATGGCGGCGGTGAAACCCTCGTTGAACTGCTTACCGCTGACCGACCCCGGGATGCTGTCTTGCATGTCACCCCTGAGCCAGTCCGCCGGCGCCAACAGGTACGTCGCGTTCTCTTGCGCGATCGGCTTGCCCTCGAACCAACCGGCGTTGATCTCCTGGATGCCTTGCAGCACCTCGACTTGCTTGCCCAGCTCGGAGGCCAGCGGCGCTGCGGTCTGCTGGGTTCTGACCATGGTGGAGGCGTAGATGCCGTCGTAGTCCTTGCGGCCCGCTTGGTGCGCGATCTGTTGGGCCTGCCCCTGCCCCTCGGGCGTCAGGCCGGGGCCCGGCACCGAGGTGTCGATGATCCCGCTGGCGTTGGATTCCGACTGGGCGTGCCGGATGAACGTCACCGTGATGCTGCGCGCCTGGGGCGATCCGCCGCAGGCACCGACGATGAGGACTGCGGTCAGCGCCGCGACCGCCTTCGAGACATTCCGGACCAAGCTGCGCTTCGGCATGTCGATAGCCTGCCCTGCCGACGGCATCGGTGGGAAGGGTTTGCGATGGTTAGGTGGAGAAAATAGAGGCGAAGGAGACTCAGATGGCGATTGACCCGAGTGCCGTCGGCGCGGTGACCGAACCGATGCTGTTCGAATGGACCGACCGGGACACCCTGCTGTACGCGCTCGGCGTCGGCGCCGGCCTCGACGACCTGTCGTTCACCACCGAGAACAGCCACGGCATCGACCAGCAGGTGCTGCCCACCTATGCGGTGATCTGCTGCCCGGCGTTCGGGGCGGCCGGCAAGGTCGGAACGTTCAACTGGGCCATGCTGTTACACGGCTCGCAGGAAATCCGGCTGCACGCGCCGCTGCCACCCACGGGGAAGCTGTCGGTGGTCACCGAGGTCGCCGACATCCAGGACAAGGGCGAGGGCAAGAACGCGATCCTGGTGTTGCGCGGCCGGGGCACGGACCCCGACTCGGAGAAGCTGATCGCCGAGACGCTCACCACCCTGGTGATCCGGGGCGAGGGCGGGTTCGGTGGCATGCCGGGTCAGCGGCCGGTGGCCCCGGAGATCCCCGACCGCGAGCCCGACGCCCGGGTCGCGCTGCCCACCCGGGAGGACCAGGCGCTGATCTACCGGCTCTCGGGTGACCGCAACCCGCTGCACAGCGACCCGTGGTTCGCTCGCGAGATGGCCGGCTTCCCCAAGCCGATCCTGCACGGGCTGTGCAGTTACGGGGTGACGGGTCGCGCGCTGCTCGCCGAGCTGGGTGGCGGGGTCGCAGCCAACATCACCTCGATTGCGGCGCGATTCACCTCGCCGGTGTTTCCCGGCGAGACGCTGACCACGCTGATCTGGCGCACCGAGCCGGGCAAGGCGGTGTTCCGCACCGAGGCGTCCGGCGCCGAGGGCGTCGGGACGCGGGTGGTGCTCGACGACGGTGCGGTGGAGTACGTGCAGGCCTAACGGGACAGCTCGCGCGCCAGCCGGGCGGTGAACTCGCTGGCGCGCGCGGGGCTGTCCAGCGCGAACTCTGCCGCGGTGGCGCGGTCGCCGTCGTCGTCGTGCCGCACCAGGATGGGCACGCCGCCGTCGTGGATCGCGTCGAACGCGTCCTCGTCGGTGATGTCGTCGCCTAGATAGACGGGCGTGAGCGGACCCGACTCCGCCCCGGTCAGGTGGTCGAGCACCCAGCGCAGCGTTTTCCCCTTATCCCAGTCCAGGTCCGGCCGCAGCTCGATGACCTCGCGGCCGGTGGTCACCCGCAGCTCGTCGCGCCGGCCCGCCGCGCGCACCGCGGCCGCCACCTCGCCGACGCGGTCGCGCCCGGCGTTGCGGTAGTGCACCGCGACCCCAAATCGCTTGTGCTCCACCATCACACCCGGGATGGAGCCCAGTCGCTCGCGCAATTCGCCGGCCGCACGCTCCAGCACCGGTATGGCCGCGGCGGCGGCGTCGTTCTGGTGGTGCGTGCCGTCGGGTGCGGTCAGCTCGAATCCGTGGCTGCCGGCATACCAAATGCCTTGCACGCCAACCCGTCTCGACACATCGGCCAGATCGCGGCCGGACAGCACCGCGACCGGGCACTGTTCGGCCAGCTGCCGCAGCGCCTCGGTGGCGCCGTCGACCGGGATGGCCGCATCCGGATCGTTGACGATCTCGGACAGCGTGCCGTCGAAGTCGAAGAACACCGCCGGCCGCCGCGCGGCCAGGTCGTCGAGGGCCGTCAGCGCGTCGGGCAGCTGTGACATCCGGCGGTCCCCGGTGCGCACGGTCACCTCGCGGAGGTCGGCGACGACCGCGTCGGCGCCGGCGTCCCGCAGCGCGCCGCCCTGCCCTCGGTCGACACCGATGACCAGCGCGAATCCGCCGGCGCGCGCCGCCTCGACGCCCGCTTCGTCGGCGGTGACGACCACGCACCGGCCGGGAAGCACCCGCAGCCGGCGGGCCGCTTCCACCGGGTCGTCGGTAAAGATCGCGGTGCCGACCCCGATCCCGCGCAGTTGCCCGTCCAGGGTGGGGTCGAGCGCGTCGAACAGCACCGCGTCATGGCGGCGCGGGTCGATGACGACCGACCCCGACTCTGGCATGACCCAACCTTCTCACGGTGGTCAGCCCGGCCGGGAGCGGGTCAGTGCCGCGCGTGCCCCGGCGCGGGTGGGCGCGCGCCCGGCGCGCGACCGGGAAACGCGCGCGGCGACCGCTTGCGGCGGCGATCGCCGAACAGCAGCACCGAGTCCTGGCTGAGCGCCACGAGCCGCGCCATGCCCAGTTCGATGCCGGCGGCCAACTGCTTGACGTCAAACGTGGCACCGGGCTCGGCGGTGATGCCGAATACGAGTTCGTCGCCGTAGCTCAGCACCGCGACCCCGGTGCTCAACTGGACGTCGGTCGGGGGAATGGGGAGCAAGCGCTCCATGGTCTGGCCCATGAGGCGCAGCCGATGGCGGGGCCCGGGCGCATGGGTCACCAGCGTGACGATGGCGCGCTGCGGCAGCCGCGTCACCAACTGGATGACGCTGTCCCGCAGCACCGTTGGCAAGGAATTGAGCACCCACCCGACGATGCCCCCGGATGGCGGAGGGCCCGTTTCCTTGTCGTTCCACCTGGTCTGCACGGTCCGCAAGCGCTGCACCGGGTCGTCGCCTTCGACCGGCAGATACGGCGAACGGATCGGCGTCGGCACCAGGGCACGCAGCGAGTCCGCCCGCGGCTCCTCGCCGCGCCCGAGCAGCACCATCCGGAAGCCGTCGCTGGTGGCGGCCAGCGCGACGTCGTTGACGGCCACAGCGAACTTGCGGCAGACGCGGTCGACGTCGGCGATCGGGACCCGCACTGTGGCATAACGCCGCCCAGTGGCGACCCGGTCGTGCGCCTGCAGCACGGGCCATACCGCGCCGAGGGCGGCGCCGGTTGCAGTCCAGGACGCCCGCCACAGCACATCGGACCAGCCCTGTCGCCGCACCGGCTGCCGCGGGACCTGTTGGGATGCGGGGTCATTGGCAAAGGTAGCGACATCGGCGTCGTCGCACAGCCTGGTGAGCAGCTGGGCGGGCGAGTCGCCGTCCAGGAGGCGGTGATGCGTTTTCATCAGGATCGCCCACCGGTTGCCCTTGAGGCCCTCGATCACCCAGCATTCCCATGGCGGACGATCCGAGCCCAGGGGGCGCTCGAGGGCGTGCGCGATGGCCCGGGACAGCTCGGCGTCGTCGCCCGGTCGGGGAATCGCCATTCGGCGCACGTGGCGGGCGAGGTCGAATTCCGGGCAGTCGACCCGAATGCGTTCCGCCAGAATACTTTTGAGGCGCTGAAAGTCGGGTGCGCCGCCGTCGACGATGGCCACCGCGCCGGTTGCGAGGCCGGCGTGCTGATCGGGGTCTTGAGCCGTCAGGAACGCCGCATCCAGTGCCCTCACCTGCGCCATGCTCGCCCCCGCGGTCGACTTTTTGCCCTGGTACCAGTGTCTGCCCGGGTTGGTGCCGGGGCTAGGCCCTCGGCGTTAAGACCTTGTTTAGGAGTTGAAGATCGGTTTAACAACGGTTGTCCTGGGTCGGAGGCAATTCGAACAAACATTCGATAGACTGCGGTTGTGGGCTGGTATGGGTTGGTTTAACGGCCCGCCGAGCTGGGCGGAAATGGAGCGGGTGCTCGACGGCAAGCCGCGCCATGCCGGCGTGCCGGTGGTACCCGGGGAGGACGCCCCCCTGTCGCCTAAGCGCGGAACCTACCGACCGCCGGACGACACCCGGGGGGCCCGCTCGTCCGTTCCCTATGCCGAGCTGCACGCGCATTCGGCGTTCAGCTTCCTCGACGGGGCCAGCACGCCGGAGGAGCTGGTCGAGGAGGCCGCCCGGCTGGGGTTGCGTGCGCTGGCGCTGACCGACCACGACGGCCTGTACGGGGCGGTGCGATTCGCCGAAGCGGCCGCCGAACTCGAGCTGCGTACCGTGTTCGGCGCCGAGCTGTCCCTGGGGCCGGGGGCCCGCACCGAGACGCCGGACCCGCCCGGCCCTCACCTGCTGGTGCTGGCCCGCGGCCCGGAGGGCTACCGGCGGCTGTCGCGGCAGCTGGCCGCGGCGCACCTGGCCGGCGGGGAGAAAGGCAAGCCGCGCTACGACTTGGACGCGCTGACCGAGGCCGCCGGCGGGCACTGGCACATCCTGACCGGCTGCCGGAAAGGCCATGTGCGCCAAGCCCTGTCACAAGGTCCGGACGCGGCGGGGCGGGCGCTGGCCGACCTGGTGGACCGGTTCGGTGCGGACCGGGTCAGCATCGAGTTGACCCACCACGGCCACCCGCTCGACGACGAACGCAACGCGGCGCTGGCCGCGCTGGCACCACGCTTCGGCGTCGGCGTCGTCGCCACCACCGGGGCGCATTTCGCGGGGCCGTCGCGGCGGCGGCTGGCCATGGCGATGGGCGCGATCCGGGCGCGGCAGTCCCTGGACGCCGCCGCCGGGTGGCTGGCCCCGCTGGGCGGCTCGCACCTGCGATCCGGCGAGGAGATGGCCCGGCTGTTCGGGCAGCGGCCCGAAGCGGTGACCGCCGCCGCCGAGCTCGGCGAACAGTGCGCGTTCGGGCTGGCGTTGATCGCGCCGCAGCTGCCGCCGTTCGACGTGCCCGCCGGGCACACCGAGGACAGCTGGCTGCGGCAGCTGACCATGGCCGGGGCGCGGGACCGCTACGGACCGGCCGATGCCGCGCCGCGCGCCTACTCCCAGATCGAGCACGAACTGAAAGTTATTGCGCAGCTGACATTTCCGGGTTACTTCCTGGTGGTGCACGACATCGCCCGGTTCTGCCGGGAGAACAACATCCTGTGTCAGGGCAGGGGATCGGCGGCCAATTCCGCGGTCTGTTATGCCTTGGGCGTCACCGCGGTGGATCCGGTGGCCAACGAGCTGTTGTTCGAGCGGTTTCTGTCGCCCGCCCGGGACGGGCCGCCCGACATCGACATGGACATCGAGTCGGACGAGCGCGAAAAGGTCATCCAGTACGTCTACGACAAATACGGCCGCGACTACGCCGCCCAGGTCGCCAACGTCATCACCTACCGGGGCCGGATCGCCGTGCGCGACATGGCCCGCGCCCTCGGCTTCTCGCAGGGGCAGCAGGACGCGTGGAGCAAGCAGATCAGCCACTGGAACGGCCTGGCGGACTCGCCCGACATAGAAGGCATCCCCGAGCAGGTGGTCGATCTGGCGAACCAGATCCGGAACCTGCCGCGGCACATGGGCATTCATTCCGGCGGCATGGTGATCTGCGACCGCCCGATCGCCGACGTGTGCCCGGTGGAGTGGGCGCGCATGGAGAACCGCAGCGTTCTGCAGTGGGACAAAGACGACTGTGCGGCAATCGGTTTGGTGAAGTTCGACCTGCTCGGGCTGGGCATGCTCTCGGCGCTGCACTACGCCATCGACCTGGTGGCAGAGCACAAGGGGATCGAGGTGGACCTGGCCAAACTCGACCTCTCCGAGCCGGCGGTTTACGAGATGCTGGCCCGCGCCGATTCCGTCGGTGTGTTTCAGGTGGAGTCCCGGGCGCAGATGGCCACCCTGCCCCGGCTGCGGCCGCGGATCTTCTACGACCTGGTGGTGGAGGTGGCGCTGATCCGCCCAGGACCCATCCAAGGCGGGTCGGTGCACCCCTACATCCGGCGGCGCAACGGCCTCGACCCGGTCACCTACGACCACCCGTCCATGGAGGCGGCGCTGCGAAAGACGCTGGGGGTGCCGCTGTTTCAGGAGCAGCTGATGCAACTGGCGGTCGACTGCGCCGGCTTTTCCGCCGCCGAGGCCGACCAGCTGCGCCGCGCGATGGGTTCCAAGCGTTCGACCGAACGCATGCGACGGCTGCGCGGCCGGTTCTACGACGGCATGCGCGCGCTGCACGGCGCCCCCGACGATGTCATCGACCGGACCTACGAAAAGCTGGAGGCCTTCGCCAATTTCGGCTTCCCGGAAAGCCACGCGCTGTCCTTCGCGTCGCTGGTGTTCTACTCGTCGTGGTTCAAGCTGCATCACCCGGCGGCGTTCTGCGCGGCGCTGTTGCGCGCCCAGCCGATGGGCTTCTATTCGCCGCAGTCGCTGGTGGCCGACGCCCGCCGGCACGGCGTGACGGTGCACGGGCCCGACGTCAACGCCAGCCTGGCGCACGCCACGCTCGAGAACGAAGGGGCGGAGGTCCGCCTCGGCCTGGGCGCCGTCCGCCACATCGGTGACGACCTCGCCGAGCGGCTGGTGCAGGAGCGAAAGGCCAACGGCCCCTTCGTATCCCTGCTGGACCTGACCACCCGGCTGCAGCTCTCGGTGCCGCAGACCGAGGCGCTGGCGACGGCCGGGGCGCTGGGCTGCTTTTCCATGTCACGGCGGGAGGCGCTGTGGGCGGCCGGGGCGGCCGCCACGCAACGGCCGGACCGCTTACCGGGTGTGGGCTCGTCGTCGCACGTCCCGGCGTTGCCCGGGATGAGTGAGCTGGAACTGGCCGCCGCGGACGTGTGGGCCACCGGCGTCTCCCCGGACAGCTATCCGACGCAGTTCCTGCGGGCGGACCTGGACGCGCTGGGCGTGGTTCCCGCCGCGCAGCTGCTCAGCGTGCCCGACGGCGACCGGGTGCTGATCGCCGGCGCGGTGACCCACCGGCAGCGGCCCGGGACGGCCCAGGGGGTGACGTTCCTCAACCTCGAGGACGAGACGGGCATGGTCAACGTGCTCTGTACGCCGGCGGTGTGGGCGCGGCACCGCAAGCTGGCCAACGCCGCGCCGGCGATGCTGGTGCGCGGTCAGGTCCAAAACGCCAGCGGGGCAGTCACCGTCGTCGCCGAGCGGCTGGGCAGCATCACCCTGGCCGTCGGCTCGAAGTCCCGCGACTTCCGGTGAGGCTCTTGCGTTCGCGCCTCAGAACGAATAGATCCCGTGAACGCTCACGAACATGCCGTGGCCGGTGCGGTCGTTGGTGAACCGGGTGCCATGATCCGTTGGCAGCACCGTCCAGCCCTGCAGGTGATACGTCTCGCCGTAATGCAGCACGATATCGCGATCAGGGTCGCCGACCATACCCACGCCCAGGTATTGCAACTTGCCCGTGTCATCGACCTGTGCCGCGTTGTTGCCGAATCCTACTGGCAATTCCAGGGTTTGGCTCACGCATAGAACGTCGTGCGTTCCGATGGAACACCGCGTCCTTCCGGTCTGGGTATGCACATACAGATAGTCTTCGGCACTGGCACGCACCCCGGATGTCATACCGAGTCCTACCGTCACCACTGCGGCCCAAATTGCCGCACGACCAAGAATTTTCATCTGCTTCATCCTTCCCAGCTAGTTGGCGGGCTGTGCCGGTACGGGCATGGGTTCGCCGGTCTGCTTGACCAGCCGCCCGTGGATCCATTTGTCCACGCCGCCCCACTGTTGGTCCCAGTTGTATTGCAGCGTCCAGTCATTGGTACGGCTGTAGAAATAGGTTCCGGCGAACACATTGCCCTGCAGACTGCCGTCCGGATTCACACTGCCCCAGAGGTATTCATCGTGATACTGTTCGCAAAAGCCCCACGGTGAGTAGCTCATCTTGCCGTGGAACTCGTTGAAGACGACGCTGGTGACCTCCAGGGCCGCGGTGCCCTTGGAGCCGTCGTAGCACTGCGCATCTCCGAGCCACTTCCCGGGCAGGCCCTTGTCGCCGGTGGGCATCGCGTGGCTCGGCGTCCTGGACGCCCATCCCACGGCCACCACGATGAACACGGCGAGCGCGAGGACACCGATGCGCTCAACGGCAGTAACGTTGCGGCCCAATCGGTTCCGTGGCGAACTCCCGGAATGCGCGGGAACGCGAGCATCCACGGATTGGTGGCCTGCCGGCATCGCCAATCGCCCCCTCATGTCTGTCATGCAGAAACTGCTGTTCGGGACGACTATCGCCGCATATCCGCGGCCCGACGTAGGGCCGTTGGTCACAGACGCTTCGGCCATCGGTCCCGAAACGACACCCCTGATTGCGGCATCGGTAGTCTCCAAGCATGACCCTCAACTTGTCCGTCGACGAAGTCCTCACCACCACCCGCTCGGTCCGCAAACGTCTCGACTTCGACAAGCCGGTCGGCCGCGAGGTGCTGGTGGAATGCCTCGACCTGGCGTTGCAGGCGCCCACAGGGTCCAATTCACAGGGCTGGCAATGGGTGTTCGTCGAGGACGCGGAGAAGAAGAAGGCGATCGGCGACGTCTATCTGTCCAACGCCCGCGGCTACCTCAGCGCGCCGGCGCCGCAATACGGCGAGGGGGACACCCGCGGCGAGCGGATGGACAAGGTCCGCGATTCCGCGACCTACCTCGCCGAGCACATGCACGAGGCGCCGGTGTTGTTGATCCCCTGTATCGAAGGCCGCGAGGACAAGACGCCACTGGGCGGCGTGTCGTTCTGGGCCTCGCTGTTCCCGGCGGTCTGGAGCTTCTGCCTGGCGCTGCGCTCCCGCGGGCTGGGCTCGTGCTGGACGACGCTGCACCTACTGCGCGACGGCGAGCAGCAGGTGGCCGACGTGCTGGGCATTCCCTACGACAAATACAGCCAGGGCGGGCTGTTCCCGATCGCCTACACCAAGGGCACCGACTTCCGCCCCGCCAAGCGGTTGCCCGCCGAGCAGGTCACCCATTGGGACGCTTGGTAATCAGGTCTGAAGCGGCCACACCTCGACCACCCCGTGCGCGACCGCGCAGGGCGTCTGACTCACCCGCTCGATCGCCGCGTCGAGATCGTCGGCCTCCAACACCGCGAACCCCGCGATCGGCATCGCCGATCGGAGGAAGGGGCCCTGCTCGATCCGCACCCCCGTGCCGTCCGGGTTGCGCACCTGCACGGGGTCTCCGGCTCGGGCGACGAGCGCGCCGGACGCGCTGAGTTCGTCGTCGCGGGCGTGTGCGGCCTGTCTGCGGTCGTCGCTCAACTGGTGGTATCCGGCCTCGTCGCCGTAACCGATCGTGATGAAGGTTGCCATGTCACTGCTGACTCGCGCCGCGCCCGGAACTCATCGCTCAGAGCGCCCCGTGATAGCCGTGCTGCCGCCAGGCCTCATACACGGCGACGGCCGCCGCGTTGGACAGGTTCAGCGAGCGGCGGCCGGCCAGCATCGGGATCCGCACCTGCTCGGTGATGTGCGCGTCGGCCAGCGTCGCCGCGTCCAGCCCGGTGGGTTCGGGCCCGAACATCAACACGTCGCCCGCCCGGTAGCGGACATCGGCGAACGAGGTGGGCGCGTGCGAGGTGAACGCGATCACCCGGGCCGGCGCGAGCGCCTCCCAGGCGGCCTCGAGTGAGGCATGGACGGTCACCGACGCGAGGTCGTGATAGTCCAGCCCGGCCCGCCGCACCTTCGGTTCGGACAGGTCGAAGCCCATCGGCTCGACGAGATGCAATTCGCAGCCCGTCGCCGCCGCCGTCCGGATCGCGTTGCCCGTGTTGGGGGCGATGCGCGGGGAGTAGAACATCAGCTTGAACACAACGCGATAATGGTCGCATGGTCGAGCAGAGCATCTGGATGCAGAAAGTCACTGCCGATCCCGGACATTCGCAGTGGTACATCGAGCGGTTCCGCGCGATGGCCCGCGCCGGTGATGACCTTGCCGGCGAGGCCCGCTTCGTGGACGCGATGGCGCCCCGGGGCGCCCGGATCCTCGACGCGGGTTGCGGCCCCGGCCGGCTGGGCGGGTACCTGGCCGCCGCCGGTCACGACGTCGTTGGCGTCGACGTCGACCCGGCGCTCATCGAAGCGGCCGAGCAGGATCATCCCGGCCCGCGCTGGCTCGTCGGCGACCTCGCCGAACTGGACCTGCCCGCCCGCGGCATCGCCGAGCCGTTCGACGTGATCGTGTCCGCCGGGAACGTCATGACTTTCCTCGCCCCCAGCACGCGGGGGCGGGTGCTGGGCCGGCTGCGCGCCCACCTCAAGGGCGACGGCCGGGCGGCGATCGGCTTCGGCGCCGGCCGCGATTACGCGTTCGCCGCTTTCCTCGACGACGCGGCGGCGGCCGGCTTCGCGCCGGATCTGCTGCTCTCCACCTGGGACCTGCGACCGTTCGCCGATGGCTCGGATTTCCTCGTCGCGGTCCTCCGGCCGGTGTAGGAACCGTTTGCCAGAATCGTCCGCCCGTGCGCGGGTCCACCTTGGAGGGACCTGTCTGCTCAGTAACGATTCTGGTGACCTGGGCCGCGGGCTGTCATACTCGTCGGATTGCCACGTTGACGCGCTCGCGCCCATCTGGCGTGGTACGGGTGGATAAAGCAGGAAGTCTCATGAGCCTCTCGATTTCTCGAGCGCTGACCATCAGCGCGGCGGCCGGTCGCACGGCCGTGGCGACGTGACCATGTTCGCCCGCCCGGCCAACCCGGCCGAGGCGGCCGCCTCCGAATCCCCACAGCCGCACGCCACCGACCCGGCGCCGGACAAACGCCCGCCGACCTGGTCGCTGAGCAACTGGCCGGTTCGGTGGAAAGTGCTGGCGATTGTGCTGGTCCCGCTGGTGTTGGCGACGGTGTTCGGGGTGCTGCGCATCGAGGGCGCGATGGCGAACGCGGGCGGTCTGCGGCTCGCGGCCGCCCGCGCCGACGTGGTCCCGGTGGTCACCAAATACATGTCCGCCCTGGACGTCGCCCTGATGGCGGGCAGCACCGGGCGCGACGTGGAGGGGGCCAAGAAGAACTTCGAGGCGCGCAAGTACGAGTTGGACACGCGGCTGCACGACACCGACGTGAGCGCCGAAGTGCGCTCGGGCGTGAACAACCTGCTGGACGGCGGTCAGATGCTGGTGAACAAGGCGTCCGACAACGGCCTCGGTTTGCGGGAGCGGGTGACCCTGTATGCCCCGATCCTGCTGACCGCGGAGGACGTCATCAATGCGTCGGTGCGCGTCGACGACGAGAAGATTCGCGCGCAGACGGAGGGGCTGAGCCGGGCGGTCGGGGCGCGCGGGCAGATGACGATGCAGAAGATCCTCGTCACCCGCGGCGCCGAGCTGCCCGAGCCGCAACTGCGGACCTCGATGATCACCCTGGCCGGGACCGAGCCGTCGACCCTGTTCGGGATGAGCGAAGTGCTCGGCGCCGGATCGCCGGAAGCCAAGACACTGCAGCAGCAGCTGGTGGCCCGGATGGCGATCATGTCCGATCCGGCCAGCGTGCTCGTCGACAACCCCGACCTGCTGCGCTCGATACAGACCACCGACGACATCGCCGAACAGGTCATCAAGGACGCCACCGCGTCGGTGACCAAGTCGGTGCACGCGCAGGCCGCGGACAAGCGCAACGCCGCGATCCTGGACACCATCCTGGTGCTGGGCGCCATCGTCATCGCGCTGGTCGTCGTGTTGCTGGTGGCGCGCGCGCTGGTGCGGCCGCTGCGCATCCTGCGTGACGGCGCCCTCAAGGTGGCCCACACCGACCTCGAGGAGGAGATCGCCCGGGTCAAGGCGGGCGGCGCCGAGCCGACGCCGCAACCGCTGCCGGTGTACACCACCGAGGAGATCGGCCAGGTCGCCCACGCGGTGGACGAACTGCACACCCAGGCCCTGCTGCTGGCCGGCGACGAGGCGCGGTTGCGACTGCTGGTCAACGACATGTTCGAGACCATGTCGCGCCGCAGCCGGTCGCTGGTCGACCAACAGCTGTCGCTCATCGATCGGCTGGAGCGCAACGAGGAGGACCCCGAACGCCTGGACAGCCTGTTCCGGCTGGATCACCTCGCCGCCCGGCTGCGCCGCAACAGCGCCAACCTGCTGGTGCTCGCCGGCGCGCAGCTGGCCCGCGACCAGCGTGACCCGGTGCCGCTGTCGACGGTGCTCAACGCAGCGGTGTCCGAGGTCGAGGATTACCGCCGCGTCGAAATCGCCGGACTGCCCGACAACAGCACGCTGATCGGCGCGGCCGCCGGCGGCGCCATTCACCTGTTCGCCGAGCTGATCGACAACGCCCTGCGTTACTCACCGCCGTCGACTCCCGTGCGGGTCTCGGCGGGCCGCGGCGGGGACGGGGGAGTCGTGGTGCGGATCGCCGACTCCGGCCTGGGCATGAACGACACCGATCGCCGCATGGCGAACATGCGGCTGCAGGCCGGGGGCGAGGTCAGCCCCGACAACGCGCGCCACATGGGGCTTTTCGTGGTCGGCCGGATCGCGGCGGGGCACGGCATCCGGGTGGGGCTGCGCGGCCCGGCGGCGAACGAGACGGGCTCCGGCACCACCGCGGAGATCTACCTGCCGCCGACCATCCTCGAGGGCGCGGCCCGGCCCGTCCGAGCCACGCGGATCCGGGCCGTTTCGTCCCCCAGCGCACAACTCGCCGCGCCGGCCGAGGAACGCAGGCCCGAGCCGGCGCTCCCGCACGCCGAGGCTCCCGTACCGCCGGTCACGCTGCTGCCGCGGCGCAACCCCGGTTCCAGCGGCATCACCGAGGTGCCCGCCGAAGAGCGGCAGCCCCAGCGGCACCGGCGCGAACTCCCCACCCCGTGGTGGGAGAGCGGCACCCCGGCGGAGCCGGACCCCAAACCCGCGCCGGCGCGGACGGCGTCGGACACGTCGGCGTTCTTCGCCGCGCGGTCGCGGGAGGCCGACAAGCCTGCGGCCCCCGCCCCGAGCGCGCCCGGCCCGTCGATTCCGGCCGTCCCCAAGAGCGACAGCGCCCCGGCCGACGACGACGTGATCTACCGGCGGATGCTGTCGGAGATGCTCGGCGACCCGCACGACCTGGTCAACAGCCCCGACCTGGACTGGCAGTCGGTGTGGGACCGCGGTTGGACGCTGGCGGCGGCGGCGGAGGAGAAGCCCGTCGAATCACGCACCGCCGAGCACGGCCTTCCGGTGCGCACGCCCGGCGCCCGGCTGGTGCCGGGGACGGCCAACGGGACGGGCCTGCCCGAGGAGGACCAGCCGGCCGAGGAAGACCAGGGAACCAACGGTGGCAGCCACTCCGCCCGCGAGCCGCAGCACGCCGCGGCGGCGCGCGATCCCGAGGCGGTTCGCGCCTCCTTCAGTAATCACTTCGGCGGCGTGCGCACCGGCCGGTCGCACGCCCGCGACACGACTCAAGGGCCCGATCAGGAATGAATTCACCTGACAATTCACTGGACTGGCTGGTGACGCGGTTCGCCCGCGAGGTTCCCGGCGTGGCGCACGCCTTGCTGGTCTCCGTCGACGGACTGCCCCTCGCCGCCAGCGAGCATCTCCCACGTGAGCGCGCCGACCAGTTGGCCGCGGTGGCCTCCGGTCTGGCCAGCCTCGCGACCGGCGCCGCGCAGCTGTTCGAGGGCGGCCAGGTGCTGCAGTCGGTGGTCGAGATGCAACACGGCTACCTGCTGTTGATGCGCGTCGGTGACGGCTCGCATCTGGCCACGCTCGCCGCCACGTCGTGTGACATCGGTCAAATCGGCTACGAGATGGCCATCCTGGTCGAGCGGGTCGGGGGCGTGGTGCAGTCCACCCGCCGGTCTGGCGTCTCGTGAGCCGCGATGGACGAACGCGAACCCCGGCCGGGCGCAGGTAGAGGGAATCTGGTCCGCCCGTACACCCTGACCTCCGGACGGACCGGCACCGACGTCGACCTTCCGGTGGAAGCGCCGATACAGACGTTGCAGGCCGGCCTGGCTTACCGGTGGCCAGCCGACGACGCGAAAGGCAAGATCATCCAACTCTGCGTGGGCAGTCCGTCGGTCGCGGAGATCTCCGCCCGGCTGGATTTGCCGCTCGGTGTCACGCGCGTCCTGGTCGGCGATCTGGTTTTGTCCGGCTACCTTCGGGTGCATAGGACGTTGTCCGAGCGTTCGACCTCCGATGAGCGCCACGAACTGATAGGAAGGACGCTGCGTGGCCTTAAGGCACTCTGAGGCGCACTCCGAGATGTACTCCGACTCCGCCCACGCTTCCACGAAGATCGTCATCGCGGGCGGGTTCGGTGCCGGCAAGACGACGTTCGTCGGGGCGGTGTCGGAGATCATGCCGTTGCGCACCGAGGCGATGCTCACCGACGCCTCGACGGCCGTCGACGCGCTGGAGGCCACCCCGGATAAGCGGACCACCACCGTCGCGATGGACTTCGGCCGGATCACGCTGGACGAGGACCTCGTGCTCTACCTGTTCGGCACGCCGGGGCAGCGCCGGTTCTGGTTCATGTGGGACGACCTGGTTCGGGGCGCCATCGGGGCGATCGTGCTGGTGGACTGCCGGCGCCTGGAGGACAGCTTCGCCGCGGTCGACTTCTTCGAGCACCGCAACCTGCCGTTCCTGGTCGCGGTCAACGAGTTCGATGGCGCGCCGCGCTATCCCGTTGCGGAGGTGCGCGAGGCGCTCACCTTGCCCGCGCACATCCCGATGATCTCGGTCGACGCCCGGGATCGCCGGTCGGCGACCGATGCGCTGATCGCGGTCAGCGAATACGCTCTGGCCAGCCTGACTGCCAGTTGAGCACCCGGTGGGTTGATCGTCACTTCGACGGCCACGACTTCACCGACGAGGACCTCAGCCGGTGGCAGACCGAACGGGTCGTGTTCGACGAGTGCAACTTCAGCGGCGCCAACCTGGCCGAGTCGCAGCACCGCGGGTCGGCGTTCCGCAATTGCACGTTCAAGCGAACTTCGTTGTGGCACAGCGATTTCGCGCAGTGCAGTATGCTGGGCTCGGTCTTCGTGCAGTGCCGGATGCGGCCGATCGCCTTCGACGAGGTCGACTTCACGCTCGCGGTGCTCGGTGGTAACGACCTGCGCGGCGTCGACCTGAGCGGCTGCCGGCTGCGCGAGGCCAGCCTGGTGGAAGCGGACCTGCGCAAGGCGGTGTTGCGCGGCGCCGACCTGTCCGGCGCGCGGACGACGGGCGCCCGGCTGGACGACGCCGACCTGCGCGGCGCGACCGTGGATCCCTCGTTGTGGAGAACCGCGTCGCTGGCGGGCGCCCGCGTCGACGTCGGCCAGGCGGTGGCCTTCGCGGCGGCTCAGGGGCTGCGCCTCGACGGCTGATCGGCTCAGTGCTTGAGCCGGATGCGCCACCGCACCAGAACGGCGTAGCCGACCGATAACGCCGCCAGCATGCCCATGTCGAACAGCCAGGCGCCCGGCGTGTGCTGGAAGTGGCTGTCCCGCGGGCTTTGCGGGCCGGGCGACACGGTCCACAGGTCGACCGTCGACGCCTGCGCGGCGTACCCCCACCGCGAGGGCACAGCCCAGGACAACTGGTCGAGGAAGATCCGGTTGGTGACCGGCACCATCCCGCCGGACAGCACCATCTGCCCCATGAGCGACACCACCAGCAGCGGCATGATCTGCTCGTTGGAGCGCGCCAGCGCCGACAGCAGCAGGCCCAGCATCGCGGCGGCCACACACGTCGCCGCGACGGCGACGAACAGCTCGAGGGTGGCGTTGCCGAGCAGCACGGCCGGCCGCTTCGGGGTGCCCTTGCCGGCCACCACGATGGCGGTCGCGATGGCCGCCTGGATGACGGCGAACACGCAGAACACCGCGATCTTCGCCAGCAGGTAGGCCGTCGTCGACAGCCCGACCGCCTGCTCCCGCCGGAAGATCGGGCGCTCGCCGATGAGGTCGCGGATCGTTAGCGCTGTGCCCATGAACGCCGCCGCCATGGTGAGCAGCGTCAGGATGGTGCCGGCCTCGCCGGCCGAATCACTCGTCGGGTCGGCGTAGCCGAAACCGGTGTGGCCGGGAACGGTCAGCGACAGCGCACCCATCACGAACGGCAGCAGCGCCAGGAACACGAAATAGGCGCGGTCGGAGACGACCAGGCGAACCTGGCGGCGGGCAACGGTGGAGAACTGGCGCCGCATGCTGGTGCTAGGCACGACGCCCAGATCGGCCGGTGCCTCCGCCTCAACCGGCGGCGGGGGTTTGTTCTGCGCCAGGAAGCGGCGGTTGGCCTCGTCCGGGTCGGCGCCCACCTTGGCGAAGATCTGCGCCCAGTTGGTGGTCCCCATGACCGTCCCGATCTGGTCGGGCGCCCCCAAGAAGGCGGTCTTGCCGCCGGGCGCCATCAGCAGCACCTGGTCGCAGACGTCGAGGTAGGTCAGCGAGTGGGTGACGACCAACACCACCCGGCCGGCGTCGGCCAACTGGCGCAGCATCGTCATGACCTGCAGGTCCAGCGCCGGGTCCAGGCCGGAGGTCGGCTCGTCGAGGATCAGCAGCGACGGCCCGGTGAGCAGTTCGAGGGCCACCGAGGCACGCTTTCGCTGCCCGCCGGAGAGCTTGTCGACCCGGGTGTCGCCGTGCTGGGTGAGCCCCAGTTCGTCGAGCACCTGCGCGACGACCTCTTCCCGGTCGGCCTTGGTGGTGTCGGGCGGCAGCCGCAGCTCGGCGGCGTAGCCCAGGGCCTGGTTGACCGTGAGCTGGCGGTGCACCACGTCGTCCTGGGGGACCATCCCGATCCTGGTCCGCAACGACGCGTACTCGGTGTGGATGTTGTGGCCCTCGAACGTGACCAGCCCGGAGGTCGGGGTGGCGTACCCGGCGATCAGCCGCGACAGCGTGGTCTTGCCCGCGCCGGACCCGCCGATGAGCGCGGTCAGCGTGCCCGGCCGGGCCGTCAGGGAGATCTTTTCGAGCAGGTTCTTGCCGCTGACGCTGAAGTCGACGCCCCGCACCTCCAGGCCGCCGGTGCGCGCGGCCGCCTCCTGGCGGCGGACCAGGATGCCGCCGGAGAACACCAGGTCGACGTTGCCGATGGTCACCACGTCGCCCTCGGACAGCACCGCCGACGCGGCCTTGACCCCGTTGACGAAGGTGCCGTTGCTGCTGTTGGCGTCGCGGATCTCGGGGCCCGCCGGCGTCGGGGTCAAAAACGCGTGATGGCGGGACGCCAGCACGTCGTGGATGACGATGTCGTTGTCAAGGGCGCGGCCGATCCAGGCCGCGCGTCCGGGCCGGTCGGTCGCCCGCTCGGAACCGGGACCCAGGTTCTTCACCCGCGTGGTCGGGAACTCCGCGACCTGGCCGCTCACGCCGATCTGGGTCGGCTGATTGAGCTCCGGCAGCCCGCCCGTCTGCGATACCGAGCGGGTTGCGGCGTCCGGCCGGACGATCGGTACGGCGGTGGTGCGGTGCGGACCCTCCCACGGGCGCGGCGGCTGCGCCGGTGGTTGCCGCGGCGGCGCCGGCGGACGCTGACCGGCAGGCTGCGCACGCGCGGGCTGGGCGTCGCTGGGCGGCGAGATGACCGGGATCGACTCCGTGGTCGGCGGGAGCATGCCCACGGCCCCGGTGTGGTGGCCGATTTCGAAAGTGATCCGGGGGCCGTCGGGCTTGCCGATGTTGACGGTCTGGCCGTCCTCGATGTCGACCAGCGGCGCCCGCTGGCCGTTCACGTACACCCCGTTCAGCGAATTGTTGTCCAGCGCAATCCACTTGCCGCGATCGAAGCGCAGCAGCAGGTGCGAGCGGGCGACCAGTGGGTGCGCCACCCGCAGGTCCGCGCGCAGGTCGCTTCCGACGACGACGTCGCGGCCAGCCGAGAAGCTGCCCTTCGATCGGTCGGATCGAACAGTCAGGACGGGCGCCGCGCCTTGAGTCATCTCAGCGTTTCAGCCGGATGTGCCATCGGACGAAGCCGGTGTAGGCGATGGACAGGAACGCGAGCATCGCCATGTCGAACACGAAGATGTGTTTCGAGTGCTGCCAGATCGGGTCGTTGGTCGGGATCTGTTTGACCTTCACCAGCGACGGAAAGTCGATCGACGACGCGCCCGCGGCGTAGCCCCAGCGGGCCGGTGTCAGCCACGCGAGCTCCTCGAGGCCGAAGCGCTGATAGACCGGGATCATGCCGCTGGAGAACACCAGCTGCGACATGATCGACACCACCAGCAGCGGCATGATCTGTTCGTTGGACTGCGCCACGGCCGACAGCAGCAGGCCGAGCATCGCCGACGCCACACAGGTGCCGGCGACGGTGACGAACAGCGAGAAGGTGGAGTTGCCGAAGAACGGCGGGTGGGCCGTCGGCGCACCCTTGCCCAGCCGCACGATCATCGTCGCGACGGCCGCCTGCATCGTCGCGAAGATGCAGAACACCGCGATCTTTGCCAGCAGGTAGGCGGTCGTGGACAGCCCGACGGCCTGCTCCCGCCGGAAGATGGCGCGCTCGCCGATCAGGTCGCGGATGGTCAGCGCGGTGCCCATGAAGACGGCGCCGATGTTCAGCAGCACCATGATGTACTGCGGCTGCGTGGGGGCGACGCCCAGCGGATCGGCCGGGCCGAGGCCGGGGTGGGGGCCTTTCACCGTCAGCGACAGCGCGCCGATGAGGAACGGCAGGATCGCCAGGAAGATCGTGTAACCGCGGTCGGACACGACGAGGCGCACCTGGCGGCGGGCGATCGTGGACAGCTGCCGCCATAGGTCCGACTTCGGGGGTTCGCCCAGGTCGGCCGGGCTCTGCGGGGACGGCGCCTGGGACTGCTGCTGATTGCGCTCCTTGAACCGGCGGTTGGCCTCGTCGGGGTCGGCGCCCACCTTGGCGAAGATGTCGGCCCAGTTGCGGGTGCCCATGGCCGCCTCGACCTGGTCGGGTGGCCCGCAGAACGCGGTCTTGCCGCCCGGCGCGACCAGCAGGATCTGATCGCAGACGTCCAGGTAGGACACCGAGTGGGTCACCACCAACACCGTGCGGCCGGCGTCGGCGAGCTGGCGCAGCATCAGCATGACCTGACGGTCCAGCGCGGGGTCCAGGCCGGAGGTCGGCTCGTCGAGCAGCAGCAGGGAGGGCTGGGTGAGCAGCTCGAGGGCCACCGAGGCGCGCTTGCGCTGGCCGCCCGACAGCTTGTCGACCCGGGTTTCGGCGTGCTTGGTCATGTCGAGTTCTTCGAGCACCTGGGCGACGATCTGAGCCCGCTCGGCTTTGCTGGTGTCGGGGGGCAGCCGCAACTCGGCGGCGTAGTTCAGGGCCTGGTTGACGGTCAGCTGGCGGTGCACGACGTCGTCCTGCGGGACCATCCCGATCCTGCTGCGCATCGACGCGTACTCGGCGTGGATGTCATGACCCTCGAAGGTCACGGTGCCCGAAGTGGGGCTGGTGTAGCCCACGATCAGCCGCGACAGCGTGGTCTTGCCGGCACCCGAACCACCGATGATGGCCGTCAGCGTGCCGGGCCGGGCGGTCAGCGAGATGTGGTCGAGCAGCTGCTTTCCGTGGTCGACGGTGTAGCACACGGAGTTCACTTCCAGGCCGCCGCTGCGCGTCGCCGCCTCGGTGCGGCGGAGCAGCTCACCGCGGGTGAAGACCAGGTCGACGTTTCCGATGGTGACCACGTCGCCCTCGGTCAGCACCGCGGACCCCACCCGCACACCGTTGACGAAGGTCCCGTTGACGCTGTGGGCGTCGCGGATCTCGGTGCCCAGCGGCGTCTGGGTCAGAAACGCGTGGTGGCGGGACGCGAGGACGTCCTGGATGACGACGTCGTTGTCGGTGGCACGGCCGATGGTCAGCGCGCCGGAAGGCTTCTGGATGGCTCCGGATCGCGAGGGCCTGAGCGCCTGGAACATCTTCGTCGCCAGGTTCGCCACCTCGGGCGGCTTGGCGTTGGTGGGTGACATCCGGGTTTCTGGCGCCGGCATCTGCGGGTGCGGCTGGAAGGTGGAAGGTGGCGCTGGTACGACGGGCGGAGGAGCCGGCGCGCGGCCGCCGCCCGGATACATCGGTTGCCCCGGCGGGGCGGGGCGCTGCCCGGCCGCGCCCGGGTGCGGGCGCCGCGGCGGCGACGCCCAGTTGGGCGGGCGGCCCGCCGGTCCGGGTGGGGGACCGGGTGGCGCGGCGACGGGCGGGCCACCCGGCGCGGCGGACCAGGCCGTCCCGCCGGGGTGAGCGGCGGCCGGAATGCCCATCGATTCGGTTTGCGGTGGGCGCCCGGCCATTCCCTGGTGCCGCCCAACCTCGAACAGCAGCTGAGGCCCGTCCGGGTTTCCGATGTTGAGGCACTGACCGTCGTGGATCTCGACCACCGGCACCCGCCGACCGTTCACGAAAGTGCCGTTGAGCGAACCGTTGTCGATCGCCAGCCACCGGCCCTGGTCGAAGCGCAGCAACAGATGCGCGCGCGAGATCAACGGGTGCGTGATGCGCATGTCGGCGCGCAGATCGCGCCCCACCACCACGTCGTGACCGGCGGCAAAGGTGCGTTCTGACCCGTCAAAACGAACCGTCAAGACGGGCGGGGCTGCTGAGCTCATCGCACCAACTGTAACTCGTGGACCCGAGGCCAACCTGAGGCCCAAATGTGCGTTGGCGGCCCGCGATCGTCAGCGGGCTAGCAGATCGGGCGCGCCTGTGACCACGCACTGGGTGCGGGTGTAGATGGTGGCCATGCACTTGTTGCAGTGCGTGCAGGCCGAACGCACGCTGTGCGCGGCGCCGTCTGCCGCGATCCGATTGATCAGGTCCGGCTCGGCCAGCAGCGCCCGGCCCATCGCGACGAATTGGAATCCCTCGGCCATCGCCAGGTCCATCGTCTCCCGATTGGTGATGCCGCCGAGCAGGATCAGCGGCATGGTCAGCTCGGCGCGGAACAGCTTCGCGTGCCGCAACAAATAGGCCTCGCGGTAGGGGTATTCGCGAAGGAACTTCTTGCCCGTCATGCGCATGCCCCAGCTCAGCGGCGGCTTGAACGCCCCGGCGAATTCCTTGAGCGGCGCGTCACCGTGGAACAGGTACATCGGGTTGACCAGCGAGCTGCCCGCGGTGAGTTCGATCGCGTCCAGCCCGCCGTCGTCCTGCAGCCACTTGGCGGTGGTCAGCGATTCCTCGATGGAGATGCCGCCGCGGACGCCGTCGGTCATGTTGAGCTTGGCGGTGACCGCGATCGGCGTGCCCTCCTTTTCCACCGCCCGGCGCACGGCCATGACCATGCCGCGGGCCACCTTCGCCCGGTTTTCCAGCGATCCGCCGAACTCGTCGTCGCGGCGGTTGATCAGCGGGGACAGGAACGAGCTGGCGAAGTAGTTGTGGCCCAAGTGGATTTCGACCGCGTCGAAGCCGGCTTCGATGGCCAGCCGGACCGCGTTGGCGTGCCCCTCGATGACATCGTTGATGTCGTCGCGGGTCGCCTTCTTGGCGAACCGCATCCCGATCGGATTGAAGAACCGCACCGGCGCCAGCGCCCTGGCCTTGTTGGATTTGGCGTTGGCGACCGGACCGGCGTGGCCGATCTGCGCGCTGACCGCCGCGCCCTCGGCGTGGATCGCGTCGGTGAGCCGCCGGAATCCAGGCACCGCCTCCGGGCACATCCAGATGCCGTTGCCCTCGGTGCGGCCGCCGGGGGAGACGGCGCAGTAGGCGACGGTCGTCATGCCGACGCCGCCCGCCGCGGGCAGGCGGTGGTATTCGATCAGGTCGTCGGTCACCAAGGTGTCGGGCGTGCGGGCCTCGAAGGTCGCCGATTTGATGGTGCGGTTGCGCAGCGTGATCGGGCCGAGCTTGGCCGGGCTGAACACGTCCGGAGGGGTTGACATATCGGGAGCTTAATGGTGGTCGCAAGCGCGGCGAAGCCGGGCGTGGCGGGTCGCCATCCCCGCTGTCTGCCAGACTGTCAGGCGTGGGCGCAATCACACTGGACGGCAAGGCCACCCGCGACGAGATCTTCGTCGACCTCAAACAACGGGTGGCCGCGCTGACCGCGTCGGGTCGCACCCCCGGCCTGGGCACCATCCTGGTCGGTGACGATCCCGGCTCGCAGGCCTACGTGCGCGGCAAGCACGCGGATTGCGCCAAGGTCGGCATCACGTCGATCCGCCGCGACCTGCCCGCCGACATCAGCACCGCGACGCTGGAAGACACCATCGACGAGCTGAACGCCAACCCCGACTGCACCGGCTACATCGTGCAGTTGCCGCTGCCCAAGCAGCTGGACGAGAACGCGGCGCTGGAGCGTGTCGACCCGAACAAGGACGCGGACGGACTGCACCCGACGAACCTGGGCCGGCTGGTGCTCAGCGTTCCGGCACCGCTGCCGTGTACCGCGCGGGGGATCGTGCACCTGCTGCGGCGCTACGACGTCGAGATCGCGGGGGCGCATGTGGTCATCATCGGCCGCGGGGTGACGGTCGGCCGCCCGTTGGGGCTGCTGCTCACCCGCCGTTCCGAGAACGCCACGGTGACGTTGTGCCACACCGGAACTCGCGATCTGGCCGCGCACACCCGGCAGGCGGACATCGTCGTGGCCGCCGTCGGGGTGCCGCACATGCTGACCGCCGACATGGTGCGTCCGGGCGCCGCGGTCGTCGACGTGGGCGTCAGCCGGACCGACAACGGGTTGGTCGGCGACGTGCACCCCGACGTGTGGGAGGTCGCCGGCCACGTGTCGCCGAATCCCGGCGGAGTCGGTCCCTTGACCCGGGCGTTCCTGCTGAGCAACGTCGTCGAGCTGGCCGAGCGGCAATGAACGCGAGGTCCGTCGTCAGGGCCCAGTGGCCGATCCTGCTGGTCGGCTTGACCTTCGCCACGGCGCTCGCGCTGGTGGGGGCCAGCTTCTGGCGTCGCGGTTCGCTGCTGATCGGTATCGGGGTCGGTCTGGCGGCGGCGTTGCGATTGGTGCTGTCCGATGATCGGTCCGGTCTTTTGGCGGTGCGCAGCAAGGGAATTGACTTCATCACCACCGCGACGGTCGCGGGAGCGATGGTCTACATCGCGTGGACCATCGATCCGCTCGGCACCCGTTAGATACCCGGGATCTGCCCCGCCATTCCGGGGATCTGCCCCGCCATCCCGGGCATGCCGGGGATCTGCCCGGCCATGCCGGGCATCTGCGGCACCGCGCCGGACAGATTGCCGCTGGCCAGGTTTGCCATCTGTTCGGGACAGTAAGTCTGTATCGCGATGGTGGTGAACATGCGCGCCATCATGGGGGACATGCCCCGGCCGGACACGCTGGACGCGGCCGCGGCGAAGTTGCCGCCCGGCTGGGCGAGCATCGGGCAGATGGACTGACCGACCGACATCGCGTTCCCGGGTTCGCCGAAGTCGATGCCGGCGTGGTTGAGCGCGTCGATGAAATTGTCGTCGGGGTTGTCCGCGCCGGCTGGAGCCGCGAACGCCGACGCCGCGGTGAGCAGGCCGGCGGCCACCGCCAGCAGGCGAACGGTCAGGGGCTGGTTCCGAAACACCCAGATCCAGTGTTGCGTTCGTGAACGTGCCTTCATGCAGCCTCCCCCTCATTCGTGGAGTGCGCCGGAAGCACTCGAATCACGTTACGAACTCTGAGCTATCACTGTCACGTTTGCGACACGGTGGGATAAAGCTTCGCACAATAAGCGTTTTGCGCGGTCACCGCGGCCGCAGCGTCGATTATTAGGGCGCCGTGTGGCGTCAAGACCCGCGGCGGATCGAGGCCACACTGTGATCTGACACGGCCGTAAGCTCCGGGCTTTTCGGTGAGAAATGTTTAAGAATCTCCGCACATGACGACGAATCGCAGCCGTCCGCTGGACCCCTGGTTGCAGAGGGACATCTCGCGCCAGGCCTTTCTCCGCGGCGCCGTCGGAATGCTGGCAACCGGTGCGGTTCTGGGCACCGCGCGGGCCGCGGCGGATCCCGTCGCCGGATGGGGCGGTCTGGCCTCCTCCATCGGCGGCACTGTTGTCCTGCCGACCAATGCCGCTCAATTCTCCACCAGCAAAAAGGTTTTCAACTCGTTCTATGACAACTCCAGTCCCGCTGCGGTCGTGACGGTTTCGTCGCAGGCCGACGTGCAGAAGGCGGTCGCATTCGCGGCGGCGAACAACCTCAAGGTCGCGCCGCGCGGCGGTGGGCATTCGTACGTCGGTGCCTCGAGCGCCAACGGCACGTTGGTCCTGGACCTGCGTGGGCTTCCGGGCGGCGCCAACTTCGACGGCAACAACGTCACCGTCACCCCGGCGACCACCCTGTACGCGATCCACCAGGCTTTGACCGGCGCCGGTCGCGCGATACCCAGCGGTACGTGCCCGACCGTCGGCGTCGCCGGTCTCGCGCTCGGCGGTGGGATCGGGCCCGACACCCGGCGCGCGGGCCTGACCTGTGACGCGCTGCAGTCGGCGACGGTCGTGCTGCCCAGCGGCGACGTGGTGACCGCCTCCGCCAACGACAACCCCGATCTGTTCTGGGCGCTTCGCGGCGGTGGCGGCGGCAATTTCGGGGTGACGACGTCGATGACGTTCTCCACCCTCGCGACGGCCGACAGCGACGTCGTGCGGCTCGACTTCCCGCCCGCGTCGGCCACCCAGGTGCTCGTCGGCTGGCAGTCCTGGCTCAACGCCGCCGACCGAAACACCTGGGGCATCGTCGATCTCATGGTCGGCTCCGCCCCGAATTGCCATGTGCTCGCAACGTGCCCGGCCGGCACGGGGTCGGGAGTGGTCGATGCGATCAAGTCCGCGGTCGGGGTGGCGCCCACCTCTGTTTCGAACAAGACGATGAACCGCACGGATCTGGTGATGTTCCTGGCCGGCGGCAGCGCCGACCCTCCGGCGCGCTCCTTCGTGGCCGGATCCGACGTCGTCGGGCGGGTGGATTCCGCTGCGGCCCATGCCATTGCCACCGCGATAGGGCAATGGCCGGCAGGCGCCGGACAGGCGTCGGTCCTCGTCGATCCGCTCGGTGGCGCCGTCGCGGACGTGGCCGCGGGTGACACCGCCTTTCCGTGGCGCAATCAGGCCGCCGTCCTGCAGTGGTACGTCGAACCCTCCAGTAGCCAGGTCAGCGCCGCGAACAGCTGGCTGAGCTCAGCGCACCAAGCGGTGCAACAGATTTCGGTCGGCGGATATGTGAACTACCTGGAGGCCAATGGCGCGCCGGCGCGCTACTTCGGCTCGAACCTGTCGCGGCTGACGACCGTGCGGCAGAAGTACGACCCGAATCGAGTCATGTTCTCCGGGCTGAACTTCTGAGTTCTCAGCGGCCGAGCAGACGATTCCGTTGTTCGACGTATTCCTCGTCGGATATCAGTCCCTCGTCGCGCAACCGGGCGAACTCGCGTATCTCGGCGGCGATCCCCGTCACCACGGTGCGCGGCTCGCTCTCCGCGGGCACGTCCTCATCCGCATCGGAAGGCCGTTCGCTGATCGCCTGCCTGCCAACGGGTTTCGCGATCCGCTGATTATGGTCACGCCGGCCGACGGCGTCGCGAATGGCGCGTCCGGCCGTGCCGGCCAGGGCCATCTCGCCGAACGTGCTCTCGAAACCGGGTACCACCGCCGTGGCGGCGGCACCGGCGGGCGCGGCGGGCAACGCGAGCGCGATCGGGCGTACCGCCGGCGTGCCTGCCGCCCAGGTCGGCGGCACCGAGAGCCGCCCGATCGAGTCCGCCTCGCCCAGCCCCGCCGACGTCGTCGTTGACAACACGTTCGGGGTTGTCGCCGGAACGGCCGGCGTCACCCCCCGCACTATCGAGACGGGCGCGCCATTCGCATCCCAATCACTGACGATGTCATCGGTGTGCAAACCGGTTTCAGCACCGACCAGGTCGATGGGCATGGATACCGCCCCCAGCGGGGCCAATGGGGCGTCGACTCCGTACGCAATGGCGTCGGCGCCGACGTTGATCAGGTCCAACGGCGAGTTCACGCCGAGCGCGGACGCCGCCCCAGTCGCCGAGCTCACCGACCCCGCGGCGCTCGAGACCACGCTCTGGGTGGACCCGGCGGGCAGCTGGGCGGCTTGGCTGAGCGCATTGGCCTGTGCCCCCGAATCGGTGTTCTGCTGCGGTGGCGTGAACGGCGTCATCTGCGTGGCCGCGGCCGAGGATCCCGCGTAGCCGTACATCGCGACGGCGTCTTGCGCCCACATCTCGCCGTACTGAGCCTCGGTCGCGGCGATCGCAGGCGTGTTCTGCCCCAACAGATTCGTGGCGACCAACATCGCAAGCTGGCTCCGGTTGGCCGCGACCTCCGGCGGCGGCACGGTTGCCGCGAACGCTGCCTCATAGGCCGCGGCGGCCGAAATGGCCTGCGTAGCGGTCTGCTCCGCCTGCGCGGCGGTCGCGTTCAACCACGACACGTAGGAGTTGGCGGCGGCGGCCATCATGGCCGATGAGGGACCCAGCCATGGTCCGGCGATGAGAGCGGAGACCACCGATTCGTACGAGCCGGCGGCGGTATACAGCTCTGCTGCAACCGATTCCCATGCCTGGGCGGCGGCAAGCATTGGTCCCGAACCCGGACCGGCATACATCAGGCCCGAGTTGACTTCCGGCGGAAGCGTCGCGAAATCCATTGCACCGCCGGCCTATTTGAACGAGTCCGGGTTGACCGGGTAAGCGGCAATCCCCCCAGCGATGGACGACAAAGGTCTCCCCCTCAATGAATTTTTGGCACGGCGCGGCTCAGCCTGCGCCGCGACGTTTCGGATCAGTGGGTTTTGCGGTCAATGGCTCGCTACGCCGCGCCCCTCTCTGACCGGCTGGAGGCGTCGAACGTTGTCTTCATTCGACACATCGGCGTCCATTTCAGTTTCGGCGCAACGACAATCACCTTCGGTGCTTGATCCGTCGGCGGCCGGCCGCCGCAGGGGCTGCCCCTTGCGCAGGGTGGCGATGAGTTCTCGGTATGGACCGACCAGGTAAACGGTGTCACCGGCGCTGAGCCGGGAGTCGCGACGCGGGTGCAGCCGAACCGGGGCGTCCTCCCGAGTGATTGCGATAACACGCGTTTGGGTGGAAACTTCGAACATCTGCAGCCCGTCGAGTTCGCTGCCGGCCTGCACGTACATTCCGCCTATCAGGAACGATCGGTTGCCGACCGAAAACGTGCCCAGCACCTCCAGGCCCATCGCTGCGCCGATGAACCACGGTGCGGCCAGTTCGACTGTCGACCGGACGTTTTCGAAGCCGAACCGCTGGGCGACCGCGGATCCCAGGTCATGGTCGTACACCCGCAGGACCAGCGGGACCTTGCTCCATCGATTGCCCAGTGGGGCCGGCGCGGAGCCCAACATTTCGCGAACCACGATCCCGGTCTCGATGTTGACCATGTCGTCTCGGGTCAGCACCGCGACCGCGCGGGCACTGTCGACCCGGGCCGCTTCCAGGGTCGGGCGTAATGTCGCGTCCCCGAAGATGACCGGCACGTCGAGCTCGGCCGTCGTCGACAGGAAGGGATTGCCCTGGTCGCGCTCGATCACCGCCACGTCGTAACCGGCCTCGGTCAGGTCGGTGACGACCCGGACCCCGAGCGCGCTCAACCCGACCACGATGATGTGGTTGCGCAGGTGGCGTGCCCGTGGGCGTGCGGACAACGTGAGAAAGCGTCGCGATAGCAGCACGTCGGCGATAAACGCGACAAGCAGGGCGGTGGTGGTCACGCCGGCCAGCATCAGCACGGCGGCGTAGAGCCGCAGCCAGGTGGGCTGTTTGGCGAAGCTGAAGTCGCCGTAGCCCGTCGTCGTGATCGTCTCGTTGGTGAAGTAGAACGCGTCGGTCCAGGACATCCCCGGGTGGGTGTAGGAGTAATGCAGCAGCGTCGTCGAGCCGACGACCAGAAACATGAGCGCGACGATCACGGGATAGAACGCGGGGTTGACCTCGTCGGGCAGGGCGCGCGCGGCGTACAAGATTCGGCGCAAGCGTGACTGGCGTGCGCGCCTTCGCGCCTGACGTGGAACCTTGATTCCGCAGGCGGCGACCTCCTCGGTGGTGCCGATCATCGCCGTCCAGTCGCCGGCGCCCACCCGCAGATCCCGTCCCGGGCATACGACGACCTCACCGGCGTTGGCGGCGTCTTCGTTGTGGACCATCGCCACCGGGGCCAGGTCGCCGTAGATCTCCCGCAGCGACGCATCGAACGGAGCCTCGGCGCCGAAGGCGACGAAGTCGATCCCTGCCACCTCGAACGGGTGCGTGGTGCGCGCCAGGCAAGCCTCGACCACCGCGGCGCCGGCGAGGTCGGCAACGCCGAGGATCGCGCTCGGGCCCTCGTCCGCGGCGACGGCCTCGCGCAGTACGTCATTGGCCACCCGGGCCACCACGCGGATGTTCGGGTTGGCCTTCCGCGCCAGCAGCGCAATCTCCAAATTCGTCGCGTCGTCATCTCCGGCGCACACCACAGCCGACGCCGTGGCGACTCCCGCCCTGGCGAGTTCGGTCTTGACGCGGGCGCCGGCGAGTTCCGAATCGAGGAGCCGCGCGACGCTCGCGCCAGCCCTCTTCAACTCGTCGACGATGGTCGACGCCAGCGCGTCATCACCGCTGACGATGATGCACTGGGTCATGACGTTCCACTCCTCCGCGAATCACGGCTACCCCTCATTCGACATTGATCACGAGCAGTGGCGCGAAACCCATGTGGCACAAGCACTTACTTTGCTGAGGCGGGTATCGCGCGCTACTCCAAGGAAATGAAGATCGAATTCGATGCTAACAGACAGATTCAGGATGCGGCGGGCGCGAACGCGTCTGTCCTCCAATCAAGCGCACCGCGCCGCTGGCGATTCGCGCTCTGAATAGCCTGGAGCGCAGTAAAAGTCAATTTTTACAAGTGCGGATTGTGTCAAATGATATAAAGGAAGCGTCGCGATGGCGTCCAGAAGGGCTGCTGTACAACACCTTTAACCTGCCTGTGCGTTTACTGTCCATATCGGACGACGCGTGCGAAATCTGTTTTGAGACGAAGTGCGTTACCTCACAACACCCTTGGCGCGGCACACCAATCAACGCGAAGTATGAGCGTTTATTACCAATGGCGCCGTCTTTGTTACATCCAAGTCACGCGCTGAGAGTGTGCTGGCAATTCTTCTGACAATTTCCTGTGTTTATCGTTGCTGGCCGATAGAGGTAGGGCGACAAAAACAATTGCGGCAGATACGCTTTCGGCGAGCATCATGGCTCGGGGAAGACGTTTCAAACAGGTGGGGGAAGGAATATGCGCGGTGCCAACATCTTTGGCTGACGGGCGGCCCGGCGAGCACAGGGCATGGTCATCGCTGTCCGACGTGTGCAAGCGGGGCCTTCTCGGCAGGCCCCTGATCAACTCGCAGCTCGAACACGAAAAGTTGTCGAACCCGGTCGCGCTCGGGGTGCTGTCGCCCGACGCAATCTCCTCGACCGCTTACGGCTCCGAGCAGATCATGATCGAACTGCTGCCTGCGGCCGGGATGGCGGCGTTCGCCCTGCTGCTTCCCATCACCGGCGTCATTCTCCTGATCCTGGTGCTGGTGGCGGCGTCGTATCGCCAAGTTGTCATGGTCTATACGCGGTCCGGCGGATCGTACGTGGTCGCGCGGGAGAATTTTGGCCCTCGGGTGGCGCAGGTCGCCGCGGCGGCACTGCTGATCGACTACGTGGTCACGGTCGCCGTGCAATGCGCCGCGGGGACCGTCGCGGTGGCTTCGGCGTTACCGGTGCTGGGCCCCTACAGCCTTGAGATCACCGTCGGCATGGTGTTGTTGATGTGCTTTGCGAACCTGCGCGGTCTGCGCGAAGCGGGAGCCCGTTTCGCGTTGCCTACCTACGCGTTCGTGGCCATGGTGTCGCTGACCATCGTTGTCGGAGTCATTCGCGAGCTGAGCGGAAGCCTGCCGACATACGATCCCCAGCACATCACCGGAGCGGTGCCGGTCCACCAGGGCAGCGGATTGGTGATGGGCGCGACCGTTCTGATTGTGTTGCGCGCGTTCGCCAACGGTGGCTCATCACTGACCGGAGTCGAAGCCATATCGAACACGGTCACCACTTTCCGCAAGCCGGAGGGCATCAACGCCCGGCGAGTCATGACGATCATGGCCTGCATCCTCGCGTTCCTGCTGGCAGGCGTGGCGTGGCTGACGCACGTGACCCACGCCGTCCCTTACACGGACGGCTACCCGTCCATGTTGTCCGAGATCGCCCGGGCCGTCTTCGGTCACGGCGCAATCGGCAGTGTCCTCTACATCTTGGTGCAGGCGTCGACCGCGGCGATCCTCTACACCGGCGGCAACACCAGCTTCAACGGCTTTCCCGCGCTGGCGAGTTTCGTTGCCGGGGACCGGTTTTTGCCGCGTCCGCTGATGAAACGCGGCCATCGCCTGGTCTTCTCCAACGGCATCATCGCCCTGACCGCCCTGTCGATCGCGTTGCTCCTCATCACCGGGGGCTCGGTTGATGCGCTGGTGCCCTTCTACGCGATCGGTGTGTTCACCGGATTCTCCATGGCCGGCTATGGGATGACGAAGCACTACCTGAGCAAGCGCGGCCCAGGCTGGCGGCGCAAGGCGGTGGTCAATTTCTCCGCGGGGATCCTGTCGACCGTCGTAGTGGGGATTTTCGCGGTCGCCAAATTCAGCGAGGGCGCCTGGCTCATCGTCGTTGTCTTCCCGCTGCTGGTGCTCGCGCTGATGCGACTGAACCGGCAGTACCGCGCGGAGGCGTCCGTGCTGGAGATGTCACGCACGGAAAAGCCGGTCCTGGCCCGCTACACCCGGCACCGGGTCTTCGTCTTCGTGGATTCCATCGACCTCGCGGAGGTGGAAGCGCTGCGATATGGCAACGGTCTGCACGCCGACGAGCTGACCGTGGTGCATTTCGTGATCGACGCCGATCATGCCGCCCGGCTGCAGAAGCGTTGGGAGATATTCGAACACGACACCTCCCTTCGTTTGGTGGACTGTGCCGATCGGCACCTGGGGCGCGCCGCCCACGAGTTGGTGCTGCAGGTGCTCAAGGACCATCCGGACACCAAGGCGACCGTGTTGCTGCCGCGCCGAACCTATTCGCCGCTCGTCGGCCGGCTGTTGCACGACCGCACGGCGGACAAGATCGCCCGCGCCGTCAGCCGCATTCCCGGTGCGGTCGCGCAGATCGTGCCGTATGACATCGAGTCCCGCATCGCCGAGGTCACCCGCGCGGGATGACGTCATCCGGCCACGAGTCGGGCCGGCACTGGATCTAAATCGTTTGGAAAGCCTTCGAGGAAGGGATGCTGTGACGCAACCGAGTGGCGGGATACCGCTCTCCTTTACCGATAAGTGCAAGCGGCTTTTCCTCGGCCAGCCGTTGACCACCGACCAGCTGGACGGCGAGAGATTGTCGAATCCCGTTGCACTCGGCGCACTGTCACCCGACGCGATCTCCTCGACCGCGTACGGCACCGAGCAGATCATGATCGAACTGCTGCCGGCCGCCGGGATGGCGGCTTTCGCGTTGGTGCTTCCGATTACCGGAGTCATTCTGGTGGTCCTCGCGTTGGTGGCCGCGTCGTACCGGCAGGTGGTCATGGTCTACACGCGGGCCGGCGGGTCCTACACGGTCGCACGGGAGAACTTCGGACCGCGGGTGGCGCAG
This sequence comes from Mycobacterium sp. 852002-51613_SCH5001154, assembly GCF_001667425.1. NCBI lineage: Bacteria > Bacillati > Actinomycetota > Actinomycetes > Mycobacteriales > Mycobacteriaceae > Mycobacterium > Mycobacterium sp. 852002-51613_SCH5001154. Next base: position 32,175 of record NZ_LZII01000052.1, on the reverse strand, counting down.
GTCGCGGCGGCCGCGCTGCTCATCGATTACGTGGTCACCGTGGCGGTGCAGCCCGCGGCCGCGACGGTGGCGGTGGTGTCGGCGATCCCGCAGCTACGGCCCTACCACCTGGAGATTACGCTCGCGGCGGTGGTCCTGATCTGCCTGGCCAACCTGCGCGGGCTACGACGATCGGGGCGCACGTTCGCGATGACGACCTATGCCTTCGTCGGCATGATCACGGTGACGATCCTGACCGGCTTTGTTCGTGAAATATTCTGGGGATTACCGAGATACGATCCGCAGCACATCGTGGGCGCAGTGCCGGTTCATCAGGGTGGCGGCCTGGTCATGGGGGCGAGTCTCCTGATCGTGTTGCGCGCCTTCGCCAACGGCGGTACCTCACTGACCGGCGTCGAGGCGGTGTCGAACACCGTCAACGTCTTTCAGAAACCCCAGGGCGTCAACGCCCGTCGGGTGCTGACGTGGATGGCCTGCATCCTCGGCTTCCTGCTCGCGGGCGTGGCGTGGCTGACGCACGTCACCCACGCCGCACCCTATCGCGATGAATACCCGTCGATGTTGTCCGAGATCGCCCGGGCGGTCTTCGGCCACGGCGTGATCGGGAATGTGCTCTACTTCCTGGTGCAGGCGTCGACCGCGGCGATCCTGTTCACGGGTTGCAACACCAGCTTCAACGGCTTTCCCGCGCTGGCGAGTTTCGTTGCCGAGGACCGCTTCTTGCCTCGCCCCTTGACCAAACGCGGCCATCGCCTGGTGTTCTCGAACGGCATCTTCGTGCTGACCGCGCTGGCGATGGTGTTGCTCATCGTCACCGAAGCCAAGGTGAGTGCGTTGGTGCCGTTCTTCGCGATCGGCGTATTCACCGCATTCGCGATGGCCGGCTACGGCATGGCCAAGCACCATCTGACCCGGCGCGGGCAGGGGCGGCGATTCAAGTTGGTGGTGAATCTGTCGGCGGGAATCATGTCGACGCTCGTGGTGGGAATCTTCGTGGTGGCCAAATTCACCGAGGGCGCGTGGCTCATCGTCGTCATCTTCCCGTTGCTGGTGCTGGCCTTGATGCGGCTGAACCGGAAATACCGCGACGAGGCGTCCGTGCTGGAGATGTCGCGCACGGAAGACCTTGACCTCGGGCGGCACCCGCGGCTGCAGGTGCTGGTGTTCGTGGACACGATCGACCTGGCCGAGATCGAGGCGGTGCGTCTCGGCTATGGGCTGCATGCCGACGAGCTCACCGCGGTGCACTTCGTGATCGACGTCGACCATGCCGTGCGGCTGCGCGAGCGTTGGGATCGCTTTGAGCACCACACCCCGCTGTGGCTGATCAACTGTCCGGATCGCCATCTGAGCCGCGCCGCACACGAATTGGTGGTGCGCGTCCTCAAGGACCATCCGGACACCAGGGTGACGGTGCTGTTGCCGCGGCGCACCTATTCGCCGCTCTTGGGCCGGCTACTGCACGACCGCACGGCGGACAAAATGGCGCGTGTTGTCAGCCGCGTCCGCGGTGCGACGGCAATCATCGTGCCCTACGACATCGAGTCACGGATCGCGCGGGTCGCACCCGCCGGCGTTGACGCTCGCGCCCCCGAAGTGGTTGGTCCCGTGCCGGCGCCGATACTCAGCCTGGTCGACGACTGATCCGAAATCATTTGCGCGAGTGTGCATCTATGGCGATTTCTGAGGGTGGACTTCACCACCCCGAGAAGCTGCTACGGGATGAGGATGATGACGATGGGCCTTAGTTCGGCCTACTCGGACAGCCTCGCCCTGATGCAGACGGTGACGTAGGGCAGCGCCAGCCCGGTCGAATTCGCCAGCGCCGGATGGGTGGCGAGCAACTCGCGCACCTGCTCCAGTGTCCTGGTGCGGACCTCGGTCGGCGAGGTGATGCAGTAGCTGCGCGATGCGACCAGGTCGATCAAGGCTTGCGGCGTAAGGTAATTCGTCCACTCGACCTGGTGACGCTCCGGCTCGGTGAACGACTCGGACAGCGTGACGTCGAAGCGGCCCCGGTCGCCGTCGGAACCGATGATGTCGCCCAACTCCCGCACCCAGCCCAGCCGCTCGTCGCGGGTGTTCCACACCAGGCCCAGCCGACCGCCCGGGCGCAGCACGCGGGCGATCTCGGGAATGGCGCGCTCGGGGTCCACCCAATGCCACGCCTGCGCGACCAGCACGACGTCGACGCTGTTGTCCGGCAACGGGATTCCCTCCGCGGTGCCCAACAGCGCCCGGGTCTCCGGCAGGGAGGTGCGCAGCACTTCCAGCATGTCGGGAATCGGGTCGACGGCCACCACGTCCAGCCCGCGCTCCACCAGCCGGGTGGTCAGCTTGCCGGTACCCGCACCCAGGTCGAGCACCTGGCGCGCGCCGCGTGGCAACAGCCAGTCGATGGCCTCCGGGGGATAGGACGGGCGGCCCCGCTCGTAGGCCGCGGCCGCCGAACCGAACGACAGGGAGCGGTCGTGGCGAGAGCGGGTCACCGCCGGCACGCGCCTTCGCCGTCCTCCGCGTCGGCCAAATCCAACGTCTTGCGGATCAGCTCGCCGACCGCATCGGATTCCACCAGGAAACCGTCGTGCCCGCAGATGGATTCGACAACATGCAGGCCGCTGCAACCCGGCAGCAGCTCGGCGAGCTCCTCCTGCAATCGCAGCGGGTAGAGCCGGTCGGAGGTAATGCCGCCGACCACGGCCGGCACCGGGCAACCGCTCAGGGCCTTGCGCACACCGCCGCGGCCGCGACCGACGTCGTGGCTATTGAGCGCCTCGGTCAGCGTCACGTAGCTGCCCGCGTCAAAGCGGGCCAGCAGCTTGTCGCCCTGATGCTCCAGGTAGCTCTGCACGGCATACCGGCTGTCTTCGACGCTCTGCTTGTCGTTGCTGAACCGGGTGTCGAGCTCAGCTTCCCCGCGGTAGGTCAGGTGGGCGAAGCGGCGGGCGATGGTCAGGCCGGTGTCCGGTGTGCGGCCGGTGCCGTGGTAGTCGCCGCCCTGCCAATTCGGGTCGGCCTTGATGGCCGCGATCTGCGTGGTCTGTGTGCCGATCTGGTCCGCGGTCGCCCGCGCACCGACCGCCAGCAGCAGGCCGGCCCGGACGCGGCTGGGGTGACCGACCATCCACTCCAAAGCCCTTGCGCCGCCCATGGATCCGCCGACCACGGCGGCCACCTCGTCGATCCCGAGTGCTGCCAGCGAGGCGATGTCGGCCTCCACCTGGTCGCGCACCGAGATCATCGGAAACCGTGAGCCCCAAGGCTTTCCGTCGCGGGCTAGCGAGCTCGGTCCGGTCGAACCGCGGCAACCGCCCAGCACGTTGGTGGCCACGGCGCACCAGCGGTCCGTGTCTATCGGCGCGCCAGGGCCGGCCACGCCGTCCCACCAACCGCCGGTGGGATGCCCGGGTCCGGCGGGGCCGGTGATGTGCGAGTCGCCGGTCAGCGCGTGCAGCACGACCACCACGTTGTCGCGGTTGGGCGACAGCTCACCCCAGCGCTGAACGGCGATGCAGACATCCTCGATCACCGCGCCGCTCTCGGTGGTCAGCGAGCCGATGTGCACCAGGCCGATCTCGCCTTCGGCGGGCAGCGTCTGGGTGGGGACGTCGGAGATCGTCATCGCCGGGGCCCTTAGAACGCCGCCACGGCTTGCGGGTCGGCGCCCGAGGTTTGCGCGTCCGCACCGTACTTGCGCGCCGCGGCGAACCCGAGCTCCAGGTCGGCCAGGATGTCGTCGATGCCCTCGATGCCGACGGCCAGCCGCACCAGTCCCGGGCTGACCCCGGTGCTCAGCTGCTCGGCCGGGCTCAGCTGCGCGTGGGTGGTGGACGCCGGGTGGATCACCAGCGAGCGCACATCGCCGATGTTGGCGACGTGGCTGTGCAGCTTCAGGGCGTTCACGAACGCCTTGCCGGCCTCGACCCCGCCGGCCAGCTCGAACGCCAGCACCGCACCGGTTCCCTTGGGCGCCAGCTTCTTTGCGCGCTCGTGCCACGGCGAGGCGGGCAGGCCGGCGTAGTTGACCGACAACACGCCGTCGTGGCCGGCCAGGTACTCGGCCACGCGCTGCGCGTTGGCGACGTGGCGCTCCATGCGCAAGCTCAGCGTTTCGATGCCCTGGGCCACCAGGAACGCGTTGAACGGCGAAGCGGCGGAGCCAAGGTCACGCAGCAGTTGCACGCGCGCCTTAAGCGCATACGCCGGCGGGCCGAGCTCGGCGAACACCACGCCGTGGTAGCTCGGATCGGGCGTGGTGAATCCGGGGAAGCGGCCCTGCGTCCAGTCGAAGGTGCCGCCGTCGACGATGACACCGGCGATCGCCGAGCCGTGCCCGCCGAGGTACTTGGTGGCCGAGTGCACCACGATGTCGGCGCCGTGCGAAAACGGCTGGATCAGGTAGGGCGTGGCGATGGTGTTGTCGACGATCAGCGGTATCCCGTTTGCGTGGGCGACGCCGGCCACCCCGGGGATGTCCAGCACGTCGATCTGCGGATTCGAGATGGTCTCGCCGAAGAACGCCTTGGTGTTCGGTCGCACGGCGGCCTGCCAGGAGTCCAGGTCGTCGGGGTCGTCGACGAAGCTGACCTCGATGCCGAGCTTGGCCAGCGAATAGTGGAACAGGTTGTACGTGCCGCCGTAGAGCCGCGGGCTGGAGACGATGTGATCCCCGGCACACGCGAGGTTCAGTATGGCGAAGGTCTCAGCGGCCTGCCCCGAGCTCAGGAAGAGCGCGGCCACACCGCCCTCGAGCGCGGCGATGCGTTGCTCGACGACGTCGGTGGTCGGGTTGCCGATCCGGGTGTAGATGTTGCCCGGAACCTCCAGCCCGAACAGCGCGGCGGCGTGGGTGGTGTCATCGAACGTGTAGGACGTGGTCTGGTAGATCGGCAGGGCGCGGGCGTTGGTCGCCGGGTCCGGTTGCTGACCGGCGTGCACCTGCTTGGTCTCGAACGACCAGCGGGCGGTCGGGTCGGTGTCGTCGTTGCTGGTGCTGCTGTTGTCGGGGCTCACGTGGGTTTGCTTTCTGCTTCGAGATTGGCGAATCGGGTATCGGGGTTGCGGGTTAGCAGCGCGACACGATTCGACACACCGGCCGATCCGAAGGAGTTGGATATGTGCACATCACGTCTTCCCCTCTAGTCAGGGGTCCGTTATGGCGGACCCGCGCTTGCCGCGCAGCCTGTGGCTACTAGACCTGGTCATCACCCGGGGCACCCCACCGCGGTTGGAGGGTTGCCGGCCAGCAAGCCGGGGCTTGATGCTGGCACTCATGACCAATACGAAGATTAGCTTACTGTGCCGACTTCGTGCCAATGGCGGGTCGACACCTGGCCAAACGCCCTTGATAACGTGGCGGGAAGAACGCTGAGCCCCCCAGAGATCTGACCGATATTCGAAGATTTGCCACGCCGGGAGAGGGACCGTGAGCGCCGAACAGCCGACCGTCATCTACACACTGACCGACGAGGCGCCGTTGCTGGCGACCTACGCGTTCCTCCCGATCGTGCGCGCCTTCGCCGAGCCGGCGGGCATCCAGATCAAGACCAGCGACATCTCCGTCGCCGCCCGGATCCTTGCCGAGTTCGGAGAAGACCTGACCGAAGAGCAGCGGGTTCCGGACAACCTGGGCGAGCTGGGCAAGCTGACCAAGCTCGCCGACACCAACATCATCAAGCTGCCGAACATCAGCGCCTCGGTGCCCCAGCTGATCGCCGCCGTCAAGGAGCTGCAGGGCAAAGGCTTCAAGATTCCGGACTTCCCGCAGAGTCCGAAGACCGACGAGGAGAGGGAAATCCGCGCCCGCTACGGCAAATGCCTGGGCAGCGCGGTCAACCCGGTTCTGCGAGAAGGCAACTCGGACCGGCGCGCGCCAAAGGCTGTCAAGGAGTACGCGCGCAAGCACCCGCACAGCATGGGGGAGTGGTCGCCTGCCTCGCGCACCCACGTCGCGACCATGCGCAAGGGCGACTTCTACCACGGCGAGAAGTCGATGACGCTGGACCGCGCGCGCAACGTGAAGATGGTGCTTCAGACCAAGGCCGGCAAGACCCTCGAGCTCAAGCCGAAGGTCGAGCTGCGCGAGGGCGACGTCATCGACAGCATGTTCATGAGCAAGAAGGCCCTGGTCGAGTTCTACGAAGAGCAGATGGAGGACGCCTACGAGACCGGCGTGATGTTCTCGCTGCACGTCAAGGCGACCATGATGAAGGTGTCGCATCCCATCGTCTTCGGCCACGCCGTCAAGGTCTTCTATAAGGACGCCTTCGCCAAGCACCAGGAGCTGTTCGACGAGCTCGGCGTCGACGTCAACAACGGACTGGTCGACCTCTACAACAAGATCGAGTCGCTGCCCGCCTCGCTGCACGAGGAGATCATCCGCGACCTGCACGCCTGCCACGAACACCGCCCCGAGCTGGCCATGGTCGATTCGGCCAAGGGCATCACCAACTTTCATTCGCCCAGCGACGTGATCGTGGACGCGTCGATGCCGGCGATGATCCGCGCGGGCGGCAAGATGTGGGGCGCCGACGGTCGGCAGAAGGACACCAAGGCCGTCAACCCCGAGTCGACCTTTTCGCGGATCTACCAGGAGATCATCAACTTCTGCAAAACCCACGGGCAGTTCGACCCGACGACGATGGGCACCGTGCCCAACGTCGGCCTGATGGCGCAGCAGGCCGAGGAGTATGGCTCGCACGACAAGACGTTCGAAATCCCCGAGGACGGTGTCGCCGACATCGTCGACCTCGACACCGGGGAAGTCCTGCTCACCCAGAACGTGGAAGAGGGCGACATCTGGCGGATGCCCATCGTCACCGACGAGGCGATCCGCGACTGGGTCAAGCTGGCCGTCACCCGGGCGCGGAACTCGGGCATGACGGTGGTGTTCTGGCTGGACACCGAACGGCCGCACGAGGTCGAGCTGCGCAAGAAGGTCAAGGCCTACCTGAAGGAACACGACACCGAGGGCCTGGACATCAACATCATGCCGCAGGTGTGGGCCATGCGGTACACGCTGGAGCGCGCGATGCGCGGCCAGGACACCATCGCCGCGACCGGAAACATCCTGCGCGACTACCTCACCGACCTGTTCCCGATCCTCGAGCTGGGCACCAGCGCCAAGATGCTGTCTATCGTGCCACTGATGTCCGGCGGCGGGATGTACGAAACCGGGGCGGGCGGTTCGGCGCCCAAGCACGTGCACCAGCTCCTCGAGGAGAACCATCTGCGCTGGGATTCCCTCGGTGAATTCCTCGCGCTCGGAGCGTGTTTCGAAGACATCGGGATCAAGACCGACAACGAGCGCGCCAAGATACTGGGCAAGACGCTGGACGCGGCGATCGGCAAGCTGCTGGAGAACAACAAGAGTCCGTCGCGCAAGGCCGGCGAACTCGACAACCGTGGCAGCCAGTTCTATTTGGCGCTGTACTGGGCCGCCGAACTCGCGCAATCCGACGACGAAGAGCTGCGCGAGCATTTCGCCGCGCTGGCCAAGTCGTTGGGCGACAACGAGGACACCATCGTGGCCGAGCTCGCCGAGGCGCAGGGCGAGTCGGTCGACATCGGTGGCTATTACTACCCGGACAGCGAGAAGACGACTGCGGTGATGCGGCCGAGCAAGACGTTCAATGAGGCGCTAGCCGCTTCGCAAGGCTCGTAAGGTCAAGGGGCCGCCAAGAGAAAGTCGGGCTCGATATGTCAGGCGAACACAAGATCAAAGTCAAGGGGCCCATAGTCGAGCTCGACGGTGACGAGATGACCCGCGTCATCTGGAAGTTCATCAAGGACATGCTGATCCTGCCGCATCTCGACATCCACCTGGACTACTACGACCTCGGCATCGAAAACCGCGACCGCACCAACGACCAGGTGACGATCGACGCCGCGTACGCCATCAAGAAGCACGGGGTGGGCGTCAAGTGCGCCACCATCACACCCGACGAGGCCCGCGTCTCCGAATTCAACCTGAAGAAGATGTGGCTGTCGCCTAACGGCACGATCCGGAACATCCTGGGCGGCACCATCTTCCGCGAGCCGATCGTGATCTCCAACGTGCCGCGCCTGGTGCCGGGCTGGACCAAGCCGATCGTCATCGGCCGGCACGCCTTCGGTGACCAGTACCGGGCGACGAATTTCAAGGTCGACAAGCCGGGCACCGTCTCGATCACGTTCACACCGTCGGACGGCAGCAAGCCGATGGTGCACGAAGTGGTGTCCATCCCCGACGACGGCGGTGTCGTGATGGGGATGTACAACTTCAAGGAATCCGTCCGGGATTTCGCGCGCGCCTCGCTGGCCTACGGCCTGAACGCCAAGTGGCCGGTGTACCTGTCCACCAAGAACACCATCCTCAAGGCCTACGACGGCATGTTCAAGGACGAGTTCCAGCGCATCTACGACGAGGAGTTCAAGGACAAGTTCGAGGCCGAGGGGCTGACCTACGAGCACCGGCTGATCGACGACATGGTGGCCGCCTGCCTCAAGTGGGAGGGCGGCTACGTGTGGGCCTGCAAGAACTACGACGGCGACGTCCAGTCCGACCTGGTCGCGCAGGGCTACGGATCGTTGGGTCTGATGACGTCGGTGCTGATGACCGCCGACGGCAAGACGGTCGAGGCCGAGGCCGCGCACGGCACCGTCACCCGGCACTTCCGGCAGTATCAGGCCGGCAAGCCGACGTCGACGAACCCGATCGCCTCGATCTTCGCCTGGACGCGTGGGCTGCAGCACCGCGGCAAGCTCGACGACACCCCGGAGGTGATCGAGTTCGCCCAGACGCTGGAAAACGTGGTGGTCGAGACGGTGGAGAGCGGCAAGATGACCAAGGACCTGGCCATCCTCATCGGCCCCGACCAGGAATGGCAGCAGAGCGAGGAGTTCCTCAACTCGATCGCCGAGAACCTGGAAAAGACGCTGACTAACTAGCCGACGGGTTGGCGCCCCGGCTGGCGGTGGTGCACTCGTCGAGGAATTCGGTGATCAGTTCGGCCACGCGCTCGGGCGCCTCGAACATCGGGATGTGCCCCACGCCGTCGAGCTCGGTGACCTGGTGGTCGTCGGGCAAATGGGTGGTGAAATGCCGGCTGAACCTGGGTGCGGGCACAATCCGGTCCTTCTCGCAGATCACCAGGTGCGCCGGGACGGCGTTTTCGGCCAGCTCCTGCAGGCCGTGCAGCAGCAGCGACTTGACCAGCAGCTGGAAGTACGCCGGGCAGTGGGCGACGTCGTCGATGCAGCCGAGCAGTTGAGAGTCGCTGACCCCCTCGGGCGTTGCGCTGATCGCGTAGGTGGCCAGCCGGTGGCTGAACGGCAGTCGCATCACCTTCGGGCCGAACAGCCAGGCCAGCACCAGCAGCGGAATGCCCAGGATGAACTTGGCGATCACCTCGAACTTGGCCGGGCTCCAGCGCGTCCACCCGCCGGCCGGGGCGATGCCCATCACGCTGCGCGCCCGCCCGCGCCGCTCGAGTTCGAACGCGACCCAGCCGCCCAGCGAGTTGCCGACGATGTGGGCGGTATCCCAGCCCAGCTCGTCCATCTGGTGCTCCACGTGGTCGGCCAGCACCGCCGAGGACAGGAACCAGGTCCCCGCGGGCGGCCCGCCGTTGTGGCCGGCCATCGTCGGGGCGAAGACCTCGTACCGCCCGGTGTCGGCCAACCGCCGGGCGACGTCCTCCCAGACCGCCTGGGACAGCAGGAACGGGTGCAGCAACAGAACCGGCTCTCCCGAACCGAGGTGGATCGGTGGCCGCGTCCCCGTGTTGCTGTTCGTCCTCTTGCTCCCCATACCGCCGACATTAAAGGCGGTACCGCCGGTACCGCAAGCGAGCGGAGCTCCGCGAGGTCGGGGCACCGCCCGGCTCGCGAGCGTGAAGCTGTCCGCACACTCGGCGGCGAGTGTGAAGCTAGCCGCACACTCGGCGGTGGCGGGTCCCCGGAAAGGCCCGCGTGAAAAGATCGGTGCATCATGAGCACCGCTACCGGATCCCGCCGGATTTTCTCCGGCGTGCAGCCCACCTCCGATTCGCTTCACCTGGGGAACGCCTTGGGTGCCATCACCCAGTGGGTCACGCTGCAGGACGATCACGAGCCGTTCTTTTGCGTGGTCGACCTGCACGCCATCACCATCCCCCAGGATCCCGACGCGCTGCGCCGCCGGACCTTGGCCACGGCCGCCCAATACCTGGCGCTCGGCATCGACCCCGCCCGCAGCACGATCTTCGTGCAGAGCCACGTGCCCGCGCACTCCCAGCTGGCTTGGGTGCTGGGCTGCTTCACCGGCTTCGGGCAGGCCTCGCGGATGACGCAGTTCAAAGACAAGTCGGCCCGCCAGGGCGGCGACTCCACCACCGTGGGCCTGTTCACCTATCCGGTGTTGCAGGCCGCCGACGTCCTGGCCTACGACGCCGAGCTGGTGCCCGTGGGCGAGGACCAGCGCCAGCACCTCGAGCTGGCGCGCGACGTGGCGCAGCGGCTCAACAGCCGGTTCCCCGACACGTTCGTGGTTCCCGACCTGCTGATCCCCAAGGCCACCGCCAAGATCTATGACCTGCAGGACCCGACATCGAAGATGAGCAAGTCGGCGGCCACCGATGCCGGCTTGATCAACCTGCTCGACGATCCCGCCGCGTCCGCGAAGAAGATTCGCTCGGCGGTCACCGACAGCGAGCGCGAGATCCGCTTCGACACCGACGCCAAGCCGGGCGTGTCCAACCTGCTGACCATCCAGTCCGCGGTCACCGGCGTCGGCATCGACAAGCTCGTGGAAGGTTACGCCGGACGGGGTTACGGCGACCTGAAGAAGGAGACCGCCGAAGCGGTCGTCGAGTTCGTCAGCCCGATCAAGGCCCGCGTCGACGAATTGCTGGCTGACCCAGCCGAATTGGAGGGGATCCTGGCGGCCGGGGCCCAGCGGGCCGAGGATGTGGCCGGCCAAACCGTTCGGCGGGTCTACGATCGGTTAGGTTTCCTTCCGCAGCGAGGATGAGTTCACCATGAGCGAGCCGGCCAAGGCGGGTGCCCTCGACCGGCTGCGGGCCCGGTACGGCTGGCTCGACCACGTCCTGCGTGCCTACCAGCGCTTCGACGACCGCAACGGCGGGTTCTTCGCGGCCGGCCTCACCTATTACACGATCTTCGCGCTATTCCCTTTGTTGATGGTCGGTTTCGCGGCCTTCGGGTTCATCCTGGCCAGGCGGCCCGAACTGCTGAAAACGATCGACGACCACATCCGGTCCCAGGTGACCGGCGCCCTGGGCGATCAGCTGCTCGACTTGATGAACTCGGCGATCAATGCGCGGGCGTCGGTGGGTGTCATCGGCCTGGCCACCGCGGTGTGGGCGGGTCTGGGCTGGATATCGCATCTGCGCCAGGCGTTGACGGAGATGTGGTGGGACGAGCGCATCGAGTCGCCGGGCTTCGTGCGCAACAAGCTTTCCGATCTGTTGGCCATGCTGGGAACATTCGCGGTGATCGTGGCCACCGTCGGGCTGACCACCGTGGGCCATGACGCGCCCCTTGCTGCACTGTTGAAATGGCTTGGGGTGCCGCAGCTTTCGGTGTTGGATTGGCTGTTTTGGCTGTTGTCGATCGTGATCTCCACGGCCATCTCGTGGATGCTGTTCACCTGGATGATCGCCCGGCTGCCGCGCGAGAAGGTCAGCCTGGCCGACTCGGCGCGCGGCGCGCTGATGGCGGCCGTCGGGTTCGAAGCGTTCAAGCAGGTGGGTTCCATCTATCTGCGGGTGGTATTGCGCAGCCCCGCGGGCGCCACGTTCGGCCCGGTGCTGGGTCTGATGGTGTTCGCATATATCACCTCGTATCTCGTGCTCTTCTGCACGGCGTGGGCGGCGACGGCATCCGATCACCCGCGCACCCGCCACGTCGCACCGCCCGCCCCGGCGATCATCGCCCCGCGCGTGCAACCCGATGAGGGGATCAGCACGCGGCAGACGCTGACCGCGATGGCGATGGGAGCCGTTGGGGCGCTGGCCCTCTCCCGCGTCACCCGGCGGCTGCGCTAGCCGCCCAGGGCCGTGCGCATCCGTTCGGCGAACACCGTCGCCGCCCTCAGCGGGCGGACCATCACGGTGATCTCGTCGATGAGGCCGTCCGCGCGCGTGTGCACGAAGTCGCAGCCCTGGATTTCCAGGTCCGCAACGGCGGCCCTGAACATGAGCGCGTGATCGCCGGTGCCCACACCGGAGAGCTCCTTTTCGAAGCGAAAGCCCGTCAGCACGTGGGCGACAGCGGAGACGATGGTTGCGATCACGTCCGGCCCCCGATAGGGCCGGTGCGCGATGGGGCTGTGCAGCACCGCGTCGGGCGCGAATAGGCTTCCGATGCGGTTGAATTCGCCGGCTTCCACGGCGCGACGGAACGGGTGGCCGCTCACAGGCCGAGCGCCCTGCCGACGGCCACCGTGACGGCGGCGGCGAAGATCGTGACGGTCGCGGCGACGTTGCGTGGTTCGCGAAGGTATGCGTGCGAGCCGATGGCGCCCACCATGACGATCGCGAACCCGAAAGCCGCCAGCGGGGTGAGGAACGCCGCGATACCGACCAGCCGGGGCAACACAATGCCGATGGCGCCCAGCAGTTCACAGAACGCGGTGACACGGATCACCGGTAAGGGGAACGGCGTGACGCCCGTTTGTCCGCTGGCGATCAGCCGATCTTTCGGTTGACTGATCTTGGCCAGGCCCGACGCGGCAAAGAGCGCGGCGAGCGCCACCTGCAACGTCCATAGCAACAAATTCATCATGACCTCCCACGTCGATGGCTGTTCACCTCTATGACGCGGCAGGGCCGCATGACGTGACACCGATTAGGCAGTCACCCGCCAGTCGCCCCGAATCATGACCGCGCTGACCCGCAGATCGCGGTCCAGCACAACGAGATCGGCGTCGTAGCCGGCGCGCAGGCTGCCCACCCGCTCGAGGCCGAGCGCCCCCGCCGGCGTCGCCGAAGTCGTCTGCGCCGCGACGGCCAGTCCCGCATCGGCATGCACGGCGCGGAACAGCCGGTCCATGGTGGCGGTGCTGCCCGCGATCGTCGACGTCCCGCGCACCCGCGCCACACCGGACACCACGTCGACGGCCACCGCGCCGAGGCGGAACGCCCCGTCGTCGCGGCCGGCCGCGGCGATGGCGTCGGTGACGACGGCGACCCGTTCGGGCCCCGCCGCCCCGATCACCGCGCGCACGACGGCCGGATGCACGTGCACGCCGTCGGCGATCAGTTCGACCGTGACTCCCGGGTTGCGCAGCAGGGCGAGTACCGGCCCCGGCTCGCGATGGTGCAGCGGCGGCATCGCGTTGCACAGGTGGGTGCCCACCGTGGCACCCAGCGCGATGGCGTGTTCGGTCTGCTCGTAGGTGGCGTCCGTATGCCCAACCGCCACAATCACTCCGGCGCCGAGAAAGCGCCGGATCGCCTCGTCGGCCCCCGGCAACTCGGGCGCCAGGGTGACCATCCGGATCGCGCCGCCGCCCGCGTCGAGCACGGCGTCGATCTCGGCCGGGTCCGGGTCGCGCAGCTGGGCCGGGTCGTGCGCCCCACAGCGGGCCCGGGAGAGCCACGGCCCCTCGAGGTGGATGCCCGCGACCGTGCCGTGCCGGGCGGCTTCGGCCAGCGCACGCACGCCGGCGAGCAACTCCGCGGGCGAGGCGGTCACCAGGCTGGCGAGCGTCGTCGTGGTGCCGTGCCGCAGATGGAATTCCGCCGCCCCGGTGATACCGTCGCGCTCGGTGTAGGAGGCGCCGCCGCCGCCGTGCACGTGCATGTCGATGAACCCGGGCACCACGGTGGCGTCGGGGAAGTGCGCGTCGGCCGGGCTGGGCGGGACGCCCGCGCCGCAGGCCACGATTCGCCCGCCGTCCGTCTGCAGCCAGCCCGGCCGGCGGACCTGCCCGTCGAGCACCATGGTGCCCGCGGCGATCACTACCATCGGCCGCCGTTCTCCCAGAAGTGCCGGATTTCCTCCAGCTGGCGGCCCTTGGTCTCGGGCGCAAACCGGTAGACGACGACGAACGCGACCACCGCCAGGCCGGCGAATACCGCGAAAGTGCCTGCGCCACCGAGGGAATGCAGCATGGTGAGGAAGACGGCGGCGATGATCGCGTTGGCCACCAGGTTGGAGGTGAGCATCGTGCTCGACCCGATGGACCGCAACCGGGACGGGAAGCTCTCGCTGGCGTACACCCAGCCCAGGGAGCCGAACCCCATGGTGTAGCCGATGATGAACAGCAGTATGCCGGCGAACCCGAGTGCCGCGCCGCCGATGCCCCGCCCGAACACGCCCATCAGCACGACGTCGGCGGCGATCATCATGGCGATGCCGGACAACAGGATTGGGCGCCGGCCCACCCTGTCGACGAGCAGCAGCGACGCCCCCACCGCGGCCAACCCGGCGACCTGGACCACGGCCGGCAGCGCCAGCAGCGCGAAGTTGCCGGTGAAGCCCATCGCCTGGAATATCCGTGGGCTGTAATAGATGATCGCGTTGATACCGGTGATCTGGATCAGGAAACCGAGCGTGACCACGAAGGCGGTGGCCCGCGAATACGGCGGGCGCAGCATCTCGGACCAGCCGCCGCTCCCTTCGCTCAGCGCGCGGCCGATCTCGGCGAGCTCCTCGTCGACCCGGGCGTCGGGTTCCACGCGCAGCAACGCCGCGCGGGCCTCGTCGGGCCGGCCCTTCAGCACGTACCACCGGGCCGTGTCGGGCGCGCGAATGAGCAACGGCAGCAACAACATTGCCGGCACCGTGGCCAGCCCCAGCATCCAGCGCCAGCTGTGGGTCCCGGCCAGCAGATATCCGGTCAGGTAGCCGATGATGAGCCCGCTGACGATGGCCAGCTGATAGGCGGTCAGCAGCGACCCGCGCACCGCCGTCGGGGCCGATTCCGCGACGTAGACCGGCACGACCACCACCGCCACGCCGAGGGTCAGGCCCAGCAGGACCCGCGCCGCCAACAGCATCGGCAGCGAGACCGAGAGCGCACCGAGCAGCGCGAACGCCGCGTAGGCGACCAGCAGCAGCACCACCGATTTCTTGCGCCCGATCGCGTTGGCCAGCACACCCGCCCCGAGCGCCCCGGCGATCTGGCCGATCACCACCATGGTCGTCAGCAGCTCCTGTTGCCGGGTGGACAGGCCGAAGTCCTCGGTGACGTACAGCTGCGCGCCGGCGATGATGGACAGGTCGTAGCCGTAGATGATGCCGATGCTGGCGGCGGTCAGCCCGACCAGCAATCCCCGCGGCGATCGGGTGGGCCGCGATCTCACCGGTGTTGCGGTCGGCGGTTCATCGAGCGTGCGACCATGATCAAACTAAACACGATGATGGTTCCGATGACGGCGACGCCCACCCGGATCGGCAGCGCGTCCGCCGACGGGATGAGCCCCGCGGCCTGCGCGCCGTTGCCTTGCCGGTCGGCCGCGCTGTCGCGTTTGGCGGGTGCCAGCGAGGGGTCGGGTTCGATCAGGTTGCCGACCTGGGTGCCCTGCGGCGTGCTGAATCCGTAGTCCAGCAGGTGCGCCGCCTGCTCCCACGGGGCGATCGGCTGCCGCGTCCCGTGCAGCAGGACGGCCATCAGGCGGCGCCCGTTGTGGTTCGCCGCGCCAACGAAGGTCTGGCCGGCGTCGTCGGTGTAGCCGGTCTTGCCGCCCAGCGCGCCCGGGTACTTGTAGAGCAGCTGGTTGTCGTTTTCCAGCTCGTAGCCGGGGTGGTCGCCGTGACCGGGGAAGTCGAACGTCCGCGTCGCGACGATGTCGGCGAACGTCGGGTTCTGCCAGGCGTAGCGGTAGAACAGGCCGATGTCGTAGGCCGACGTGCTCATGCCGGGGCCGTCCAGCCCGGACGGTGTCGCCACCCGGGTGTCCTTGCCGCCGAGCTTGGCGGCCAGCACGTTGATCTTCTCCACGGCCTGCTGCATGCCGCCGAGCTGCATGGCCAGCGCGTGCGCGGCGTCGTTGCCGGAGTGCATCAGCAGGCCGTGCAGCAGCTGGTTGACGGTGAACACCCCGCCCTCTTCGACGCCGACCTTGGTGCCCTCGGCGGCCGCGTCGTCGGCGGTGCCGGGCACCGACTTGTTCAGGTTGAGCGCATTGATGGATGCCATCGCGACCAGCACCTTGATGATGCTGGCGGGGCGGTGCCGCCCGTGCGGGTCCCTGGCCGCGATCACCGCGCCGCTGTCCAGGTCCGCCACCAGCCAGGCGTCGGCGGAGACGTCGGTGGGCAGCGCCGGTGTATCGGGGGCGGCGACGATGCCGCAGCCGGCCAG
The DNA here is from genome assembly GCF_001667425.1 of Mycobacterium sp. 852002-51613_SCH5001154. NCBI lineage: Bacteria > Bacillati > Actinomycetota > Actinomycetes > Mycobacteriales > Mycobacteriaceae > Mycobacterium > Mycobacterium sp. 852002-51613_SCH5001154. Next base: position 15,884 of record NZ_LZII01000052.1, on the reverse strand, counting down.
CGCCTCGCCGCCGACCGGCTTGGGGGGCACCGCCAGCGGGATCGGCGCGTCACCGGCCTGCGGAACCTCCGACGAATCCACTGCGGGTGGGGTGTTCACCTTGAAGGGGCAGTTCGCGGGTGCGGCGTTGGGTCCGGCGCCGGGCTCGGCATGGGCGGCGGGGGCGGCCAGCGTCACCGGGGCAGCGATCAGGAAAACGGCCGCTGCCAGGCACGATGCGGGGCGTAGGAAGTTCATTGCTTGTGCAGACTAGGCGATCACAGGCTCGATTCGAGGGAGCCGCGCTGTGACTGGTGGTACGGAAGTTGCGAAGCCGCCGGATCGCGCGGGAACGCCGCCGAGCCATTACGCTGGGCATGCCGTCAGCGTGACAGCAACGAATCTTCCCGCCGAGACCGAGGGCCCGCCATTCACACCGATCGTCTCTGGTCCCGGTTGCGGCGGAACCGCGATGCTCCGCGGTCGCTGCAACAGCTGGTCAAGGAAGTCGAGAAGGCGACGCAGGTACGGCGCTCCGGCCTGGAAGGCGTGCTGACCGAACTGCAGCAACATCGTGACGCCACGTCCGACGCCGGCCTGCGGGAAGCGCTCACCTGGCTGTGCAACGCGGTGACCCGGATGGTGAGCAACCCGACGGCGGCGCATTCCCGGGAGGTTCTGGTTGCGGCCGACGCGGTGAAGCGCCGCTAAATCTTGTTGGACGCCTCCGCGAGCACGCCGCGCAATACCGATTCGATGGTGTCGAACTCGGCCTGGCCGCTGATGAGCGGCGGCGCCACCTGGACGACGGGATCGCCGCGGTCGTCGGCGCGGCAATACAGGCCCGCTTCGAAGAGTGCTGGCGACACATACCCGTGCAGCACGCGCTCGCATTCTTCCGCGCTGAACGTTTCCTTGGTCGCCTTGTCCTTGACCAGCTCGATGCCGTAGAAGTAGCCCTCGCCGCGCACGTCGCCGACGATGGGCAGGTCGTACAGCTTCTCCAGGATGGCGCGGAAACCGGACGCGTGTTGCTTGACGCGGTCGTTGAGGCCCTCGCGCTCGAAGATGTCGAGGTTGGCCAGCCCCACGGCCGTCGAAACCGGGTGTCCGCCAAAGGTATAGCCGTGCGGGAACGTGGTCTTGCCGTCGTTGAACGGCTCGAACAGTCGCTCGCTGGCGATCATCGCGCCCAGGGGAGAGTAGCCGGACGTCAGCCCCTTGGCACAGGTGATCATGTCGGGCACGTAGCCGAAGTCGTCACAGGCGAACATCGACCCGATGCGGCCGAACGCGCAGATCACCTCGTCGGAGACCAGCAGCACGTCGTACTCGTCGCAGATCCGCCGCACCCTTTCGAAATAGCCCGGGGGAGGGGGAATGGCGCCGCCCGCGTTCTGCACCGGTTCCAGGAACACCGCGGCGACGGTCGCCGGGCCCTCGAACTCGATCGCCTCGGCGATCCGGTCGGCGGCCCATTGCCCAAACGCCTTGGGGTCGTTGGCGAACGGGTCGGGCGCGCGGTAGAAGTTCGTGTTGGGCACCCGGAATCCGCCGGGCGTCACCGGTTCGAACGGCGCCTTGTAGGAAGGCAGGCCGGTGATCGCGAGGGCGCCCTGGGTGGTGCCGTGGTAGGCGATCGACCGCGAAATCACCTTGTGCTTACCGGGTTTTCCGGTCAGCTTGAAGTACTGCTTGGCCAGCTTCCACGCGGTCTCGACGGCCTCGGTGCCGCCGGTGGTGAAGAACACCCGGTTCAAATCACCCGGGGCGTAGTGGGCAAGGCGCTCGGCGAGCTCGATAGCGGTCGGGTGGGCGTAACCCCACAGCGGGAAGTACGCCAGCGTGCTCGCCTGTCGCGCGGCGACCTCGGCGAGTTCGGTGCGCCCGTGGCCGACCTGCACGGTGAACAGCCCGGACAGCGCGTCGAGGTAGCTCTTGCCGCGGTCGTCGAAGATGGTCACGCCGTCGCCGCGGACGATGACCGGCGGCGCGATGCCGGCGCCGTGCCGGGCGAAGTGCAGCCACAAGTGTTCTGTCATGGTGACCGTGAGCGTAGCGCTCGGCTTTATGGCGCGGTTCGTTACTCGCGCCGTTCCGGCGCTCGCCGTCTTCACGCTAGGCTCGGGATATGACCGGGACCGAACAGGTCTCACTCTTCGAAGCGCTGCGGCCGCACCTCATGGCAGTCGCCTACCGGCTCACCGGCACGGTGGCCGACGCCGAGGACATCGTTCAGGAAGCCTGGCTGCGCTTCGACGGGCGGGAAGCCACCATTACCGATCCGCGGGCGTGGCTGACCACGGTGGTGAGCCGGCTGGGCCTGGACAAGCTGCGCTCGGCCGCACACCGGCGCGAGACCTATACCGGCAACTGGCTGCCGGAGCCGGTGGTGACCGGGCTCGACCCCGCTGATCCGCTGGCCGCCGTGGTGGCCCGCGAGGACGCCCGGTTCGCGGCGATGGTGGTGCTCGAACGCCTGTCGCCCGACCAGCGGGTCGCCTTCGTGCTGCACGACGGGTTCGCGGTGCCCTTCGCTGAAGTGGCCGACGTGCTGGGCACCAGCGAGGCCGGCGCCCGGCAGCTGGCGTCGCGGGCCCGCAAGGCCGTCACGGCGGAACCGCCGCCAAAGCCCGACCCGTCGCACGACGAGGTCGTCGGCCGGTTGCTGGCCGCCATGGCCGCCGGCGACCTGGACACTGTGGTCTCGTTGCTGCATCCCGACGTCACCTTTACCGGCGATTCGAATGGCAAGGCCCCCACGGCCGTTCAGACCATCCGCGGCCCGGACAAGGTGGTCCGGTTCATGCTGGGCCTCGCGCAGCGCTACGGATCGGCGATGTTCAGCTCGTATGAGCTGGGGCTGGTCAACGGCGAACTGGGCGTCTACACGGCCGGCTGCCCCGCGTCGGACGGCTACCGGGAGATGCTGCCGCGGATCATGGTGTTCTCGGTGCGTGACGGAAAGGTCTGCGCGCTTTGGGATATCGCCAACCCGGACAAGTTCACCGGCTCTCCGCTGCGGTCTCGCTAGCCCAGGGCACGCGGCAGGCATCCCCGGAGTTGAAGCCCTGCTCGGTGATGCCCAGCGCGGTGTTCATCCGGGCCCGCATGTTCTCCACGCCGATCTGATAGGTCAATTCGATGACGCCGGCATCGCCGAACCGGGCCCTCAGGTCGGCGACCTGCTCGTCGGTGACGGTGTGCGGATCGGTCGTCATCGCGTCGGCGTAGCGAATCGCGGCGCGCTCGTCGTCGGTGAACGCCGTTGAGGTGGCGTAATTGTCGATCTCTTTGAGCCGCTCGATGTCGAGGCCGTCCAGGCGCTGCAGCATCGACCCGAAGTCGACGCACCAGGAACAACCGACGCTGCGCGCGGTCCACAGGACGGCGAGCTCGCGCACGCTGACCGGCAGCACCTTGGACGCCCGGTCGATCATCGTCTCGTGCACGGCGCCGGCGATCATCAGCTTGCGATGGTGGGCGGTCACGGTGAAGGGCTCGGGTACCTGGCCGTAGCGCCGTTTGGCGATCCGGTACATGGCGCGGGTCAGCAGCCCGGCGCGCTTGGGGGACAGGGGCTCGATGCGGGTTTTCTGTGTCATACCCCTGAAGACGAGACGGGTCGGACAAGTGTGACGGGCGCGCCCGCGAGCGTTTCCCCATGGTCGCCTCGGGTAACCCGTCTCCCATCGGCGCCGCGATCTGGTGCGGCGCGATGAGAGGGTGAGGAGACTGAGATGACCTCTCAAAACGATCAGCAGTCCGAGAATCCGCGGCTGGAACACTTCGATGATCCCGAGGTTGGCGGCGGCGCGCGCGACACCGGTTCGGACACGCCCGAGCCGGGCCGCGCGGACCGTCCCGTCGGAACGGTCGACGAAGACGCCAATCCGCCCATGAGCGATTCGACGGCGTCGGACACCTACGGCGGAACGGGCGAGTTGCCTCCGCAGGACACGGGAAGCGCGGTGCCGCCATACGAGGGACGCCAACAGGGTGCAGCCGGCGGCGCGTAAGGCACGGGCGGCGCGACCGGCCCCCAGACGGACACCGGCTTCAGGTCGCCCAGCCCGTCGAGCACGCCCGGCGGTGCCAGCCAGTCCCCGGCCGACGAGCAACCCGCGACCGAGATGCCCGAAACCGACCGCGATGACGAAGGCCACCGCGCGGTAGGCGTCCCCGCTAAGAGGCGGCAATCCGCCTCGTCGACCGCGCGAGCGTCGTAGCATGCCGCTAGCCACTCGACATCGAGGATCAGTGGTAGCGATGGGGAGCCGACGATGACCGCGCTGTTCACCCCATGGTGGCGGGCCGACCAGTATGACTGGCTCTCGGGTTATCTCGCTTCGCGGCGCCTCAGCGGAGCAACCCGGGCCGTGATGGCGTCCATCGCCGCGTCGATGGTGCTGTGCCTGCTCGCGCTGCTGGCCGGCTCGGATGGCCCGCGCGGGCAGGTCCCGGTGGCGATGATGTGGGTTGCCGTCGCCGGCGGGGTCGCGGGAGTGCTGTTGTGGGTGTGGCGCTGGCCCACCCGCCGGCAGTCGGTCGCCTTCGCCGTCACGTGCAACATCGCGGTCGCCCTGGCGTGTCTGGCGCACCCGAACCCGCTGGCCGCCCTGATTGGGTGCATCGCTTTCGCGACCTTCGGCGCCTACATGGCCTTCTTCCACACGACGGGATTCGTGCTGTACAACTTCGCGGTCGCCGCCGCCGTTGGATCCTGGGAGGCGTTGTCGCTGGCGCGATCCGGGCACCCGAGCCTGGCCGGGGTGGATTTGTGGCTGGTGATCGAGGTCAACATCGCGCTGCCGTTGGCGATCCGAGTCCTGGTGCGCGCCCTGTCGGGAGACTTGCTGACCGCGGACCGCGATCCGTTGACGGGCCTGCTCAACAGGCGTGCATTCCAGCACGAGGCGCTCGGGATGATCCTGGCGCGCCGGGGCATCGACTCGCACCTCGTGGTCATGCTGATCGATCTCGACAGTTTCAAAGCCCTCAACGACAGGTGTGGCCACGCCGCCGGCGACCACGCTCTGGTCCAAGTCGCCCAGGCGCTGTTGGCCGCCGCCGACGATCAGGCGGTGGCGGCGCGCAGCGGCGGTGAGGAATTCCTGTTGGCCGGCACTTCGGCCGGCTGCAACGCCGAGTCGTTGTCCGCGCGGATGTGCCGGGCGATCGCGGCCTCGACCGCGGGAGTCACCGCCAGCATCGGCACCGCGTGCGCCCGCCTCGACGACACCGCGGTCGAACCGCAAGCTCTTCTAAGCGAGCTGATCACCGCCGCCGATGCGGCGATGTATCAGGCAAAACGGTTGGGGGGCAACCGAACTAGTCATCACGAACTTTGTTGACCCGCCGGGCTGGTCAGCGGGTGAACATCAGCGCGCGCTTGACCTCCTGGATCGCCTTGGTGATCTGGATCCCGCGCGGGCAGGCCTCGGTGCAGTTGAAGGTGGTGCGGCACCGCCATACCCCGTCCACCTCGTTGAGGATGTCGAGGCGTTCGGCCGCCGCCTCGTCGCGGCTGTCGAAGATGAAGCGGTGCGCGTTGACGATCGCGGCGGGGCCGTAGTAGCTGCCCTCGTGCCAGAAGATCGGGCAGCTGGTGGTGCAGGCCGCGCACAGGATGCACTTGGTGGTGTCGTCGTAGCGGGCGCGGTCGGTGGGGCTTTGAATGCGTTCCCGCGTCGGCGGATTCCCGCTGGTGACCAGGTACGGCTTGACCGCGCGGTAGGCGTCGAAGAACGGCTCCATGTCGACGATCAGGTCCTTCTCCACCGGCAGGCCGCGGATCGGTTCGACCGTGATGGTCAGCCCACCTTTCTTGGCCTTGCGCCGCTCTCCTGGCAGCAGGTCGCGCATCAGCACCTTGCAGGCCAGCCGATTCACGCCGTTGATGCGCATGGCGTCCGAGCCGCACACCCCATGGGCGCAGGAGCGCCGGAAGGTCAGCGTGCCGTCCAGGTAGCTCTTGATGTAGATCAGCAGGTTGAGCAGCCGGTCGCTCGGCAGGCACGGCACCCGAAAGCTTTGCCAGCCACCGGTTTCCGCGAAGGCGTCGGGATTGTCGGGGTTGAATCGCGCGATCTTCAACGTCACCATCACCGCCCCCTCGGGGATGGGCGGAAGTGGCGGCTCCACGCGGGGTTCGGCGGACTCGCCTGCAGTCATCAGTACTTCCGTTCCTTCGGTTCGTAGCGGGTCTGCACGACGGGTTTGAAGTCCAGCGCGATGTCGCTCAGCAGATCGGTGCCCTGCTTGTAGGCCATGGTGTGGCGCATGTAGTTGACGTCGTCGCGGTTCGGGTAGTCCTCCCGGGCATGCCCGCCCCGGGATTCCTTGCGGTTCAGCGCGCCCACCACGGTGACCTCGGCGAGCTCCAGCAGGAAGCCCAGTTCGATGGCCTCCAGCAGGTCGCTGTTGAAGCGCTTTCCCTTGTCGTGCACGGTGATTCGGGAGTAGCGCTCCTTGAGTGCGTGGATGTCGGTCAGCGCCTGTTTCAGCGTCTCCTCGGTGCGGAACACGGCGGCGTTGTTGTCCATCGACTGCTGCAGCGCGGCGCGGATGTCGGCCACCCGTTCGTTGCCGTGCTCGTTCAGGATGTCGCCGACCCAGCCGACCACCATCGCCTCCGGATTGGGCGGCATGTCGACGAAGTCGTGCCCATCGGCGTAGTCAGCGGCGGCGATGCCGGCGCGGCGGCCAAAGACGTTGATGTCCAGCAGCGAGTTGGTGCCCAGCCGGTTGGCCCCGTGCACCGACACGCACGCGCATTCGCCGGCCGCATACAGGCCCGGCACCGTAGAAGTGTTGTCCCGCAACACCTGTCCGGTGACAGTGGTGGGGATGCCGCCCATCACGTAGTGACAGGTTGGGTAGACCGGGACCAGCTCGTGCACGGGGTCTACGCCCAGATAGGTGCGGGCGAACTCGGTGATGTCGGGCAGCTTGGCCTCGAGCACGTCCTCGCCGAGGTGGCGGACGTCGATGTAGACGTAGTCCTTGTGCGGGCCGGCGCCGCGGCCCTCCAGTACCTCCAACACCATCGAGCGGGCGACGATGTCGCGCGGCGCCAGGTCGACGATCGTCGGCGCGTAGCGTTCCATGAACCGCTCGCCCTCGCCGTTGAGTAGCCGGCCGCCCTCGCCGCGCACCGCTTCGGAGATCAGGATGCCCAGCCCCGCTAGACCGGTCGGGTGGAACTGGTGAAACTCCATGTCCTCCAACGGGAGTCCCTTGCGGAACACGATCCCGATGCCGTCACCGGTGAGCGTGTGTGCGTTGGAGGTGGTCTTGTACATCCGGCCCGACCCGCCGGTCGCGAGGACCACGGCCTTGGCGTGAAAGACGTGGATCTCGCCGGTGGCCAACTCGTAGGCCACCACGCCGGTGGCCACAGGGCCCCTCGGCGTCTCCGTCAAAACCAGGTCCAGCGCATAGAACTCGTTGAAGAACTGCACGTCGTGCTTGACGCAGTTCTGGTAGAGGGTCTGCAGGATCATGTGTCCGGTGCGGTCGGCTGCGTAACACGCCCGGCGCACCGGGGCCTTACCGTGTTCGCGGGTGTGCCCGCCGAACCGGCGCTGGTCGATGCGGCCCTCGGGGGTGCGGTTGAACGGCATCCCCATCTTCTCGAGGTCTAGCACCGCGTCGATGGCTTCCTTGCACATGATCTCCACCGCGTCCTGGTCGGCGAGGTAGTCGCCGCCCTTGACGGTGTCGAAGGTGTGCCATTCCCAGTTGTCGTCCTCGACGTTGGCCAGCGCCGCGCACATCCCGCCCTGGGCGGCGCCGGTGTGGCTGCGGGTGGGGTAGAGCTTGGTCAGCACCGCGGTCCGCACGCGTGGGCCGGCTTCCACCGCCGCGCGCATGCCCGCGCCGCCGGCGCCGACGATCACCACGTCGTAGCGGTGTTGCTGGATCACCGGTCAGCCTCCGATATTCGGGTCGAATGTCACCAGCACATAGGTGCCGAGCACCAACGTGAATCCCATCGACAGCAGCAGCAGGCTGTTGAGCCAGAACCGGGTGCTGTCCTTGCGGCTGTAGTCGTCGATGATGGTGCGCAGGCCGTTGCCGCCGTGCAGTTGCGCCAGCCACAACAGCGCCAGATCCCAGAATTGCCAGAACGGCGAGGCCCAGCGCTGCGCCACGTAGTTGAAGTCGATGCGGTAAACGCCGTTGTCCCACATCAGCATGATGAACAGGTGGCCGACGGCCAGGATGATCAGCGCGACGCCGGAGAACCGCATGAACAGCCACGCGAACTTCTCGAAGTTCGGGATGCCCGCCCGGCGGCGCGGCGAACGCGGGTTGTCGAGGCTGGCCGGCCGGTCGTGGCTGCGCTGGTGCACCGGGGCCACCTGGCCCCGGCCCAGCTGCAGGTCGGGGGCGCTCATCGGAGGTGCTCCCAGATATGGATGCCGGTGACGACCCCGGCCGGAACCATGAGCAGCAGGAACACGACGCCGACGATCCAGAACATCAGCTTCTGGTAGCGGGTGCCCTCGGACCAGAAGTCGATGAGGATGACGCGGATGCCGTTCAGCCCGTGGAAGAGCACCGCGGCCACCAGCCCGTACTCCATCAGGCCGACCACCGGGGTCTGATAGTCGTGGATCACCGCGTTGTAGGTGTGCGGGCTGACCCGCAGCATCGCGGCGTCCAGCACGTGGACGAACAGGAAGAAGAAGATGGTCGCGCCGCTGATGCGATGCAACACCCACGACCACATGCCCGGGTCGCCCCGATACAGGGTCCGGGGTGGACGCCGCCTGCGCGAGGGTGCAGATTCTTTTGCCGGATCCGCGGTTGTCGCCTGTGTGGTCACCCAGTCCTCACCACCTTCTGACATCGACGCAGTTCAGCCTAACCCGGCGCGGCGACGCCCCGTGCCGAGCAGTCCGCCAAGCGAAGTCGCGTGTCAGGGTTAGGGTGGCAGTCTCACGTGGCATGAGCGAAGCGGGGTCAGGTATGCCGGATGTCGATTGGAACACGCTGCGCCACAAGGCAATCGGCGCCGCGGCGGCGGCATACGCGCCCTACTCGCGGTTCCCGGTGGGGGCGGCCGCCCTGGTCGACGACGGTCGCGTGGTCACCGGCTGCAATGTGGAGAACGTCTCATATGGCCTTGGTCTCTGTGCCGAATGCGGCGTGGTGTGCGCCCTGCACACGACCGGCGGCGGCCGGCTGATCGCACTGGCCTGCGTCGACGGGCGGGGGTTCCCGCTGACGCCGTGCGGGCGGTGCCGCCAGGTACTTCTCGAGCACGGCGGCCCCGAGTTGCTGATCGATGATCCGGCCGGGCCCCGCCGCCTTGGCGAGCTGCTGCCCGACGCCTTCGGCGCCGCCGACGTGGAGCGGGGGCGCCGATGATCGGCCTCAGCACGGGGCGCCGCATCGCGCCCGTGGTGCTGGGCGCCGCGCTTATCGCGGCCGGCCCGTGTTTGGCGGGCTGCGCGTCGGAACCGCCCGCCGCGAGGCCGCCGTCGCCGACTGCTTCGGCGGGGCAGGCGGGGTGGGTGGACGACGCGGTGTCGTTCTCGGTGGCGGACATGACGGTGTACGGCACGTTCCGTCACCCGGCGGGGCGGGCCACGGTGCCGGCGGCGCTGTTGATCGCCGGCAGCGGGCCGACGGACCGCAACGGCGACTCGGCTTTGATGCCGGGTCAGGTCGACACGCTGCGCAACCTGGCGCAGGCGCTCTCGGACGACGGCGTCGCCACGTTGCGCTACGACAAGCTCGGCACCGGTCAGACCGGCCTGGGCCCCTACGCGGCGGACCCGGGGAAGGTCAACATCGGCGCGTTCCAGGGCGAGGCGACCGCGGCGCTGCAGTTTCTCGCCGGGCAACCCGGCATCGACCGGTCGCGCCTGATGGTGGTTGGGCACAGCGAGGGCGCCCTGTACGCGTTGACGTTGGCCACCGCCGCGCTCGGGATCGTCCCCCCGGTGCGCGCCCTCGGTTTGGTGGAACCGGCGAGCCGGCGCCTGCTTGACCTCGTATCCGAGCAGGCCCACGCCCAGGCCGACGCGGCGGTGCAGGCCGGGCGCCTCACCGCCGCGCAGGCCGCCGAAAGCACCGCGGCGGTCGATGGCGCCATCCAAGAATTTCGCGACACCGGGCAGGTCCCGCCGAACGAGCCCCCGGGGCTGCGGCCGATCATCAACGCCGCCAACGCGCGGGCCCTGTTGGAGGAGGACGCGCTCGACCCGGTGGCCCTTGCGGCCAAGCTGCCCCGGGGCATGCCGGTCTTGCTCACCTGCAGCGACGCTGACCGCCAGATCACCTGCCAGGACGTCGACCACCTGGCCTCCGGGCTGGCCGGGGCGGCCACCAAGACCGACTACGTCCACCTGACCGGCGTCAATCATGTCCTCAAGGAGGACCCGAGCGGAGCCGCGACCGGCTATACGAAGCCGCTGCCGTTCTCCGGCCAGCTGGTCGGCGCGCTGGCGTCGTTCGTCAAAGAGAACGTGACCGCGCCCTGAGACCGCAGGCGACCCCGTGACTCGGCCGGCATACGACGCGCCGACGGTGATCCGAACCAAGCGCGACGGCGGCCGGTTGTCCGACGCCGCCATCGAATGGGTCGTCGACGCCTACACCCGCGGCCGGGTGGCCGAGGAACAGATGTCGGCGCTGCTGATGGCGATCTTCCTGCGCGGCATGGACCGCGGCGAGACCGCCAGCTGGACCGCGGCGATGCTGGCGTCCGGCGAACGGCTTGACTTCCACGACCTGGGTAAGCCCACCGTGGACAAGCACTCCACGGGTGGCGTGGGGGACAAGATCACCCTGCCCCTGGTGGCCGTCGTGGCCGCCTGTGGCGCCGCGGTGCCGCAGGCGTCGGGGCGGGGCCTGGGGCACACCGGCGGCACCCTGGACAAGCTCGAGTCCATCGCCGGGTTCACCGCCGCCCTGTCCAACCGGCGGGTGCGCGACCAACTCCGCGATGTGGGCGCCGCCATCTTCGCGGCCGGAGAGCTGGCGCCGGCCGACGCCAAGCTGTACGCCCTGCGCGACGTCACCGCCACCGTCGAGTCGCTGCCGCTGATCGCCAGCTCGGTGATGAGCAAGAAGCTGGCCGAGGGGACCGGCGCGCTGGTGCTCGACGTGAAGGTCGGTGCGGGGGCGCTGCTGCGCTCCGCGGACCGGTGCCGCGAGCTGGCCCACACCATGGTCGAGCTGGGTGCGGCGCACGGGGTGCCCACCCGCGCGCTGTTGACCGACATGAACGGCCCGCTGGGCGCGACCGTGGGCAACGCCGTCGAGGTCGCCGAGTCGCTGGATGTGCTGGCCGGCGGCGGCCCGCCCGACGTGGTCGAGCTGACGTTGCGGCTGGCCGCCGAGATGCTCGAGCTGGCCGGAGTCGACGGTCGCGACCCCGCCGAGACGCTGCGCGACGGCACCGCGATGGACCGGTTCCGCCGGCTCATCGCCGCGCAGGGCGGCGATTTGTCGGTTCCGTTGCCGATCGGTGCGCATTCCGACACCGTGACCGCCGCCCGGGGCGGCACAATGGGCGATATCGACGCGATGGCAGTGGGGCTGGCGGCTTGGCGGCTCGGCGCGGGCAGGTCCCGTCCGGGCGAACGGGTGCAGGCCGGCGCCGGCATCCGGATCCACCGCCGCCCCGGCGAACCGGTCGCGGCGGGCGCGCCGCTGTTCACCCTCTACACCGACACCCCGGAGCGCTTCGCCGCGGCGCTGGCCGAACTGGACGGCGGCTACAGCATCGGCGACACGCCACCGGTCTCGCGGCCGCTGATCATCGATCGGATCGTCAAGTGACCACACCCCTGGGACTCGAGCAGATCAAGAAGGCGCCCAAGGCGCTGCTGCACGATCACCTCGACGGGGGGCTTCGCCCGTCGACCGTGGTCGAGATCGCCGGCCAGACCGGCTACGACGGGCTGCCCACCACCGACGTCGACGAGCTGGCCACCTGGTTTCGCACCCAGTCGCACAGCGGCTCGCTGGAGCGCTACCTGGAGCCGTTCTCGCACACCGTTGCGGTGATGCAGACGTCCGACGCTCTGCATCGCGTCGCCTACGAATGCGTGGAGGACCTGGCCGCCGACTCGGTCGTCTACGCCGAGATCCGATTCGCGCCCGAGCTGCACATCGACCGTGGGCTGTCCTTCGACGCGATCGTCGACGCCGTGCTGGCCGGCTTCGCCGACGGCGAGAAGGCCTGCGCCGCCGCGGGCCGGCCGATCGTGGTGCGGCTGCTGGTCACGGCCATGCGGCACGCAGCAGTGTCCCGGGAGATCGCCGCGCTGGCAATCCGGTTCCGGGACAAGGGGGTTGTCGGATTCGACATCGCCGGCGCCGAGGCGGGGAACCCGCCGACGCGGCACTTGGACGCCTTCGAGTACATGCGAGACCACAACGCGCGCTTCACCATTCACGCGGGGGAGGCGTTCGGTCTGCCGTCCATCCACGAGGCGATCGCGTTCTGCGGCGCCGACCGCTTGGGCCACGGCGTGCGCATCGTCGACGATATCGAAGTCCTCGGCGACGGCCGGGTTCGGCTCGGCCGGCTGGCATCGATTTTGCGGGACAAGCGAATTCCGTTGGAGCTGTGCCCGAGCTCCAACGTGCAGACCGGCGCGGTGAAGAGCATTGCGGACCACCCATTCGACCTGTTGGCCCGCACCCGGTTCCGGGTCACCGTGAACACCGACAACCGGCTGATGAGCGATACCACGATGAGCCTTGAAATGTGCCGACTGGTCGAGGCTTTCGGTTACGGCTGGAGCGACCTCGAGCGGTTCACCATCAATGCGATGAAGTCGGCGTTCCTCCCGTTCGACGAGCGGCTGGCGATCATCGACGATGTGATCAAACCGCGTTACGCCGTGCTCATCGCAGGCTGACACCGCTCGCCCGAAAAGCGGGCGAGCGGCGCAGCTTTCGGCTCAGCGGGTGAGGCGCGTGCCGGTGCGACGTCCCGTCAGCGCTTCGTAGAGCGCGATCAGGACGATCGCGGCGCCGACTCCGATGAAGAACGGAACCCACGCGATGCCACCGTTGGCGTTGTGGTATCCGAACTGGCTGGCGACCGCCGAGCCGATCAAACCGCCTACGGCGCCGATCACGACGGTCATGATCATGCCGACGTTCTGCTTCCCCGGCATCACCAGGCGAGCGACCACACCGACGATCGCGCCCACGATGATGGCGAGGATGATGGATCCGACCATTTCAGCTCCTGTCGTAACGGCACCCGGGGTGGGCGCCATCTGCGAGAAGGATTTCCCCGAAAATACGGACTTCTAACACAATTCGTGTGGAAGTCAGTTCAGGTCGGCCGCGAGCCCGATCGCGCGCACCGTGCCGGCCAGGTGCGTCTGCACCGCGCGCAGCGCGCGCTGGGCGTCGCCGTCGCGCAGCGCCTCGGCGATTTCGCGGTGCTCGTCGAGGATCGTCGTCACCCGGTCGGGCTCGCGCAGCGCCGATTCGCCGATCATCCTCATCTGCCGATCCCGCAGGGACCCATAGAAACCCGACAAGATGGCGTTCCCCGACTCGGCCAGCGTGACGGCGTGGAAGGCACGGTCGGCGTCGAGAAACTCGGCCCAGTCGGACCGGTCGACGGCGGCACCCTGCCGTAGCAGCTCGCCCGACAGTCGCTCGAAAACCGCGGCGCACGCCGCGGGCCCGCGGCCCACCACCTTGGTGGCGGCGAACTGCTCCAGCAGCAGCCGCGCCTCCATCACCGAGCGAACCTCGTCGGGCGAAACGGGGACCACCAGGGCGCCGCGCTGCGGGTACAGACGCAGCAACCCCTCGGCCTCCAGCCGCAGGAACGCCTCGCGCACGGGGGTGCGCGACATCCCAAGGGCGGTGGCCACGTCACCCTCGCTGATCAGCTCCCCGCCCGGGAACGCGCCGGTGAGGACCTGCGTCTTGACGTAATCCAGCGCGCGGTCCTTGGCCGTGCCCGGCCGCGGGTCACTCGTTGCCATCCAGCCTTCCGGTAGCTAAGTCGTATCCCAGCAGTGTCGTGACCGTACACCACCGCCACCCTTGACAGGGCGACAACTGAGATACAAGATAGATACGAAAGAAACATGAGATGCAGCGACGAAGCCCGCGAGCAGTCCGAAGGAGACGCGAAATGTCCGTCACCGAAACCGCCCTGACCCCGAACCTGGATCCGACAATTCCCGCGCCGATGATCAACGTGGCCGAGTACGGCTTCGAAGGTCGCTTCCAGGACTGGGCCTCCGACGCCGAGTATTTCGAATACTCCAAGGCCGCCAACCCCATCGGCTCGGGACACGTCCCGCAGGTTCCGGTTACCCGGTTCGATGCGGATGTCTACACCGACCAGCCCACCGGGGTGATTCCGCTGGATCTGTCCAAGGAACTGCAGATCGAGACCGGCGCGGCGACCAGCCCCGCGCTGCTGGCCAACTTCGTGCGCATCCGGCCGGGCGAGCAGGTCGACACCAGCCCCAACGCCACCTCGCAGCTGTACTACGTGCTCTACGGGCGCGGCTTCGCCGCGGTCGACGGCCACCTGGTGCAGTGGGAGAAGGGCGACTTCCTCACCCTTCCCGCGGGCACCCGCTCGGTCTTCTACGCCGCTGCCGACACCGCCATGTACTGGGTGCACGACGAGCCGCTGATGCGATACCTCGGCGCCGAAGCGACGCAGCCGCGGTTCCGGGCGACCAAGTTCCGCCGCTCGGATGCGGTGGCCAAGCTGGAGGAGATCGCGTCGCGCCCTGGCGCCAACGAGAAGAGCCGGGTCAGCGTGCTGCTGGCCAACGCCAACCAGGAACAGACGCTGACCATCACCCACGTCCTGTGGGCCATGTTCGGCGTGCTGCCCCCGAACCAGGTGCAGCGCCCGCACCGGCACCAGTCGGTGGCCCTCGACCTCATCCTCGACGCGCCGGCCAGCGGCTGCTACACGTTGCTGGGCACCCGCCTCGACGAGCACGGCGACATCGTCGACCCGACCCGGGTGGACTGGCGGGCCGGCTGCGCGTTCACCACCCCGCCGGGCATGTGGCACGCCCACTACAACGAGACCGACCAGCCCGCACACCTGATCCCGATCCAGGACGCCGGGCTGCAGACCCACCTGCGCAGCCTCGACATCAAGTTCACGCAGCGCCGCGACCTCGTCGCCGGCTGACCCGGCGGGCCGTGCGCGGTCCACAGTTCGCGCATAGTGTGGCTGCACATGAAGCTGCCCCTGCTGGGCCCCGTCTCGGTCACCGGCTTCCAGAACGCGTGGTTCTTCCTGTTCCTGCTGCTCGTTCTGTTGGTCCTCGGCCTCTACGTCGTGCTGCAGTTCGCCCGCCGCCGGAGGGTGCTGCGGTTCGCGAACATGGAGGTGCTCGAGCGGGTCGCACCGGCGCACCCCAGCCGGTGGCGGCACGTGCCGACCATCCTGCTGGCCGTGTCGCTGGTGCTGCTGACCACCGCGATGGCCGGGCCGACCTCCGACGTCCGGATCCCGCTCAACCGCGCGGTCGTCATGCTGGTCATCGACGTGTCGGAGTCCATGGCCTCCACCGACGTCCCGCCCGACCGGCTGACCGCCGCCAAGGAGGCCGGCAAGCAATTCGCCGACGAGCTGACGCCGGCCATCAACCTGGGGCTGGTGGAGTTCGCGGCCAACGCCTCGCTGCTGGTCTCCCCGACCACCAACCGTGCGGCCGTGAAGGCGGCGATCGACAACCTGAAACCGGCCCCCAAGACCGCGACGGGTGAAGGCCTCTTCACCGCGCTGCAGGCCATCGCGACGGTCGGGTCGGTGATGGGGGGCGGCGACGGCCCGCCGCCGGCGCGCATCGTGCTGGAGTCCGATGGCAAGGAGAACAAGCCGTCCAACCCCAACGCCCCGCAGGGGGCTTCACCGCCGCCCGGCTGGCCCG
>NZ_LZII01000051.1:0-16190 GCF_001667425.1 Mycobacterium sp. 852002-51613_SCH5001154 | reverse complement strand
CCAGCTTGGCCAGCACCGCCTCCCAGGTGGCGCGGGCCTCGGGGGTGAGCCAGCCGCTCAGCTTGGACATGCCGTCGGCCTGCTGACAGCCCAGCACCAGCCCCCGGGCCCGCGCCCTGTCGGCATCGGTGTAGTTGCCGTCGGGATTGAGGCAGTCCGTCAAGTGGCGGGCGAGCCTGGCGAGTTGATCGGGGCGATAGTGGGTGGCCTGCGACGCAAGGTGTTTCTCGGCCTGCTCCCGAGTGTCGATGTCGACGGATTCCGGCAGCTGGTGGAAAAACCGCCGGACCACCGCCACGTGATCGGCCCCGATCGCCCCGGCGCGCTGGGCCGCGGCCGTGGCGGGCAACACCGGTGCCAACGGCTCACCGCTCAGCGCCCGGCGCGGCCCTAAGTCGGCAGCCTGCGCGATGCGGTGGCCGGCCTCGCCGCGAGTGATGTGCAGCCGATCGGCCAACGCCCACGACAGCTTGCCACCCAACTCGGCCGAATCAGCCTGCTCGGCAACCTGATTGATGAGCTGATAACTCGGTGTCTGCAGCCGGCGCGTCTCACACTCCAGGATCTCCAATAATCGCAACCGCTCTGGAGTAGTCAGCGCCTCATACGAATGCCCGAGGATGCGGGAGACGACCTCACTCAGCGCGGCGTAATCCGCCGCGATGTCCTGACGATCACTCGAACGCATGTTCGAATACTACGACCGCCCACCGACAAGACGGTCGGCGTAGGACGAGTGGCTACTTCTGTTCGTAGATGCCGTGAATAACGGCGCGCGCGATCGCGTGCTGGAACAGGTTGAAGCCGAGGTAGGCGGGGCTGGCGTCCTCGCCGAGGTCCAGCTTGTCGACATCCACGGCGTGCACCGCGATGTAGTACCGGTGCGGACCGTGCCCGGGCGGCGGCGCCGCACCGATGTAGCGGCGCATGCCGGCGTCGTTGACCAGCGTCAGCGCGTCGTCGGGCAGGTCGCTCCCGTCCCCCGCGCCGGCGGGCAGTTCGGTGACGTCGGCCGGCAGGTTGGCCACCGCCCAGTGCCAGAAGCCCGAGGCCGTCGGCGCATCGGGGTCGTAGACGGTGACGGCGAAGCTGCGGGTCTCCCCCGGGAATCCCGACCAGCTCAACTGCGGGCTGACATCTTCTCCACCCGCGCCCATGATCCCGCTGACCTGCGGCTTTGCCAGAGACTGGCCGTCGGTGATCGAGTCCGATGTCAGGGTGAACGTCGGCAGCTGCGGCAGCGCGGCGTACGGGTCGGGCGCGGTGCTCATGAGCGATCCTCTCGTTACGTGTCGTGTCTTCAGCAGTGTGTCAAGAAGTGTGCCAGCACTTCGGTGCCGAACCTCAGCGCGTCAACGGGTACCCGCTCGTCGACACCATGGAACAACGCGGTGAAATCGAGGTCCGGCGGCAACCGCAGCGGGCTGAAACCGAAACAACGAATACCCAAGCGCGCGAACGATTTTGCGTCGGTGCCACCGGAGAGCATGTAGGGAACCGTGCGGCCGTCCGGGTCCAGCGCCAGCACGGCGGCGTTCATGGCGTCCACCAGGTCACCGTCGAAGCTCGTCTCATACGACGAGAAGTCCTTGATCCACTCCCGTGTGACGTCCGGGCCGAGCAGTTCGTCGACCTCGGCCTCGAAGGCCTCCTTGCGGCCCGGCAGGATTCGGCAGTCGACCACTGCTTCCGCGACGGCCGGGACGACGTTCGCCTTGTACCCGGCCTTGAGCATCGTCGGGTTCGCGGTGTCGTGCAGCACGGCCTTGAGCATGCGGGCCATCGGGCCGAGCTTTTCGACCGCCCCCGCCAGGTCGCCCGACTCGACGTCGAACGTCAGCCCGGTCTCGTCACTGACGGCCGCCAGGAACTGCGCGACGGTGTCAGTCAGTACGAGGGGAAACTGGTGCCGGCCCAACCGGGCGACCGCCTCTGCGACGGCGGTGACAGCGTTGCGGTCATGCACCATCGATCCGTGCCCGGCCGGGCCGCGGGCGGTCAGCCGCATCCAGGACAGACCCTTCTCGGCGGTCTCGATCAAATAGAGCCGGCGTTCGCCCCCGTCGCGGCGGGGCACGGTCAACGAGAAGCCGCCCACTTCGCCGATCGCCTCCGTGACGCCCTCGAATAGGTCGGGCCGATTGTCGACCAGCCATTGCGCCCCGAAGGTGCCGCCGTGTTCCTCGTCGGCAAGGAAGGCGAACACCAGATCCCGTGGCGGCACGATCCCGGCCTGCTTCAACCGCCGGGCCACCACGATCATCATGCCGACCATGTCCTTCATGTCGACCGCTCCGCGGCCCCAGACGAACCCCTCCTTGACCGCACCGGAGAACGGGTGCACGCTCCACTCGGCCGGCTCGGCCGGCACCACGTCGAGATGGCCGTGGATCAGCAGTGCGCCGCGCGAGCTGTCGGCGCCCGCGAGGCGGGCGATCACGTTGCCGCGGCCCGGGGCACCCGATTCCACGTATTGGGGCGCGTACCCGACCTCGGCGAGCTGCTCGGCGACCCACTGCGCACACTCGGCCTCGCCCCGCGTGGTCTCCGGTTCGCCGGTGTTGGTGGTGTCGAATCGGATCAGCCTGCTGACGACCTCGACCACGTCGTCACTCGGGCCGGTCGGGAACTCGGTCTGGGCGGTCACAACCACCTTTCCTACCATTGCCGGGGCCGCCGGGCTCGATGCTGAGCGGCCCGGCTGGGTTGGGCGCGCGTGAGACAATCCGATAGCCTTAGCTGCCAACCCATGCGGTTGGTTTGTCCGAGTGGCGGAATGGCAGACGCGCTAGCTTGAGGTGCTAGTGCCCTACTAATGGGCGTGGGGGTTCAAGTCCCCCCTCGGACACGCATGGCGCACGGTCGCTTCTCGCCTCGGAGTCGGGAGAGCGGGCCGTGTAGAGTTTGCGCTATTGGGGTCGAGAAATGGCCCTCCGCTGCACGTGCGACGCACGGCCAGTACGAACGGCCCTCTCCCGCAAGCCAATACGCCCAGAGTCGGCGCAACGTCAGCAAGATCAACCATTCCGCGTTGACAGGTCAACCGCATGCATGATGGTGCCCACGTAGGCGTCGAGATCGACCTCGACGCGTTGTGGGCGGCCGTGCCCTGCCCCACGCTGGTCATCGATCGCGAGGGAGTCGTGCGGGCTCTGAGCGGGTCGGCCCAGTCCCTGCTGCCGGGCGCGACGCAGGGCGGCCGGATCGACGAGTCGGTTGACTGGCTGTCGCGCGCAAATCATCGTCTCGTCGAGCTTGAGCCCGGGGCGGTCGATCGGGACGCGTCCGTCGTCTCGGGAGGGGTGGGGAGCCGAAAATTCGACGCGCACGCAGCGGTTCTGCCCAGCGGCGAGGTGGCGTGGTCGCTGGTCGAGGACACCGGCCAGTTGTTGCGGGAGGCCCAAGAAGCGCTGGCGCGCGAGCAGGAACGCACCGCGATCCTGCTCGAGGCGTCTTCCGTGTTGACCGCGGCGCTGAACGTGGACCGCTGCCGGGAAGCGACGGTGCAGATGGCCGCCCGGCACCTGGCGGACGCGGCGGTGCTGGTGGCCCCCGCGGGCCGCGGCCGGCGGCTGCCGGTCTTCTACAGCAGCGCGGCCGGGGCCGTGGAGCAGTGCAGCGTCGACGCCGACCCAGCGGTGGTGGCGGGTTTGAGCGAGGCACTGCACGGGTTTCCGCCCGTTTCCTCGGGCTGGATCGATCCCGTGACAGTACCCGATTGGCTTGTGCCTCAACACTTCTCGGGACCGGTGGGGTCCGTGATGATCCTGACGCTGCCCGGGCACGGGGTTTCGGCGGGGGCTCTGGTGTTGCTGCGACGCACCGATCGGCCGGTGTACAGCGCGGACGAAGAACTCTTCGCCGGCCTGTTCGCCGCCCGCGCCGGGGCGGCGTTGTCCGCCGCACGCCTCTACGCCGAACAGGCCGCCATCACCCGCACCCTGATGCGTGACCTGTTGCCTCCCCCGCTGCATGGGCTGCACGGCATCGAATTCGCCGGCGGCTACCGGGCTTCGAAGGATTACGAGGTGGTCGGGGGCGACTTCTACGACTTCCATCCCGCCGCGCGCCCCGAGGACGAGACGCTGGTGGTGCTGGGCGACGTGTGCGGTAAGGGGCTCGAGGCCGCCGTGATGACCGGCAAGATCCGCAACACACTGCAGGCCCTGACGCCGCTGGCGCAGGACCACGAGAGCGTACTCACGCTGCTCAACCGCGCCATGTTGTCGTCGGACCACACCCGGTTCGCCACTTTGGTCCTGGCCTCGGTCGCCTACCGGGACGGCCAGGTGGTGCTCCGGTTGACCTGCGCCGGGCATCCGCCGCCGTTGATCGTGCGCGACGACGGGCAGGTGGAAGAGGCCAACACCAAGGGCACGCTGGTCGGCGCGCTGGAGCGCATCACTGTGCAATCGTTTGAGACTTCCCTGGCGCCGGGCGAGACGTGCGTGCTGTACACCGATGGCATCACCGAGGCCCGCGGCGGTCCGCTGGGCAGTGACTTCTTCGGTGAGCAGCGCCTGGCGGCAGCACTGACCGGATGTGCCGGAATGCCGGCCGAGGCGGTCGTCGAACGCGTCCTGATGCTGGCCACGCAGTGGGTGGGACAACGCGTGCACGACGACATCGCGGTCGTGGCGATCACCGCCCCGCAGCGCACCCACCTCAGCGCCGTCGACGGCCACACGCGGGGCAGGTACGTGGCATGAGGTCCTACGACACCGATATGACCGCCCCACGCGCTACCGGTGCCGCCGACGAACTGGTGATCCGCGAGCGGCTCTGGGGAGCCCTCGCCGACCGCGACGAGTACGCGGCGGCAGCCAGCGTGTTCGCCGCGATGGATGCGGGCATGACGCACGAGGACGTGCTGCTGGAGGTGATCGCCCCCGTCCAGCGCAAGGTGGGCACCGAATGGGCCGCCAACCGCATCAGCGTCGCGCAGGAGCACGCGGCCACGGCCATCAACGACCGCGTCATCGCCGCGCTGGCCCACCACCCGGCCGGCAAAGTCCCGACGCACGGCGGCCGGCTCGCTCTGGCGTGCGTGGACGGCGAGTGGCACGCTTTGCCCGCCCGGCTGCTGGCGGAGGTCCTGCGGCTGCGTGGCTGGCAGGTCGACTTCCTCGGAGCGCAGGTCCCGACCCCGCACCTGATCGCCCACCTGCACCAGCACGGACCCGACGTCGTGGCGCTCTCCTGCTCGATCCCCACCGGGCTGCCCAACGCGCACGCCGCGATCATCGCGTGCCAGTCCGCCGGTTTCCCCGTCCTGGCCGGCGGGGCCGCGTTCGGCCGCGACGGCCGTTTCGCCCGGCAGCTGGGCGCTGACGCGTGGGCACCCGACGCGCGAACCGCTGACGAACGCCTGCGCCGCGAATTCCCCGCCGTTCGACGCACTTTCAGCCGCCAACCGGTCAGTGACCTGCCCCATCTGGCCGACCAGGAGTACACCATGGTGAGCCGGAGCGCGGGTCAGCTGGTCAAGTCCACCGTCACCGATTTGGAGGACCGCTTTCCCGCCATGCGCGCCTACTCCGCGCCGCAGCGTCAGCACACCGTCGAGGACGTCGCCCACATCGTCGACTTCCTCACCGTGAGCCTGTACACCGACGACGACGCGCTGTTCGCCGACTTCATCACCTGGACCGCCGACATCCTCGCCGCGCGGGGCGTTCCGGCGGCATCGCTTCACCCCATGTTGGATTTGCTGGATGCGCAACTCAAGGAGTTCCCCCGCAGCCAGCGCTTGCTGCGGACAGCAAACGATGCCCTCGCCGCCGCCGGAGCGTCCCGATGAACCTGTTCCTGAGTGTCGCCACGACGGGACGATCGGCCTGCGTGCAGATCTCCGGCGACCTGGTCTACGAAACCGTCGACGCCATGGTCGACGCCGCCGGTCAACTACTCGGCCGGCAGCCCGCCCTGGCTGACCTGCATCTCGACCTCTCCGGACTGGCCTTCTGCGATTCCGCGGGTCTGTCCGCCCTGCTCCTGGTCCATCGACGCAGCTGTCAGGAGGGCGTGCGTCTACACCTGGACAACCGACCGCGATTCCTCGATCGCATCCTGGACGTGACCGGTACGTTCGAGCATCTCGTCACCGCGTCCCGCTCCGATGTGGGGACGGCGAGCCCGGACCGGCGCGACCGGGTTCGCTGACCGGCGCGGCCGCCACGAAACGCCGTAGGGTGGAACGCGACCGATGACACCCAATGGATTCCTCCGGCGCACTGCGACGCGCACGTTCCGCGACCGTCGCGAGGCCGGTCACGCGCTCGCCGAGCAGCTCATGTCCTATCGCGACAGGGATGACGTGCTGGTCTTCGGACTGGCGCGCGGCGGCGGCCCCGTCGCCTGGGAGAGCGCCCCCGCGCTGCACGCCCCCCTCGATGTGTTCCTGGTCCGCAAGCTCGGGGTGCCACGCTGGTCGGAGCTCGCGATGGGCGCCGTGGCCAGCGGAGGCGGCGTCGTGATGAACGACGACGTGGTGTCCAGCCTGCACATCACCGACGAAGAGGTGCGCGAGGTGATCGAGAGCGAGACGGCCGAGCTCGCCCGCCGCGAGGACGCGTACCGGGGCGGCCGCCCGGTGGCCGACCCGCGCGGCAAGGTGGTGATCCTGGTCGACGACGGGATCGCCACCGGCGCAAGCATGCTGGCCGCCGTCCGAGCCGTGCGAGCCGCCGGTCCCAGATCGATAGTCGTCGCGGTCCCGGTGGGGCCGCCGTCGACCTGCCGTCAGCTCGGGCTCGAGGCCGACGAGGTGGTGTGCGTGACGATGCCGCCCGGATTCGAAGCTGTCGGCCAGGTGTACGGCGATTTTCACCAGGTCAGCGACGACGAGGTGCGCGAGACGCTCGCCACGCCAACCGGCTGAGTACTACTTGGCGGCCTCGTCGCCGCGGCCCTCGGCCGGCACCGCCGACTCTTCGGTCGCCTCTGCGTCAGCTTCGCTGGATTCCTGCGGGGCGTCCTCGGGGTAGTCGACGGCCTCGTCGCCGGCCTCGGCCTGAACCTCGTCCTCGTGCTGGGCTGCTCCGCCCGCGTCGCGCCGCTGCCGCTCCTGCAGCGCGTCGATGATCAACAGCACCACCCCGAGCACGCTGGCGCCGATGCACACCCAGGCCACCAGCTCGTTGCTCGTGACCACGGCGAACACCAACGCGACGAGCCCGACCAGGGCCAGTACCAGCGCAATGATCAGCATCGGTCATCCTCCAAGCGGCGAGCGGGCAGCCAGTTCGTGTGCAGGTCTAGTGTGCCAACCGCGCAGCTTGGCGAGTGTCCGGCACGCCTGTGAGGCTAGTTATTACCCCGATTAAATTGGTCGAATCCGCCTGCGTCGGCGCTGGAGTCGACGGGCGCCGCCGATCCGCGCTGGCCGAGCTCTTCCAGCTGCGATTCCAGGTAGGTCTTGAGCCGGGTCCGGTACTCGCGTTCGAAGGTGCGCAGTTGCTCGAGGCGGCCTTCCAGGACGGTGCGCTGCTGGTTGATCGTGCCCATGATCTCGGAGTGCTTGCGTTCGGCGTCGGCCTGCAGGGCGTCGGCCTTCTCCTGGGCCTGACGCAACTGGGTCTCGGAGCGGGTTTGCGCATCCGCGAGCATCGCGTCGGCGCGCTGCCGGGCCTCGGTGACCGTGGTCTCGGCGGTCTGGCGGGCCTCGGTGAGGATCTGGTCCGCGTTGGCGCGGGCGTCGGCCAGCATCTTGTCCGACTCCGCCTTGGCCGTGCTGGTCAGCCGGTCGGCGGTGTCCTGGGCCAGGCTCAACACCCGAGCGGCCTTCATGGCCTGTTCCTCGTTGCTCGCCGCGGAAGGGGCGGGTGCGGCGGGTGCGGCGACCGGTGCCGCCTTTGGCGCCGGCTCCGGCTCGGGGACGGGGATCGCCTGGGTGGGTGCGGCCGCGGGAGCTGCGCTGGCGCCGCCGCCGGCAGCAAGCTCCTGGTCCAGCTCCTCGATCCGCTGACGCAGATCGCTGTTCTCTTCGATGAGCCGCGTCAGCTCGGCCTCCACCAGATCGAGGAAGGCGTCGACCTCGTCTTCGTTGTAGCCCCGCTTGCCGATCGGTGGCTTACTGAACGCCACATTGTGGACGTCGGCTGGTGTAAGCGGCATTGTTTCGTCCCCTCAAGTTCCTGTCTAACGTTCTGGAAAGTGTAGAACGCAGTGGTAGCCGTCGTGCAACTGCCGTCCATCCTGTCACACCAGGCGCGACCGTTGCTGTTTAGGCCAATAAATAAGAACCAATTTCAAACACTCAGGGCAATAAAATCCGAAACCTTAGAATTTTTAAATCGCGGGCACCAAACCGAGGCTAAAACGTGGCCGAACCGTCTCCGGGCTGGAAGGCGGCCCCCGCCGGCGCGCCGGATCGGCCTACGCCGCGGCGCCGAAGGCCAGCTGCATGCCGATGAACGCGACCAGCAGCAACACCATGATGGACAGGTCGAAACGGACCGCCCCGATGGTGAGCTGCGGGATCAACCGCCGCAGCAACTTCACCGGCGGATCCGTGATCGACATGATGATCTCGAGGATCACCACCGTGATGCCGGTGGGATGCCAGTCACGGCTGAACGAGCGAATGAACTCGACGACAACCCGGGCGATGAGCAGCAGCCAGAAGATGAAGAGCGCAAACCCAAGGATCTGAAAGAACAGCACCAACTGAAGAGCCCCGACCTTACCGATGAGATGTCAAGCGCCGCGGGCTTTCGCGGCGCCTGCCAGCGTACCGACTCCGGTCCTCGGGCCACATCGCAGCCGGTCCGGCCACCGAAGCGGCGCCGAACCCGGCGCCGCTCAACCGCGGGTTATTGGTAAGCGTAGAAACCGGTTTCGGCGATCCGGCGACGCTCCTCGGGGGAGACATCGACGTCCGCGGGCGAGAGCAAGAACACCTTGGTCGCCACCTTGTCGAAGGAGCCGCGCAACGCGAAGGCCAATCCGGCCGCGAAGTCGACCAGCCGCTTGGCGTCGGCGTTGTCCATGGACACCAGGTCCATGATGACCGGGGTGCCGTCGCGGAACCGCTCGCCGATGGTGCGCGCCTCGCTGTAGTCCTTGGGCCGCAGCGTGGTGATCTTCGAGAGCGGGTGGCCCTCTTCGAACATCATCGCCATCCGGCGCGGGTCCATCGCCAGCGCGCCGCGGGTGGAGTTGCGCAACCAGGATCCGAATCGCGGCCTACCCATATCGGGCCGCTCGAACTCGCGGGGGTGGACGGCGCCGTAGCGCGGCTCCTCCCCGTAGCCGCCGCGGTAGCCGCTCGGCGGCGGGTAGTCGGCGGGCTCACGCGGGTCGTCGTAGTCGCGCCCTTCGTAGCGGCCGTACCCGTCGTCGAAACGCGGCCGCGGAAAACCACGCGAGGGTGCGTGGTCGTCGTAATACTCGTCGTCGTAGTCGTCCATCGGGGCCATACCGAAATAGGCCTTGACTTTGTGCAGTGTGCTCATTGCGTTGACCCCTTCTAGCCCCTGATGCTTGGTGTCAGTGATGAAGATGTGACTACAGTGACTTAATACGGTGACGGTAGCGGCCGGGGACCCAATAGCGCGGTACCGACACGCACACACGTCGATCCGTGTTTGACGGCAATTTCGAAATCGTCGGACATGCCGGCCGACAGGCCGACGGCGTTCGGATGGGATTCCAGGACGCGCAGGTGCTCGGTCCGCAGGCGCTCGAAGGCCGCGTCGGGACTCGAGCCCAGCGGCGGAATGGCCATCAGACCGGCCAGTTCCAGGCACTTCGCGTCCTCGGTCTGCGCGCACAATTGGTCGAGCGCTCCCGGCGCCGAGATGTCGACGCCGCCCCGCGTCTCGTCGCCGTCGAGGCTGACCTGAACGTAGACCCGCATCGGATCGGAGCGGCGGCCCTCGGCCAGGGCCGCCGACACGCCCCGATCGAGCGCGGTGACGAGGTGGGAGCTGTCCACCGAGTGGGCGGTGTGCGCCCAGCGGGCAACCGACCGGGCCTTGTTTCGCTGAATGTGGCCCACCATGTGCCAGCGCAGGGCCGGTACGTCCGCCCGCGACGCGGCCGCCAAGAGTTTGGTGACTTCGCTCACTTTTGCCGACGCTTCCTGATCCCGCGATTCGCCGACGGCCCGGCAACCCAATCGCGACAAAGTCACGACATCGGTTGCTGGAAAGAATTTGGTAATCGGCAGAAGTTCGATTTCACCGACATTGCGACCCGCCGCTTCCGCAGCCGCCGCAAGGCGCGAACGCACGGCCGCTAATGCGTGGGTCAATTCCGTTTCGCGGTCGCTGTGGCTCTCCGGTGCCCGACCCCCCATCGCAGTCACTCCATCCACACCAGCGAGGCCAGCCGCCCGGTTGGGGCACTCCGGCGGTGACTGAACAACGTCGGGTCGGCCACGGTGCACCGCGGATCGATGTCGATGGCCGTGACGCCCAATTGCTTTAGCTGGCAAGCGATTCCGGCCCGAAGGTCGAGTCCGGGGGTGCCCACCCCGGTCGTGGTGCGGCTGCCGGGCAGCGCGACCTCCACCTCGTCGGCCATGGCCGCGGGCACCTCGTAGTTGCGCCCGCTGACCGCCGGGCCCAGCAGGGCCGAGATGTCCTCGACGTGCGCGCCCAGCCCCAGCATCGCCTCCACGGTGCGGGCCACCACCCCGAGCTGGGCGCCCACGCGGCCCGCATGCACCGCCGCGGCCACACCGGCGCGCGCGTCGCCCAACAGCACCGGCACACAGTCGGCGGTCACGACAGCCAGCGCCAGCCGCGGGGTGCTGGTCACCAACGCGTCGGTGCCGTCGACGGCGCTCCGGGGCCCGTCGACCACCTCGACGCGATCGCCGTGGACCTGGTTCATCCACACCACGCGGTCGGGACCCAGGCCGATGGCGGCCGCCAGCCGCTCTCGGTTGGCAGCCACCGCCGCCGGATCGTCGCCGACGTGGTCGCCCAGGTTGAAGGTGTCGAACGGTGGTCCCGAGACACCGCCCGCGCGGCTGGTGGTCACCCGCCGGATGCGCACGCTCACCTTTTCAGTATCCGGAGTGCACTGCCTGCCAGCGAACAGCGCCATCCCGCCCCTATGTTTCTTGGCCGGTTTGTCGCGCACTGGCAAGCAAATCGAGACCCTCAGCGGCGCATGAACGGCGGTACGTCGACGTCGTCGTCGTCACCGCCGATGTTCAGCGTGGCGCCGTTGGTGTGGACCGGCACGCTGACCGCGTCGACGGGTTCGAACAGGGTCGAGGTGAGCTTGCCGGCCTTCGCAGACTCGATCCGGTGCGCGCCGCCCTTCTCCGCGGCAGTGCCACCCACCACGGGCTTGCGGCCGGCGCCGGCGGCGTCGAAACCCGCCGCGATGACGGTGACGCGCACCTCGTCACCCAGCGAATCGTCGATGACCGTACCGAAGATGATGTTGGCGTCCTGGTGGGCGGCGTCCTGCACCAGCGAGGCCGCCTCGTTGATCTCGAACAGGCCCAGGTCACTGCCGCCGGCGATCGACATCAGCACGCCGTGGGCGCCCTCCATCGACGCTTCCAGCAGCGGTGAGTTGATCGCGATCTCGGCCGCCTTGAGCGAGCGTCCTTCGCCGCGCGCGGAGCCGATGCCCATCAGGGCCGTGCCCGCACCGGACATGATGCCCTTGACGTCGGCGAAGTCGACGTTGATCAGGCCGGGCGTGGTGATCAGGTCGGTGATGCCCTGGACGCCGTTGAGCAGCACCTCGTCGGCGCTGCGGAACGCATCCATCAGGGACACGGCGGCGTCGCCCATCTGCAGCAGCCGGTCATTGGGGATCACGATGAGGGTGTCGCAGCTCTCGCGCAACGAGGAGATGCCGCTCTCGGCCTGGTTGCCGCGCCGCTTGCCCTCGAATGAGAACGGGCGGGTGACCACGCCGACGGTCAACGCACCCAGCTTGCGCGCGATGCTGGCCACGACCGGCGCGCCGCCGGTGCCCGTCCCGCCGCCCTCGCCGGCGGTGACGAACACCATGTCCGCTCCGCGCAGCAGCTCCTCGATCTCGTCCTTGGCGTCCTCGGCGGCCTTGCGGCCGACCTCCGGGTCCGCGCCGGCACCCAGCCCGCGCGTGGAGTCGCGGCCGACGTCGAGCTTGACGTCGGCATCGCTCATCAACAGCGCCTGCGCGTCGGTGTTGATCGCGATGAACTCCACGCCCTTGAGGCCCTGCTCGATCATTCGGTTCACGGCGTTGACGCCGCCGCCACCGATACCCACGACCTTGATCACGGCCAGGTAGTTATGCGGGGGGGTCATCATTCGTTTTCCTCCCTGGTGGGCTCAGTTCTGCGCGACGGGTTTCCTCCCGAGCGTCCGCGGGCCTCCCTGGCAAACCCTCAACCTCAACCATAGAGTTAGAGTTATGTCAAGTAGTTCCGCGCAACCAGAACGGTATGGGTATGGCGCGCCCTAACCCCGCAGGCGCGCCGACGCGCCGCCCGCAAATTTTTTCTGTTACGGCGGTCACACGGGGCGTCGTTACTTCACCGTGGGGAGGTCGGGGCTCGAGACGTCATAGGTCCGCCCGGGCTGGGTCAGCAGCGCGGCCAGCTTCTCGGCCTTTTCGTCGGTGCGATCGGTTGTCCCCCAGATGACGACGCGGCCGTCGCCGAGTGTGAGCGTGATCGAGGCCACCGAGGGGGCCGCGACCCGGCCCACCTGGCCCGCGACCTCGGGCCGCAGCGCGGTCAGCACCTGCAGCGCGGCCTTGGTCGCCGGGTCGTTCGGGCCAGGGTCGGCGACGTCGAGGTACGGCAGCGCCGGCGGCGGCGGCCCGGTCGCGAAATCGACGCCGTCACGGTCGAAGAGGTGCGGGCCGTCCGGAAAGTCCTTCACCGCCACCGGAACTCGCTCGACGATGGTGATGCGCAGCGCCGAGGGATACTGCCGCTGCACCCGCGCGCTGGCCACCCGCCGGATCGCGGCCACCCGGTCGGCGACCTGGTTGGTGTTGATCTGCAGCAGCGGCGTCCCCGGCCGCACCCGCGCCGCGTCCAGCACCTCTTCCCGGGTCACCACCCCGGTGCCGACCACGACGATGTTGCGGGCCGACATCGCGGGCGTGAAGTAGAGGATCAGCGCGAGCCCGATCCCGAGGACGACCAGCAACACCGTCACCAACAGCATCTTCAGGCCACGGACCACGCCCCGGGCGGCGGGTTTGGGCTCGTCGAGCGTGCGTCCGCTCACCCGGCGCTTGGCCTCGCGGCGGGCTTCCTCGATCGCGGTGGCGCGCTCCTGCGCGGCGCGGCGTTCGGCTCGTTCGCGGCGCGCCCGCCGGCGTGGTCCCTCGAATTCGTCCGGGGCGACCGGTGTTTCGACCCCGGGCCCCCCGACGAACAGCGGCTCGGTGACGTCGTCCCCGGCGGGCTCGCCCACGTGCAGATTGCCCGCGTCCTCGGCCGACCGCTCCGCGGCCCGCATCGTCGCCGGGTGGTCGGCGTCGTTCGGCTCGGTCATCGCAACACCCCCGGCCGGCCGGGCGCGCTGCGGTTGTCCCTGTCCCGCAGCGCGGTCACGATCTCCGGCCCGAGCAAGGTGACGTCGCCCGCGCCCATGGTGACGATGACGTCGCCGGGGCCGGCCTCCGCGGCCACCTGCTCGGCGACGGCGGAGAAGTTGGGCAGGTAGCGCACCGGCGCGCTCACGTGCTCGGCGACGCTGGCGCCGCTCACACCGGCGAGCGGTTGCTCGCGCGCGCCGTAGACATCGAGGACGAACACCTCGTCGGCCGCATCCAGGGCGTGGCCGAACGCCACGGCGAATTCCTTTGTGCGCGAATACAAATGGGGCTGAAATACCACCAGGCTACGGCCGCCGCCGCCCTGCTCGAGGACCGTGCGGACCGCCGCCAGCGTGGCGCTGATCTCGGTGGGATGGTGGGCGTAGTCGTCGAAGACGCGCACCGAGCCGGCGTTGCCCACGAGTTCGAACCGGCGGCGCACCCCCTCGAAGCCGGCCAGCCCGTCGAGCACCGCGTCGACCGGGGCGCCGATCTCGATCGCCGCCAGCAGCGCGCCCAGCGCGTTGAGCGCCATGTGCCGCCCGGGCACCGACAGCCGCATCACCCGGGGATACTTTTCGCCCGCCAGCTGGACGTGCGCGACCGCCTCGGTGCCCTGCTGCTCCCAGGACAACAGGGTGGCGGCGTGGTCCTCCGCCGGCGCGGATCCGTAGCGCAGCACCCGGATTCCCAGCTCGGCGGTGCGCTCCGCCAGCGCGGCAGCGCCCGGGTCGTCGACGCACACCACCAGCGCTCCCCCCGGGGCGAGCCGCTCCACGAAGGCGTCGAACACCCCGACGTAGGCGTCGGCGCTGCCGTAGAAGTCCAAATGATCGGCCTCGATGTTGGTGACCACCGCGACGTCGGGCGTGTACTCCAGCAGCGAGCCGTCGCTTTCGTCGGCCTCGGCCACGAAGCAGTCGCCGCTGCCGTGATGGGCGTTCGTTCCGGCCTCCCCCATCTCGCCGCCGACCGCGAACGACGGGTCACGTCCGCAGTGCTGCAGCGCCACGATCAACATCGACGTCGTCGTGGTCTTGCCGTGCGTGCCGGTGACCATCAGCGTCGTGCGCCCCTCCATCAACCGCGCCAGCACCGCCGGCCGCAGAATCACCGGGATGCCGCGCCGCCGGGCTTCGACGAGCTCGGGGTTGGTCTTCGGGATGGCGGCGTGGGTGGTGATCACCGCGGTCGGGCCGCCCGGCAACAGGTCGAGCGACGAGGCGTCGTGGCCGATGCGGATTGACGCGCCCCGGGCCCGCAACGCGTGCACGCCGCGCGACTCCTTGGCGTCCGATCCGGATACCAGCGCGCCGCGGTCCAGCAGGATGCGGGCGATGCCCGACATGCCGGCGCCGCCGATGCCCACCATGTGCACCCGCTGCAGCTCGGGCGGCAGCTGTTCGGCGTTCACCGTCGCCCTCCCGCCGCTGCCTTCCTGGCAATGTCCAGCGCCGCCTGTGCCACTTGCCGCGCCGCGTCGGGGTGCCCCACGCGCGCGGCGGCCGTCGTCATCGCCGCCAACCGCGGCGGGTCGTTGAGCAACCCGGCCACCTCGCGGGCGACCAGCTCCGGCGTCAAGGCGGCGTCGGCGACCACCATGCCGCCCCCGGCGTTGACCACCGGCAGCGCATTGAGCCGCTGCTCGCCGTTGCCGATCGGCAGCGGGACATAGATGGCCGGCAGGCCGACCGCCGAGACCTCGGCGACGGTCATCGCGCCCGACCGGCAGATCGCCAGGTCGGCGGCGGCGTAGGCCAGGTCCATCCGGTCGAGATAGGGCACCGCCACGTACGGCGGGTCACCGGGTTGGCTCTCTCGCAGCTCGAGGGTGTTTTTTGGTCCGTGCGCGTGCAGCACCGACACGCCCGCGGCGGCCAGGTCGGCGGCGGCCCCGGACACGGCCCGGTTCAGCGACACGGCGCCCTGCGAGCCGCCGAACACAAGCAACACCCGCGCGTCGTCGGCGAAGCCGAAGTGCCTGCGCGCCTCGGCGCGCAGGGCCGCGCGGTCCAGCGAGGTGATGGCCTCCCGCACCGGTATCCCGACCACCTCGGCGCGCGGCAGCCCGCAATCGGGCACCGCGGAGAGCACCCGGTCGGCACGGCGGGCGCCGACCCGGTTGGCCAGCCCGGCGCTGGCGTTGGCTTCGTGGATCAGCACCGGGACGCGGCGCCGGCGGCCGAGACCGCGGGGAATCCCGCGGGCTGCGAGGTACGCCGGTAGCGCCACGTATCCGCCGAAACCGATGATGACGTCGGCGTCGACCGCTTCGAGCACGGCCCGCACCTCCCGGACCGCGCGCCATACTCGCGGGGGCAACCGGGCCAGGTCGCCGCTGGGCTTGCGCGGCAGCGGCACCGGCGTGATCAGCTCGAGGTGGTAACCGCGCTCGGGCACCAGCCGGGTCTCCAGCCCGCGGTGGGTGCCCAGCGCGGTGATGCGCACCTGCGGATCGAGCGCGCTGAGCGCGTCGGCCACCGCCATCGCGGGCTCGACGTGACCGGCGGTGCCCCCGCCGGCCAGCACCACCGACAGCGGCTTGAGGGGCTTAAGAGCCGACAACGCGGCACCGGCGGGGGGGGGGGGGGGGCCCCCCCCCCCCGCGGGGGGGGGGGGGGGGGGGGGGGGGGGGGGGGGGGGGGGGGGGGGGGGGGGGGGGGGGGGGGGGGGGGGGGGGG
>NZ_LZII01000050.1:0-1411 GCF_001667425.1 Mycobacterium sp. 852002-51613_SCH5001154 | reverse complement strand
CGGCCACCTCACGCACCCGCTGCTGCAACTGCGCGGGCCACTCCACGGCCACCCGCGCCCCCCGATAATCAGCCACCACCGGAAACGGCCGATCGGTGGGCAACTCCAGCCGCTCGGGCATCCCCGCCAACGCGTCCTGCCAATAGGCCAACTGCGCGGCGATCGCACTGTGCGGATCATCCAGATCCCCGAACTGCGCCTGTTGCCACATCGTGTAATCGACGTATTGCACCGGTAGTTCGGCCCAGCCCGGCGCCTCACCCGCACATCGGCTGGCATACGCCACGCCCAGATCACGCACCAACGGCGTGATCGACCACCCGTCAGCGGCAATATGGTGAGCCACCGCCACGAGCACATGCTCACCGTCGCCCAGCCGGAAAAGCGTCGCCCGCAACGGAATCTCGACTGCCAGATCAAACGAGTACCGCGCCGCCGCAGCAATGGCTTCCTCGAGCCGGCTCGCCGGCCACCCGCCGGCATCTACGACTTGCCAGCCGAAGTCAAAGCGCCCGACCGGGACGACCACTTGCTGCGGGGTCCCTTCCGGCGCAACGAAGATCGTGCGCAGGCTTTCATGCCGCGCGATCACATCGGCCAGCGCCATCCCCAGCACGTCGGCATCCAGCCCTCCCCGCAAGCGCAACGCCACCGCCATGTTGTGGACCGGCGAAGCGCCGTGCAGCTGATCGAGGAACCACAACCGAGACTGGGCGAACGACAGCGGCACCACCGCGGGCCGCGCACCGGCCACCACCCGCGCCAGCCGACCTTCGCCCTCATCGAGGCGCGGCGCCAGCTGGCGGATCGTCGGCGCCTCGAACAACGCCCGGACCGTAAGGGCGGCATCCAGACTGGTGTTCACCGCGGCGACCAGACGCATCGCCGACAGCGAATCCCCACCCAAGTCGAAGAAGGAGTCGTCGACCCCGATGCGGCCGAGGCCAAGAACCTGGGCATAAATCCCGGCAAGGACCTCTTCGGTAAGGGTGGCCGGGGCGCGGTACCCACGACCGAGGTGGCCGGGGGCCGGGAGCGCGTGGGTATCGAGTTTGCCGTTGAGCGTCAACGGCAGGGCGGCCAGGGGCATGATCGCGGACGGAACCATGTAAGCCGGCAGCCGCTCGGCGAGCTGGGTGCGCACCACGGCGGGATCGGCGGTGCCGGTCAGGTATGCCACCAGCCGCTTGTCCCCGGGCCGGTCCTCCCGGGCGATTACGACCGCCTGCTCGACCCCAGCCAAACCCGTTAGGACGGTTTGGATTTCGCCGAGCTCGATGCGATACCCACGTACCTTGACCTGCTCATCCGAGCGTCCCACATATCGCAGTTGGCCATCGGGCCCCCACCACACCCAATCCCCCGTCCGATCGGGTTTGGCTGGGGTCGAGCAGGCGGTCGTAATCGCCCG
>NZ_LZII01000049.1:0-113900 GCF_001667425.1 Mycobacterium sp. 852002-51613_SCH5001154 | reverse complement strand
ATCTACGAGCAGGCCAACGCCCACGGGCAGAAGGTGCAGAGCGCCGGCAGCAACATGGCCAGCACCGACAGCGCCGTTGGGTCCAGCTGGGCCTAACCCCAACTTCAGGCGCGGCAGCACACCGACCTGTGGTGTGCTGCCGCGTCCTGCGGTTACCGTGCACTTTGAACCCTTGAGGTATTGATGGATCAGCAGACCGCCCGCACCGACATCACCGTTAACGTCGACGGTTTCTGGATGCTCCAGGCTCTCCTGGACATCCGGCACGTCGCCCCGGAATTGCGGTGCCGGCCATTTGTTTCTACCGACTCGAGCGACTGGCTCAACGAGCATCCCGGCATGGCGGTGATGCGCGAGCAGGGCATCGTCGAAAACGACCAGGTGAACGAACATGTGGCCGCTCGAATGAGGGTGCTGGCCGCGCCGGACCTCGAGGTCATCGCCCTGCTGTCGCGGGGCAAGCTGCTCTACGGCGTGGTCGACGACGAGAATCAGCCACCCGGGTCGCGCGACATCCCAGACAACGAGTTCCGGGTGGTGCTGGCCCGTCGCGGCCAGCACTGGGTGTCCGCGGTGCGTGTTGGCGGCGACATCACCGTCGATGACGTGGCGATCGCGGACAGCGCCTCGATCGCGTCCCTGGTGCTGGACGCGCTGGAGTCGATACACCACGCCGAGCCCGCGGCGATCAATGCGGTCAACGTGCCGCTGGAAGAGATGCTGGAAGCCACCAAGTCGTGGCAGGAGTCCGGCTTCAACGTGTTTTCCGGCGGCGACCTGCGGCGGATGGGCATCAGTGCCGCCACCGTGGCCGCGCTGGGACAGGCCCTTTCCGATCCCGCGGCCGAGGTCGCGGTGTACGCGCGTCAGTACCGGGACGACGCGAAGGGCCCCAGCGCTTCGGTGCTGTCGCTCAAGGACGGTTCCGGCGGCCGCATCGCGCTGTACCAGCAGGCGCGGACGGCCGGGTCGGGGGAGGCCTGGCTGGCCATCTGCCCGGCGACCCCCCAATTGGTGCAGGTGGGCGTCAAGACGGTGCTGGACACCCTTCCCTACGGCGAGTGGAAAACCCACAGCAGGGTCTGACATTCGACGAAACATAAAGTTCACCAATGTCTTTGCACTCAACATGCGGTTGAGAAGCCAACACGGCATACTTCTCTAAGAGATTCAGCAAATCTCAAACCACTGTCACCAAGGTTTTAATCGCGAGGCGGGGTAGATGGAATTCGGATTAGTCGAGCTGCGCTTTCCCGGGGGCCTCGGCGCCCCGGAAAGCCGGCCGGCGCAGACTCCCGCCCGGCTGGCGGCACGGGGTTACACATTCACGACGGTAAGGGGTTCAGGGCGATGACTGCGGTAGTTGAAGCGCTTCAGCCTGACGTTGAGGGAATTTCGCAACCTCGGGCGGTCGTGGTCGGCGTTATGGCCGGGGCGGGCGTACAGATCGGCGTCCTGCTGGACGCCAACGCCCCCGTCTCGGTGATGACCGAGCCGCTGCTGAAGGTGGTGAACAGCCGACTCAGGGAGCTCGGAGAAACCCCGCTGGAGGCCACGGGCCGCGGCAGGTGGGCGCTCTGCCTGGTGGACGGCAGCCCGTTGCGGGCCACCCAGTCCCTGACCGAACAGGACGTTTACGACGGCGACCGGCTGTGGATCCGGTTCATCCAGGACACCGAGCATCGCTCGCAGGTCATCGAGCACATCTCCACCGCGGTCGCGGCAAACCTGAGCAAGCGGTTCGCCGCGATCGATCCGGTGGTTGCGGTGCAGGTCGGTGCGTCGATGGTGGCGGCCGGGGTTACGGCTGCGTCCGGCTTGCTGCTCTGGTACCGCTGGCACCACAACTCCTGGCTGCCGACGGCGTACTCCGCGGTGATCGCCGCGGTGGTGCTGGGCGTCTCCCTGATGCTGCTGATGCGGGCCCGCACCCAGCAGGACCGCCGCATCGCCGACATCATGCTGCTGAGCGGCCTGGCGCCACTCACCGTCGCCGCCGCGGCGGCGCCGCCCGGTGGAGTGGGATCCCCGCACGCGGTGTTGGCCTTCGGCGTGCTCACCATCGCCGCGATGCTCGCCCTGCGTTTCACCGGCCGCCGGTTGGGCCTGTACACCGCGCTCATCACCATCAGCCTGGTCACGGCGATCGCGGCCCTAGCGCGAATGGTTGCGATGACCAGCGCGGTGACGCTGCTGACCAGCGTCGTCCTGGTGTGCGTGCTGATCTATCACACCGCGCCCGCGCTTTCGCGCCGACTGGCCGGCATTCGTCTGCCGGTCTTCCCGTCGGCGACCAGCCGGTGGGTGTTCGAGGCCCGGCCGGACCTGCCGACCACCGTGGTCCGCTCCGACGGTGGCCCCCCGGTCCTCGAGGGACCCGCATCCGTCCGCGACGTCTTGGTGCAGGCCGAACGCGCCCGCTCCTTCCTGACCGGCCTGTTGGTCGGGCTGGGCGTCCTGATGATCGTCTCGCTGGCGGCCTTGTCGGACCCGCACACCGGCCAACGCTGGCTACCGCTGTTGCTCGCCGGCTTCAGCGCCGGGTTCCTGATGCTGCGCGGACGCTCCTACGTCGACCGATGGCAGGCGATCACCCTGGCGGTGACGGCCGTCCTCATCGTGGGCGCCGTGGTGGCGCGGTACGCGCTCGTGTTGCAGTCGCCCTTGGCCGTGTCGATCAGCGCGGCGATCCTGGTCCTGCTGCCGGCGGCCGGCCTCACGTCCGCGGCCGTGGTGCCCAACACCATCTACAGCCCGCTGTTCCGCAAGTTCGTGGAATGGATCGAATACCTCTGCCTGATGCCGATTTTCCCGCTGGCATTGTGGTTGATGAATGTCTATGCAGCAATCCGCTACCGGTAGTAGCAAGGTGTGGCGAGGGCGCGCTTCCGCGGCGGCCCTCGCCGCAATCTTGCTCGCCTCAGGAGCATTGGCCGGGTTACCGCCCGCTTATGCGATTTCGCCGCCGACGATCGATCCCGGCGCGGTGCCGCCCGACGGTCCGCCCGGCCCGTCGGCGCCGATGAAGCAGAATTCATACTGCACCGAGGTAGGCGTGCTGCCCGGCACAGATTTCCGGTTGCAACCCAAGTACATGGACATGCTGAACCTGCAGGAGGCATGGCAGTTCGGCCGCGGCGCCGGCATCAAGGTGGCCGTCATCGACACCGGTGTGAGCCCCCACCCTCGGTTTCCGCGCCTGATCCCCGGCGGTGACTACGTCATGGGCGGCGACGGGCTGTCGGACTGCGACGCCCACGGCACGATCGTGGCCTCGATGATCG
This sequence comes from Mycobacterium sp. 852002-51613_SCH5001154, assembly GCF_001667425.1. NCBI lineage: Bacteria > Bacillati > Actinomycetota > Actinomycetes > Mycobacteriales > Mycobacteriaceae > Mycobacterium > Mycobacterium sp. 852002-51613_SCH5001154. Next base: position 110,616 of record NZ_LZII01000049.1, on the reverse strand, counting down.
GCGCCGCGCCGGCCAACGGCGCTGGAGTGCCACCGGCCGCGCCGCGACGGCCGGTCACCATCCCCACCACCGAACCGCCACCGAAAGCGCCGCCGCCGCAGACGGTGACGTTGTCGCCCTTGCCGCAGACCGTGACGATGGTTCCGCCTTCGCCGACGGAGCAACAGCCGGCTCCGGGACCGTTCGGGCTGCCACCGCCCGCGCCCGCGCCCGCGCCTGCAGGTCCACCGCCGGGACCGCCGCAGGGCGGGCAGGCCCCGGCCGGCAACCACGGCGGCGGCACGGTGACTATACCGAGCTATTCCGGTGGGAGCCGCGTTGTCGGAGTCGACAACTCACGCGGCCCGCGCCCGCTGGATCCGCCGCCCAGCCCGCCACCTCCGCCTCCGGCACCGCCCTCGGCTGGTCCTGACGCGTTCAGCGGTGTCGCCCCGGATGTGGACATCATCGGGATCCGCCAGTCGAGCCAGGCCTTCGGCCTCAAGGACGCCTACACCGGCGACGAAGATCCGCAGACTCGCGCGAAGATCGACGGCGTCCAGACGATGGCCCGGGCAATCGTGCACGCCGCCAACATGGGCGCGCAGATCATCAACATCTCCGATGTGACGTGCATGAGCGCGCGCAACATCGTCGACCAGCGCGCGCTGGGCGCCGCGGTGCGTTATGCGGCGGTCGACAAGAACGCCGTGATCGTGGCCGCGGCCGGCGACACGAGCAAGAAGGACTGCAAGCAGAACCCGGCGCATGATCCGTTGCAGCCCAACGATCCTCGCAACTGGAGCTCCGTCACCACCGTCGTGACGCCGTCCTGGTTCAGCGACTATGTCCTGACGGTGGGCGCTGTCGACGAGGATGGCCGGCCGATGACCCAGGGCAACCAGGGTCAGGCATCGACGAGCGTGGCCGGTCCCTGGGTGGGCATCGCCGCGCCCGGCACCGACGTCATCGGGCTATCCCCCCGGGACGACGGCGTCATCAACGCGATTGACGGGCCGGACAACTCGTTGCTGGTTCCGTCCGGCACCAGCTTCTCGGCCGCGATCGTGTCCGGCGTCGCCGCGCTGGTTCGCGCGAAGTTCCCTCAGCTGTCGGCGTATCAGGTCATCAACCGGCTGACCCGAACCGCCCGCGCGCCGGCGCGCGGCGTGGATAACCAGATTGGGCACGGCATCGTCGACCCGGTGGCGGCACTGACGTGGGACGTACCCGAAGGACCGTTGAAGCCGCCGCAGCAACTTTCGGCGCCGCTGAACATACCGAAGCCCGCCCCACCCCGGGATATGGTGCCAGTGTGGGTGGCCGCCGGGGGCTTGCTCGGGGCGTTACTGATCGGTGGGGGCGTTTTTGGAACGGCGATGCTGATGAAGCGATCGCGGAAGCAGCAATAAGGGCGGAGCAGCAACAGTCATGAAAGCTCAGCGCAGGTTCGGTTTGTCATTGTCGTGGCCGCGGGTCACCGCGGTGCTCCTGGTAGACGTCGCGATCTTGGTGGTGGCCAGCCACTGCCCGGAGTCCTGGCAGGGCACCTACCGCATCGCGTTCTGGGTGGGGGTCGGGCTGGCGGCGTTGATCGCCCTGTTCTCGCTGATCACCTACCACGGCGTGACGGTGACATCGGCATTGGCCACCTGGCTGTGGGATTGGTCGGCCGATCCCGGCACCGCGCTGGGCGCCGGCTGCACGCCGGTGCTCGATTACCAGCGTCGGTTCGGACGCGACAAGGTCGGCGTGCGCGAATACGAGGGCCAGCTGGTCTCGGTCATCGCGGTGAACGGGGGCGACGACGACGCTTCGTCGCGTCACCGGCACCGGACGTCGCCGCCCACCCTGCTGGTGCAAGCAGTGGCAGATGGGTTGCGGCAGTTCGACATTCACCTCGATAACATCGACATCGTGTCGGTGAAGGTGCGCCGCGGTGGCAACGCCGCCGAGTTGTCGAAGCTCGACGACTGGGGCCCCGAGGAGTGGGAGGTGGCGAACGGCGAGCCCTCCTCCTACGTTCGCCGCACCTGGCTGGTGTTGCGGATGAACCCGCAACGCAACATCGCCGCTGTGGCGGTCCGCGATTCGCTGGCTTCGACTTTGGTCGCGGCCACCGAGCGGCTGGCTCAAGATCTCGATGGAATGACCTGTGCCGCAAGGCCGTTGACCGCCGAGGAGATCACCGAGGTCGACCGCGCGGTGCTGGCCGACCTGGAGCCCACCTGGAGCCGGCCCGGCTGGCGCCACCTCAAGCACTTCAACGGCTTCACCACCAGCTTCTGGGTGACGCCCGCCGACATCACCACCGACACGCTCGACGAGCTGTGGCAGGCGGACACCGTCGCCACCGTGCTGACGGTCCGGCTCACCGCTCGCGCGGGCCGGCCGCAGGTGTCGGCCTGGGTGCGCTACCACACCGAGAAGCGGCTGCCCCGGAACGTTTCGTCCGGCCTCAATCGCCTCACCGGGCGTCAGCTGGCCGCGGTCCGCGCCAGCCTCCCAGCCCCCGCGACACATGCCTCGCTGGTCGTGCCGTGCCGTGCCGTGCGTGGCGACGACGAGCTCACGCTGTCGGTCGGTCAGCTGCGAGAGAGCCCGGCGGGCGTGCCTGTGGCGCAATGACGCGGCCCCAATCGACCGCTGAGGGCGCCCGCAATGCGATGGTCGCCGGCTTGCTGGCATCGGGGATATCGGTCAACGGGCTCCAACCCAGTCACAACCCGCAGGTGGCGTCGCAGATGTTCACCACGGCCAGCAACCTGGACCCTGGGATGTGCGACGCGTGGCTGGCGCGGTTGCTCGCGGGGGAGCGAAGCATCGAGGTGCTCGCCGGTGCGTGGGCGTCGATTCGCACGTTCGGATGGGAGACCCGCCGGCTCGGGGTCACCGACTTGCACTTCCGTCCCCAGGTCTCCGACGGCATGTTCCTGCAGCTGGCTGTCACCAGCGTCGAGTCACTGGCGTGCGCTTACGCGGCCGTGCTCGCCGAGGCCAAACGCTACGAGGAGGCGGCGGAACTGCTCGACGGGGTCGAGCCCCGCCAACCATTTGAGCAGGAGCTGGTCGACTACGCGCGGGGCATCCTGTATTTCCGCACCGGGCGGTGGCCGGATGTGCTCAACCAATTCCCGGAGGGCAAGGTCTGGCGTCAGCCCGAACTGAAGGCCGCCGGTGCGGCGATGGCGACGACGGCGCTGGCATCACTCGGCGTCTTCGAGGAGGCGATCCGGCGGGGCCAGGACGCGATTGAAGGAGACCGCGTTCCGGGAGCGGCCAACATCGCCCTCTACACCCAAGGGATGTGCCTGCGGCACCTGGGCCGCGAGGAAGAGGCCGTCGAGCTGTTGCGCCGGGTGTATTCGCGGGATCCGAAGTTCAGCCCGGCGCGCGAAGCGCTGGATAACCCGAACTATCGACTGGTCCTGACCGACCCGGAAACCATTGAGGCGCGCACGGATCCGTGGGACGCGGACAGCGCGCCAACCCGGGAGGAGACGGAGGCCGCTCGCCACGCCGAGGAGGCCGCACGGTACCTGGCCGAGGGTGACGCCGAGCTCAACGCGATGCTGGGCATGGAACGCGCCAAGCGGGAAATCAAGCTCATCAAGGCGACGACGAAGGTGAACCTGGCCCGCGCCAAGATGGGCCTTCCCGTGCCGGTGACCTCACGCCACACACTGCTGCTGGGTCCGCCCGGGACCGGCAAAACCTCGGTGGCGCGGGCCTTCAGCAAACAGTTGTGCGGCTTGACGGTGCTGCGCAAGCCGGTGGTGGTCGAAACCAGCCGCACCAAGCTGCTGGGCCGGTACATGGCCGACGCGGAGAAGAACACCGAGGAGATGCTCGAGGAGGCTCTCGGCGGAGCGGTCTTCTTCGACGAGATGCACACGTTGCACGAGAAGGGCTACCAGCAGGGTGACCCGTACGGCAACGCGATCATCAATACGTTGCTGTTGTACATGGAGAACCATCGCGATGAGCTCGTCGTCTTCGGTGCCGGTTACGCGAAGGCGATGGAGAAGATGCTGGACGTGAATCAGGGTCTGCGGCGGCGGTTTTCGACCGTGATCGAGTTCTTCAGCTATACGCCGGACGAGCTGGTCGCGTTGACCCGATTGATGGGCCAGGAGAACGAGGACGTCATCACCGAGGAAGCGGCGCATTCCCTATTGCCTTCGTACACAAGGTTTTATCTCGACGAGAGTTACTCCGAAGACGGGGACCTGATCCGCGGCATCGATACGCTCGGAAATGCCGGTTTCGTGCGCAACGTGGTCGAGAAGGCCCGCGATCACCGCAGTTTCCGTCTGGACGACGAGGACCTGGATGCGGTGCTGGCCAGCGACGTTACCGAGTTCAGCGAGCGGCAGCTTCTGCGGTTCAAGGAGCTGACCCAAGACGACCTGGCCGAGGGCCTCAGCGCGGCGGTCGCCGAGAACAAGACGACGTAGGTCGCGCGGCGAGTTCGCCTCATCTGGTTCCTGCCGGGCGCCGCGGCTTGGCGTCGAATCAGCCCTCCGCAGGGTCTGCGGCGGTGTCAGGTATTCCGCGGTGAGCAACCGATGCGGCAGCGGTCCGCGATACGAAGTCCATCCGCCGACCCGGCCGGCATGACGATGGCCCTAAGGGCTTCTACAAACTAGTTTTTGAGGATGAGGGCACGTTCAGCAACGTCACAGGCGTCGCAGCGGAGTCTTCAAGACTGGCCGAAACCCGCGGTGACCAGCCAAGCAGGGGCTCCCAGGAAACTGTCAGCAGCTAATCAGCGGCGCGGCAGACTAGTTCATCTACCCTGCGTGTGGGTGAACAGCAGGGGAACGCTATGGCAATTGGTTATCAGTTCGGCGACGTAGACAGGCGGGGAGCCATCGTGCGCGTCCGGGCGGCGTCGGTGGTGACCGAGCGTCGGCCTCGTTCGCCACGTACCGGCGGCGCGCGACTGCCGCGACGGCGCGGACTCGCTGGCCCGCCGGGAGGTGGGTCGCAGCTTCCGGGTGATCCAGCAACGGCCGACGCTCCGCGGGCAATCGTTCTAGACCGCCCGCAGCAACATGGCCAGCACCGACAACGCCGTCGGGTCCGGTTGGGTGTAATTGCGTCCCGACCGGGCTGACACGCTTGCTCTGAACTCGCGGGTTTAATCCACGGCTTACATTGCGCATATGCTCCGTATGCGTTCTTCTGGCGTCGTGCCATATGGCGATAGGAGGGATTCAGCGCTTCCAATCCGTCCTGCATTTGACCGGAAAACAATTTAGCGCGATCGATAATAACGTCGATCCGTAGGGATTTTATTGCCAGAAATGACGGTTTGCGCGTCGCGCTAAACCGCGGTCTAGCTGTGCCGATACCGTCGATTACCTCGATGTATGCAAAATCACACGCGGATAGCCGTGCGCCTGAAGTTCTCACAAGAGCCGATGGCGGTGTGACATTTGCTTTTTACAGTTTGTTACGTGGAGGGAACGCGGGCTGAAATGCGTTACCGTCACAATCCCCTTATATTCATGCGCGGATGGCGGGTCAAGTCGCGCATTCTTCGTGAGGACTTCAGTTCGGGGAGGGAATGGCCTGTTGTTTGAAGTATGTGGAATGAGCTCGTGGCGTCAAAAACGGATCTGATGGATTTCATTAGAACCTTGCCGCGGTTGCGGCAGAGGCAGCAAAGCCGCGCCTACCCTGGCGGCCACTTGAGGGACGGGAGGTAGTCGATGTTGGACTTCGGGGCGCTTCCGCCGGAGATCAACTCGGGGCGGATGTATGTCGGTGCTGGGTCGGGTCCGCTGCTGTCCGCTGCGGCGGCGTGGGACGAATTGGCCGCGGAGCTGCAGGCCACAAGCGCCTCGTACGGCTCGACCATCGAGACGCTGGCGACGGGGCCGTGGACGGGTCCGTCGTCGATAGCAATGGCCGCAGCCGCCGCGCCCTACGTGGCGTGGATGAATGCCACCGGTGCCCAGGCGGAGGAGGCCGGCGCCCAGGCCAAGCTGGCCGCCGGCGCCTACGAGGCGGCGTTCGCGGCCACGGTGCCGCCACCGGTGATCGCGGCCAATCGCGCGCTGCTGGCAACGCTCATCGCCACCAACATCCTCGGCCAGAACACCCCGGCGATCGCCGCCACCGAAGCCCAATACATGGAGATGTGGGCCCAGGACGCCGCCGCAATGTACGGTTACGCGGCGTCATCGGCGACCGCATCCCAACTGACGCCGTTCGCCGAGCCGCCGCGGACCACCAACGAGTCGGCCGGCCCGATGCAGGCGGCCGCGGTCACGCAGTCGGGTGCGCAGTCGAGCTCCAACACCGCCTCTCAGCTGAGCTCGTTGCAACCCCTGCTGAACGCCGGCAACGTGGCGGCAACGAACCCTACGACGGGGACTGGGCTCACCACCGGAATCGGGCAAAACCTCGACTACTGGAACAACATCTGGTCGGTGCTGACGGGCCCGTACTCCCCCCAGTCATGGAGCAGCGTCCCGGGTGGCCCGTTCCTGTCCTTCGGTCAGGCGTACGCCTGGGGCCAGAACGGTCAGAGCGCCGCGGCGTATTTGTCCGGCCCGAAGGCGATCTCCGGGGCACTGGCGCCGCTGACCAGCGGACCCAGCGCTGTGCGGCCCATGCTGAGCTCCGCCGTCGGACCGGTTTCGGGGTCCATGGGCAAAGCGTCCCTGGTCGGCAGCATGTCGGTACCGCAGGGCTGGACGGAGGCGGCGCCGACGATCCGCACTGTCGCCCAGGTGATGCCCACCAACCTGGCCGCCGCCCCGGCCGCTGCGCTGGCCGGCGAAGAGGGCGTCTTCAGCCAAATGGGTCTGTCCAGCCTGCTGGGGCGGGCCGTCGCCGCCAGCGCGACCCACCCCATGAGCGGAAGTGCCGCCGCGGCGGCCAGCTCGCTGGGCGGTGCCGTTGCCGAGGCCGACCCGGCCGCCGCCACCATCATCGTGATCCCGTGCATCGAGGAGTGACCGCCATGAACGCACCGCACGCCAACCCAGCACCGTCCACTCAACCGCCAGCCACCAGGTAAGGGATCACAGATGTTTTACGGAGCCTTTCCGCCGGAGTTCAATTCGGGCCGGATGTATGCCGGTCCGGGACCGGAGTCGTTGGTGGCGGCCGCGACCGCATGGGAGAACCTGGCCGCGGAGTTGCAGTCTGCGGCGTCGGCCTATTCGTCGGTGGTTTCGAGTCTGGCCACCGGGCCATGGGTGGGCCCCTCATCAGTTGCCATGGCCTCGGCAGCCGCGCCCTATGTGACCTGGATGCAGGAGACCGCGATTCAGGCCCAGGAAGCCGCCACTCAGGCCAGCGCGGCGGTAGCCGCGTACGAGGCGGCGTTCGCTGCGCATGTGCCGCCCCCGGTGATCGCGGAGAACCGTGCCCTGTTGGCGCAGCTGATGGCGACCAACCTGTTCGGGCAGAACACAGCCGCAATCGCGGCCACCGAGACCCAGTACAGCGAGATGTGGGCCCAGGACGCAGTGGCGATGGACAGCTACGCCACCTCGTCGGAGGCGGCCTCGAGGTTTACGCCGTTCGCGGAGCCGCCCGCGACCACGAACACTGCCGGCACAACCATGCAGGCGGCCGCACTAAGCCAAAGTGCCGGCACCTCCGCCGGCAATGCGGGGTCAACGGTCAGCGCGGCAGCCAGCTCGCTGACCACGACCGCGACGGCGGGTAACCCGATACTGGCATGGCTCTCGCAGCTCGCGACCCAATACAACACCACCATCACCACCTTCTTGAAAGGCTTCGGCACCACTCCTGGCGGCACCCCGCTGATCACGGCCATGTACAACGCGGTCAAGGTGCCGTTGGGGCTGACCACACAGTTCAACGACGTCGGATTGCTGATCAACTTCCCCGTGTCGCAGTGGCTCAAGTTTGCCCCGCCCGCCGCCTACGGCGCGTTACCGAAGGACGCGCTCGGCGCCGGGCTGGGGGCATTGGGCTTCGGCCGGGGCACGCTCTACGACGCGATCAGCCCGACGGCGGGCTTCGCGCGCGGCACATTGGTCGGCCAGTTGAGCGTTCCGCCCAGCTGGGCCTCGGCCACCCCGGCCATCCGAACCGTTGCCGCCGCCCTGTCGGCGGCGGGGCCCGAGGCGGTGCCCGCGGCGGCGCTGGGCGAGGGCAGCCTGTTCAGTTCGATGGGGATGGCGGGGATGCTGGGCAGCGCCCTCGGTTCCGGGGGGCCCACCGTGGTCGGTGCCGGCGTCCGCAACCGGATGAAGCCCATCAAAGATCTCAAAGACAAGCAATCGCCGGAACAGCTGAAGCGTCTGGTCGCGCAGATTTCGGAGAAACCCGAAACCGTGCAGCACCACAACGTCGACCAGGAGGGCCTCGACGCCCTGCTCGAGCAGCTGGCGAAGAAACCCGGCATTCACGCCGTGCACCTGAAAAAGGGCGACAAGTCCAAAGTCCTGCCCGCCGATGCCCAATTAGGTTAACGGGCAACATGATTCAAGCTCCTGCAGCTATGCGCAAGGAAGGCGAGCAATGAAACGGTTACTGGTTCTACTGGGCGTCCCGGTGATGATCGGCCTGGCCGCACCGGCATACGCCGACCCTCCACCCGTGCCGGACGGCGACGACGGGGCGTTCCTCGCCGCCCTGCATCAGGCCGGCTTCGGCTTCGCAAGTCCGGATGCGGCCGTCGGGGCGGGCCGGGCGGTGTGTTCGTGCCTGAACAACGGGGAATCGGGCTTGGAACTGGTCCATGACGTCAAGATGCACAATCCGGGCATGGACATGGAGATGGCTTCCAACTTCGCCATGATCTCCGCGAAATACTACTGCCCGCACCAGCTCAGCAAGGCCTGATCGGGGCTTGCCAAGGTCGTATTACACTGACCCACAAGCTATTTCGCTAAGCTGAGCCAGTGCTGCAGTCGGTGTCGCGCCATGAGACAATCACCGGTTATGAGGCTGCTGCTGGCGCTGATCGCCGTTCCGGCCGCGATCCTGCTGGCCGCGCCCGCGCAGAGCGAGCCGGATGCGGGCGGCGTCGACGAGGCGGGCTTTCTCGCGTCGCTGCGAAGCGCGGGTATCACCTACAAGACGCCGGAGGCAGCCGTCCAATTCGCCCAAGCGGTGTGCACTGCGATGGGCAATGGCGAGTACGGCCCCCAGATGGTCAACGATTTGAAGGGCCAAAATCCCGGGCTCACTACGGAACACGCCACGTCGTTCCTGGCGATCGCCGCGAAATTCTACTGTCCCCAGCAACTCAACAAGAGCTAGCCTGGCGTCGGCCATAACGGGGAACCGTTTGGCGGCGCACGGGTTTCGCACGCATGGCCGCAACGCATCCGGTTCGACTCGGGGCCACCTGCCGTTCACCTGAGAATGATTAGCTCCGCCGGTGCTGACCCGGGGGAAGGACTGCTGATGGAGACCACGCTGAGCGTCGCCGATTTCGCGCTCCGGCTCGCCGTCGGCGTGGGATGTGGCGCGCTCATCGGCCTGGAGCGGCAATGGCGGGCGCGCCGGGCCGGCCTGCGGACCAACGCGCTGGTCGCCGGCGGCGCGACGTTGTTCGTGCTCTATGCCGCCGCCACCGCGGACACCAGCCCAACCAGGGTCGCGTCGTACGTGGTGTCCGGCATCGGATTCCTCGGCGGTGGCGTGATCCTGCGCGAGGGCGTCAACGTCCGGGGCCTCAACACCGCGGCCACGCTGTGGTGTTCTGCGGCGATCGGCGTCCTGGCGGCGTCAGGGCACCTGGTGTTCGCGCTGATCGGCACCGGGACCGTCATCGGCATTCACGTGTTCGGGCGCCCGCTTGGCCGGCTGATCGACCGCGACAACACCGGAGACGAAGACGAGAGTCTGCGGCCCTACCTGGTGCAGGTGGTCTCCCGTCCGAAACACGAGCAGTACACGCGCGCTCAGATCGTGCAGCACGCGAGCGGCAACGACATCACGCTGCGCGGCATCCATACCGGGCGGTCCGGCGACGACGAGGTCACGTTGACCGCGCACCTGCTCATGGACGGCGACGCCCCGTCCCGGCTGGAGCGGTTGGTGGCGGAGCTGTCGCTGCAGCCGGGAGTTCGCGCCGTTCAGTGGTACGCCGGCGACGAAGCGCAATCGGACCGCTAGGGGCGGGACTGCAGCTCCGGCGCGGCCGCGGCCAGGAGGTCGGCAGGGTTCCCGGTCAGCGGCGGGTAGATGCGCCGAGTGTTGATCGTCCGCTTGGTCGCCTTGGCCCGTTCGCCACTTGACACCAGCAGCCGATCCCACCCTTCGGTGTAAACCGCGCCGGCCGGTCCGAGGTCGAGAACCGTTACATACCAAGGGATTCGGAGAGCCAGCAGCGGCTCGCCGAACAGGTCGCTGATTACGTTGTAGCCGGCGTAGCGTCCCATCGGGCGGCCGTGTTGACACGACATCACCGACAGGTGGTCCCCGTCCATCCGGGCGGCGGCGACGTCGCCCGCGGCAAAAATTGCGGGGACGCCGACTACCCGCAGAAAGTCATCGACGGGCACCCGCCCCAGGCGGTCGCGCGCCACCGGCAAGTGCTCGGTCAGCGAGCTGGCCCGCATGCCGGCACACCACACCACCGTGGCCGCCGCCAGGTGTTCGCCCGAGGTCAGCGACACCCCGCGTTCGCTGATCGCGGCGACGCCCACGCCCGCCCGGGTCTCGACGCCGTTGGCCTCCAGCGCGGCTCCGATGACCGGACGCGCCGAGCTGCCCATGTCGGAGCCGATGCGGCTGCGATCCAGCAGCACCACCCGGGGAGTGACGTCGCTCCCAGCGAACAGCCGGCGCAACCTGTCCGGTAGCTCGCACGCCACTTCGATGCCGGTCAGTCCCGCCCCGACCACGACAACCGTGCCCGCCGCCGCCGTTGGGGAACCGTCGGCGAGCCGAAGCAGGTGGTTCTGCAGCGCAAGGGCACCGTCATAGGTGTCGACGTCGAAGCCGAACTCCCGCAGACCCGGCACGGCGGGTTTTTGGACGTGGCTGCCCGAGGCCAGCACCAACCGGTCGTAGTCATACGTCACGCCACCCGATGTGGCGACGGTGCGGGCGTCGGTGTCGATCGCGGTCACCTCGGTGGCGACGTGTGCCACACCCACGGGGTCGAGCAGGCCGGCGAGCGGAACGCGGCATGGGCGCAGGTCAGCCTCGTAATTGCGCACCCGGATGTCGTGAAAGGGCTGGGTGGCCAACACGGTGATGTCGACAACGCCCGTCGGGATGGCCAGCTCGTCGAGCCGGCGGGCTGCACCGAGCGCCGCCCATAATCCGGCAAAGCCCGAGCCGATCACCACCACAGCGGTCAACTGTCCAAGCCTCCGATCCGTCAGCACAGTGTGGACCGCATGCCGGACCAAGGCGACCCGACTGTCCCGCGGTTCGTCGTAGTCTTATCCCTGTGAGTGCGCTCTCAGATTTCGTGTCCGCGCTGCCCCCGCAGATGCGGGATCCTGTGCTGCTCGCCATTCCCTTCTTCTTGTTGCTGTTGACGCTGGAATGGGCGGCGGCCCGAAAGCTGGAGAGCATCGTCGAAAACGCGCGGCCGGTCTCCGGCGCATACCTCACGCGCGACTCGCTGGCCAGCATCTCGATGGGGCTGGTCTCGGTGGGCACCACCGCCGCCTGGAAGACTCTGGCCCTGTTCGGTTACGCCGCGATCTATGCCTATGTGGCGCCGTGGCACCTCTCGGCCGCCCATTGGTACACCTGGGTCATCGCCATCCTCGGGGTTGACCTGCTGTATTACGCCTATCACCGGATCGCGCACCGGGTGCGGCTGATCTGGGCGACGCACCAGGCCCACCACTCCAGCGAATACTTCAACTTCGCGACCGCGCTGCGCCAGAAGTGGAACAACAGCGGCGAAATCCTGATGTGGGTGCCCCTGCCGCTGCTGGGGATTCCGCCCTGGATGGTGTTCTTCAGTTTCTCGATCAGCCTGATCTACCAGTTCTGGGTGCACACCGAGCGGATCGACAAGCTGCCGCGGGTCTTCGAATTCGTCTTCAACACCCCGTCACATCACCGGGTGCACCACGGGATGGATCAGATCTACCTCGACAAGAACTACGGCGGAATCCTCATCCTCTGGGACCGGCTGTTCGGCAGCTTCCAGGCCGAGTTGTTCCGCCCCCATTACGGCCTGACCAAGCGGGTCGACACGTTCAACATCTGGAAGCTGCAGACCCGGGAATACGTCGCGATCGCCCACGACTGGCGCACCGCGACCCGGCTGCGCGACCGGCTGGGCTATGTCTTCGGCCCGCCGGGCTGGGCCCCACGCACCGCGGACCGCACCGAGGCCGCCATTTCCCTGGCGACATCTCCGTAACACCGGCGGCGGACGGCGCGAAGACTTCTGCGTAACGGAAAGTCACGCCGTAATCTCAAATCGGTCGAGATTTGGCCCGGACGGATCGGAGTTGATGGTGCGTCGCCTGGCAATGCGAGCGTTCACCGCGTCGATCACCGTGGCCGCGTTCGCGCAATGGATGCCGCCCGCCCCGGCCAAGGCCGACCCCGTCATGGTCTATCCGGGCATGGAGATCCGCCAGGACAATCGCGTCTGCACGCTGGGCTACGTCGACCCCAACCTCAAGATCGCGTTCACCGCGGGGCACTGCCGCGGCGGCGCGGGCGTCGTCACAGACCGGGGCGGGGCCGTGATCGGCCGCCTGGCCGCCTTCCGGGACAACACCCCCAGCGGCACGACGGTGGCCACCGACCAGCTGATCACCGACTACGAGGCGATCGTGCTGGACAACGGCGTGATGGCGAATAACGTCCTGCCGGGCGGGCGTCCACTGATCTCGAATCCAGCGGCGGCGCTCGCCCCCGGACAGGCGATCTGCCACTTCGGTGTCAGCACCGGCGAAACCTGCGGGACGGTGGAGAGCGTGAACAACGGCTGGTTCACCATGTCGCACGGGGTGCAGAGCCACAACGGCGATTCGGGCGGCCCGGTGTACCTGCCTTCCAGCGCCGGTCCGGGGCTGCTCGTGGGGATCTTCAACAGCGTGTGGGGGGATTTCCCGGCGGCGGTGTCGTGGCGGGCCACCTCAGAGGAAGTCCGTGAGGACCTCGGTGTGACGCGCGGGGGCGCCCGCTAGGCGATTCAGCGGGCCTCGTCCGCCTCCGCGAGGGCGAACACCGGGATCGTGGGTGCGACGGCGCGGAACTCCTCGTCGGTGCTGTCCGGGGTCAGTCCGGCGACGTAGTCCTTGACCTGCCAGTACCAGCGCTCCAGATATCGCCGCAGCAGTTCCGTTTTGGCCGCGTCGGCCACCTCGCTGACCCTGGCGCGATGCCGGCGCCAGCGCGGGCCGGTCTCGACGACGCCCGCTGCCCGAACGTTGCGGGCCCACTGGGTGTTGCCGCGCGGTGAGACCAGGTAGTCGACCCCGTCAACGGTCAGCAGATTGATGACGACCGCCCGCGTCTTCCCACTTTTGCGCCCGCGCACCCGCAGCGCATGGGTGCCGGCGATGCTGACACCCATCTCGGCAAGCCAGCGGATCACCGCGTTGGCGGCTCGCACGACCCCGCTCGGTTCTTCGTATCGGGTGGACATGTCGCATCCTCTCTCGCCAACCTACCGAGAGCACTGCTCTCTAAGGCGGGGACATTGCCACACTCCTGACCAGAAAGCAAGAGCGGTGATCTCGGTTATGCCAGACTGACCGCGTGGGCAAACGCCAGGAGACCCGGCAGCAGATCGAGGCGCGCATCATCCAGCTCGGTCGCCAGCAGCTGGTCGACCGCGGTGCGGCCGGGTTGTCCGTGCGTGCGATCGCCCGGGACCTGGGCATGGTGTCGTCGGCCGTGTACCGCTACGTGTCCAGCCGCGACGAGCTGCTGACTTTGCTGCTGGTCGACGCCTACTCCGACCTGGCCGACGCCGTCGATCGCGCCCGCGAGGCGGTCGGGGACCTTTGGAGCGACGATGTCATCGCCATTTCCCGGGCAACACGGGCGTGGGCCGTCGCGCACCCGGCCCGCTGGGCCCTGCTGTACGGCAGCCCGGTGCCCGGCTATCACGCACCGCCGGAGCGCACCGTGGCCGTGGGAACCCGGGTGGTGGCGGCCTTCTTCGACGCCGTGGCGTCCGGCATCGCCACCGGCGACATCAGGCTGACCGATACCGTTGCGCCCCAACCGATGTCGTCGGACTTTGAGCGGATTCGCCAGGAGTTCGGGTTTCCCGGCGACGATCAGGTGGTCGCCAAGTGCTTCCTGCTGTGGGCGGGGGTGCTGGGGGCGATCAGTCTCGAGGTGTTCGGGCAATACGGCGCCGATACCCTGACCGACCCCGAGGCGGTGTTCGACGCGCAGCTTCGGCTGCTGGTGGACGTGTTGAGCCAACATTGACGGCCGGGGCCGGCCACCCGCGGAATTAGAACACGTTCACCCAGCATGCGTGGCAATGCAGCCGCTCGCCATGGCAAAGTTTTCGCGGCCCTTTCTGGCTGCCGAGCCACTGGACTATTCTGCGAGACGATGACCCTTCCCATTCAATCGCCGACGCAGATCGCGTGGGTTACCACCGACCTGGACGCCACGGAAACCGCCCTCACCGGCTTGTTAGGTGTGCGCAAATGGGTCCGGATACCCGACGTGCACTTTGCTCCGGATTCCTGCAGCTACCTTGGCAAGCCGGCCGATTTCGTCGCCAGCATCTCGCTGAGCTATCTCGGCGACATGCAGCTGGAACTGATCCAACCCGTCCGTGGGGAGAACATCTATAGTGACTTTCTGCGCGAATCGGGGCCCGGCCTGCACCACATTTGCGTGGAGGCGGAGAGCCCCGGGCAGTTCGACGCGGTGTTGGCCGAGGCGGTGGAATTCGGCGCCGCGGTCGTGCAGCAGGGCGTGATGCCCGGCGGGATTCAGTTCGCCTATGTGTCAGCGCCGCAGGCGGCGGTGCCGTTTGTCGAGATCGCGTACATCGCGCCCGAGATGAGGGCGTTTTACGACTACATCAAACAGGAGCAGCGCCAATGAGCACCGAGATACCGGCGACGGTCAGCGCGGAAGACGTGACGTCGTGGTCAGATGACGTCGACGTGGTGGTGGTCGGCTTCGGCATCGCCGGCGGCTGCGCCGCTGTCAGCGCGGCGGCCGCCGGGGCGAAGGTGCTGGTGCTGGAGCGCGCCGCGGCGGCGGGCGGCACGACGTCGCTGGCCGGCGGGCACTTCTATTTGGGTGGAGGAACGGCGGTTCAGGAGGCGACGGGCCATGCCGACTCGCCCGAGGAGATGTACAAGTACCTGGTCGCCGTGTCCCGGCAGCCGGATCACGAGAAGATCCGGGCCTACTGCGAGGGCAGCGTCGAGCACTTCAATTGGCTGGAAGACTTGGGTTTTCAATTCGAGCGCAGCTACTTTCCGGGCAAGGCGGTCATCCAGCCCAACACCGAGGGTCTGATGTTCACCGGCAACGAGAAGGTGTGGCCCTTCTTGGAGCAGGCGGTGCCGGCGCCGCGCGGCCACAAGGTGCCCGTGCCCGGCGACACCGGGGGCGCCAGCATGGTGATCGATCTGCTGCTGAAGCGCGCCGCGAACCTGGGCGTGCAGATCCGGTACGAGACAGGCGCGACCGAACTCATCGTGGACGGTTCGGGCGCGGTGAGCGGCGTCATGTGGAAGCAGTTCTCCGAAACCGGTGCGATCAAAGCAAAGTCGGTGATCGTCGCTGCCGGGGGATTCGTGATGAATCCGGAGATGGTTGCCAAGTACACCCCCAAGCTGGCCGAGAAACCGTTCGTGCTGGGCAACACCTACGACGACGGCCTGGGCATCCGGTTGGGCGTCTCGGCCGGCGGCGCAACCGAGCACATGGACCAGATTTTCATCACGGCTCCGCCCTACCCGCCGTCGATCCTGTTGACGGGCATCATCGTGAACAAGCTGGGACAGCGCTTCGTCGCCGAGGATTCCTACCACTCCAGGACTTCCGGGTTCATCATGGATCAGCCGGACAGCGCGGCGTTCCTCATCGTCGACGAGGCGCACCTGGAGCACCCCAAGATGCCGCTGGTCCCGCTGATCGACGGCTGGGAGACGGTCCCGGAAATGGAAGCCGCACTTGGCATTCCGGAGGGCAACCTGGTCGCGACGCTGGACCGTTACAACGCCAACGCCGCCCGCGGCGAGGACCCCGAATTTCACAAGCAGCCCGAATTCCTTGCGGCACAAGATCACGGGCCATGGGGGGCGTTCGACATGTCATTGGGTAAGGCGATGTACGCCGGTTTCACCATCGGCGGGCTCGCCACGTCCGTGGACGGCGAGGTGCTACGCGAGGACGGCACCGTCGTGCCGGGCCTGTACGCCGCCGGGGCGTGCGCGTCCAACATCGCCCAGGACGGTAAGGGCTACGCCAGCGGCACGCAGCTGGGGGAGGGCTCGTTCTTCGGCCGCCGCGCCGGAGCGCACGCGGCCCGAGGGGCCGGGGGAGCGAAGGCGCGCTAAGGCCCCGCGCCGGAACGCACGCGGCCCGAGAACGCTAGACGCGCGCGGGTTCCTTCTTTTCCTCCACGGGTCCCAGCCGCCACGGCCCGCCGCCGAGCAATTGCAGCTCTTGTTCGTGGTGCTGCTCAACGGTCGGCCGATGGCTGACGCTGACCACCACGCAGTCCGGCAGCTCGGTCCGCATCAGCTGGTACAACGCGAATTCCAGGCCCTCGTCCAGCGCGGAGGTGGCCTCGTCCAGGAAGACCGCTTTGGGTTTGGTGAGCAGGATCCGCGCGAAGGCGACACGCTGCTGCTCGCCCGGGGACAGCACCTTGGCCCAGTCCCGCTCTTCGTCGAGCCGGTCCACCAGTGGCGCCAGCGCGACTTTGGTGAGCACCTCGCCCAGTTCGGCATCGGAGACGTCGTCCGGCGAGTTCGGGTAGCACACCACGGTGCGCAGGCTGCCCAGCGGCACGTACGGCAACTGCGACAGGAA
Organism: Mycobacterium sp. 852002-51613_SCH5001154; assembly: GCF_001667425.1. Classification (NCBI taxonomy): domain Bacteria; kingdom Bacillati; phylum Actinomycetota; class Actinomycetes; order Mycobacteriales; family Mycobacteriaceae; genus Mycobacterium; species Mycobacterium sp. 852002-51613_SCH5001154. Next base: position 93,687 of record NZ_LZII01000049.1, on the reverse strand, counting down.
CATCGTCGCGTTGTCACCCTGCGGACGGCAGAGGGTTCCGGACGCGTACGGCCACAACTCGGCCAGACTGCGCAGCAGCGTGGTCTTGCCGGCACCGGAGCGCCCGGTGATCACCAGCGAATCGCCCTCGGCGAGTTGAACATCGAGCGGGTCGATCAGCCGATCACCGGCCGGCGTGCGCACCTCGATGTCGCGAAGCTCGACGGGCGCCTCTTCGCTCGGCTTGACCAGGATGGTCGGCAGCGCGCGGCCCTTGTCGTTGGCGTCGACCAGCCCGTGCAACCGGATGATCGACGCGCGGAAGGCCGCGAACGCGTCGTAGTTGTTGCGGAAGAACGACAGCGAATCCTGGATGTTGCCGAAGGCGGTCGCGCTCTGCCCGACGTCGCCGAAGTCGATCCGGCCGGCGAACAGGCGCGGCGCCTGAATCACCCACGGCAGCGGAACGATTGCCTGCGACACCGACCAGTTCCAGCCGTTGAAGATGATGGTCCGGCGGACGAACTTGCGGTAGTTGTCGATGATCGGGGTGAAGCGCCGCCACAATTGCGCCCGCTCCACTCGCTCGCCCCGGTAGAAGCCCACGGCCTCCGCGGCATCCCGCAATCGGACCAGGGCATAACGGAATGCGGCGTTCAACTTCTCGTTGTTGAAGCTGAGCCAGATCAGCGGATGGCCGAGCCAGATCGCCACCAGCGTGGCCACCAGCACGTAGATCAGGACGGTCCAGAACATCGCGCGCGGGAACTCGACGCCGAACACGGTCAGGCTGCCGGACAGGTTCCACAGGATCGCGGCGAAGGAGATCACCGAGGCCACCGCGTTCACGGCCCCGAACAGCAGGGTGCTGCCGGTCCCGTTCGAGGGGATGTTCGGGGTGCCACCCGCATTCGCGGTGAAGATGTCGATGTCCTGCTGGATGCGCTGGTCGGGGTTGTCGATGGTGTGGTCGATGAACAGGTCCCGGTAGTAAGCCCGGCCGGCGAGCCAGTCGTCGGTGAGATTGGCCGTCAGCCACATCCGCCAGGCGATGATGAACCGCTGCGTCAGATAGATGTCCACCATGAACCGGATGACGTACAAGACCGCCAGCACGCTGAAGATCGCGATCGACATCCAAAAGCCGTGTATCCCGGACTGTTTGACGTTTTCGTCGTCGGCGGCGAGGCCCTGCACCGCTTTTTGTACCGCGGTGTACAGGTCGTTGCCCTGGTAGCTGAGCAACACCATCAGCCGCACGGACAGGAGTACGGACAGCAACAGCACGCCCAGCATCACCCACACCCGCACGCTGTGCGCTCCGACAAAATAACCGCGCGTGATCCGCCAGAACTGTTGGCCCCAGGGCGTGAGGTACCTGAAGGCGATTAGCGCAATGAACAGCACCACCGCGCTGATCACCCACGCGATCGCTACCCACCGCAGGGAATCCACGGCGGCCGTGGACCAGTCGATCGACGGCTTGAACGGCTTCGGGCCCATGGTCGCTATCTCCTCGGGGTCGAGCTGGTGGACTCTGCCGGAACTTCAAATCCTCCGGCGAAGGTACCCGAAGGATCTAGATAGGCTGCGGTTATGAGCACCGACGCCATCTCCACACAAACATTGCACGCCGGCCGGCTGATCGCGCGGCGCCTGCGCGCCAGCGGTGTCGACACCGTCTTCACGTTGTCGGGTGGCCACCTGTTTTCCGTTTATGACGGCTGCCGCGAGGAAGGGATTCGGCTGATCGATACCCGTCACGAGCAGACCGCGACCTTCGCCGCCGAAGGGTGGTCGAAAGTGACGAGGGTGCCCGGCGTCGCCGCGCTCACCGCGGGGCCGGGCGTCACCAACGGCATGAGCGCGATGGCGGCGGCTCAGCAGAACCAGTCGCCCCTGGTCGTTTTGGGCGGCCGGGCGCCCGCGCAGCGGTGGGGCATGGGCTCGCTGCAGGAAATCGATCACGTGCCGTTCGTGGCACCGCTGGCCCGCTTCGCCGCCACGGCGCAATCTGCCGGGGACGCCGGCCGGCTCGTCGACGAGGCGTTGCTGGCGGCGGTCGGCGCCCCGTCGGGCGTCGGGTTCGTCGACTTCCCCATGGACCACGTGTTTTCCATGTCCGAGGATCACGGCCGCCCCGGCGCCCTCACCAACCTGCCGCCGGGGCCCACTCCCGATGGCGGTGCGCTGGGTCGCGCCGCCGGCCTGCTCTCGGCGGCGCAGCGGCCGGTGATCATGGCGGGCACCAACGTCTGGTGGGGACACGGGGAGGCGGCGCTGCTGCGCCTCGCCGAGGAACTGCAAATCCCTGTGCTGATGAACGGGATGGCGCGCGGCGCGGTGCCCGCCGATCACCCGTTGGCCTTCTCCCGGGTGCGTGGAAAAGCGTTGGGGGAGGCCGACGTTGCGCTGATCGTCGGCGTCCCCATGGACTTCCGGCTCGGCTTCGGTACGGTGTTCGGGCCACAAACCAAGCTCATCGTGGTGGATCGGGCCGAACCCGAGCGCAACCATCCCCGACCGGTTGAGGCCGAGCTCTACGGGGACCTGCTGTCGACACTCGCGGCGCTGGCGGCCGGCGGCGGGACCGATCATCGAGCGTGGATCGACGACCTGCGGGCGGCCGAAACCGAGGCGCGCGGCAAGGAGAAGGCCGAGCTCGCCGACGACCGCGTCCCGTTGCACCCCATGCGGGTGTATGCGGAGCTGGCGCCGATGCTGGACCGCGACGCGATCGTCGTCATCGACGCCGGTGACTTCGGGTCCTACGCCGGACGGGTGATCGACAGCTACCAAGCGGGCTGCTGGCTGGACAGCGGCCCCTTCGGCTGCCTCGGCTCGGGCCCCGGTTACGCCCTGGCCGCCAAGCTCGCCCGGCCGGACCGTCAGGTCGTCCTCCTGCAGGGCGACGGCGCCTTCGGCTTCAGCGGCATGGAATGGGACACCCTGGTTCGGCACAACGTGCCCGTCGTCTCGGTGATCGGCAACAACGGAATCTGGGGGCTGGAAAAGCACCCCATGGAGGCGTTGTACGGCTATTCGGTGGTGGCGGAACTCCGTCCGGGCACCCGCTATGACGAGGTGGTGCGTGCCCTGGGTGGCCACGGCGAGCTGGTCTCCGCGCCGGCCGAGCTGCGGCCCGCGCTGGAACGCGCCTTCGCCAGCGGCCTGCCCGCCGTCGTCAACGTCCTCACCGACCCCAACGTCGCCTACCCACGCCGCTCGAACCTGGCCTGATGAGTCGCCTTGCCCCCTCGCCGCTGCGCAGCTGGGAGGTACCCCCACCTCACGCCGCGACGCGGCGTGCATCGTCGCCGACTGGCCTGAGCTCACGCGGCGGCCCACCGCGTACCGTTGACCTGTGCCAAAGACCTCCCGCGCGCAGCCCGGCGGCCTGAGCAGCCGATTTTGGCGACTGCTCGGCGCCAGCACCGAAAAGAACCGCAACCGATCCCTTTCCCGGGTCACCGACTCGTCGGAGTATGACGAGGAAGCCGCCGGCCTTACCGACGAGCAGCTCCGCAAGGCCGCCGGTCTGCTCAAGCTGGACGATCTCGCGGAGTCCGAGGACATCCCGCAATTCCTCGCGGTCGCCAGGGAGGCGGCCGAACGGGCGACCACGCTGCGCCCGTTCGACGTGCAGCTGCTGGGTGCGCTGCGCATGCTCGCCGGCGACGTCATCGAAATGGCCACGGGTGAAGGGAAAACGCTCTCCGGAGCGATCGCGGCTGCGGGCTACGCGCTGGCCGGGCGGCATGTGCACGTGGTGACCATCAACGATTACCTGGCCCGCCGTGACGCGGAGTGGATGGGCCCGCTCATCGAGGCGATGGGGTTGACGGTCGGCTGGATCACCGCCGAGTCGACCAGCGAGGAGCGCCGCGCCGCCTATGGCTGCGACGTCACCTATGCCTCGGTCAACGAGATCGGTTTCGACGTGCTGCGCGATCAACTCGTGGTCGACGTCGACGACCTGGTGTCACCCAACCCCGACGTGGCCCTGATCGACGAGGCCGACTCGGTGCTCGTCGACGAGGCGTTGGTGCCGCTGGTGCTCGCGGGTACCACGCACCGGGAGACGCCGCGGCTGGAGATCATCAAGCTGGTCGGCCAGCTGAAACCGGACACCGACTTCGAGACCGACGCCGACAGCCGCAACGTCCATTTGACCGACGTCGGGGCACGCAAGGTCGAGAAGGCGCTCGGTGGCATCGACCTCTACTCCGAGGAGCACGTCGGCACGACCCTGACCGAGGTCAACGTCGCGCTGCACGCGCACGTGCTGTTGCAGCGCGACGTGCACTACATCGTCCGGGACGACGCGGTGCACCTGATCAACGCCGCCCGCGGCCGCATCGCCCAACTGCAGCGCTGGCCGGACGGCCTCCAGGCCGCGGTGGAGGCGAAGGAGGGGATCGAGACCACCGAAACCGGGGAAGTGCTCGACACGATCACGGTGCAGGCACTGATCAATCGCTACGAAACCGTGTGCGGCATGACCGGCACGGCGCTGGCCGCCGGTGAGCAGCTGCGCCAGTTCTACAAGCTGGGCGTGTCCCCAATTCCGCCGAATGAGCCCAACATTCGGGAGGACGAGTCCGACCGCGTCTACATCACGGCCGCGGCCAAGAACGACGGGGTCGTCGCGCACATCGCCGAGGTGCATGAGACCGGGCAACCGGTGCTGGTCGGCACGCGGGACGTGGCCGAATCCGAGGAACTGCACGAGCGGCTGCTGCGCCGGGGCGTACCCGCGGTGGTCCTCAACGCGAAGAACGACGCCGAGGAAGCCGAGGTCATCGCCGAGGCCGGGAAGTACGGGGCGGTCACCGTGTCGACGCAAATGGCGGGGCGCGGCACCGACATTCGGCTCGGCGGCTCCGACGAAGCCGACCACGACAGGGTCGCCGAACTCGGCGGGCTGCACGTGGTCGGCACCGGACGGCATCACACCGAGCGGCTGGACAACCAGCTGCGCGGCCGCGCCGGACGCCAGGGCGACCCCGGCTCGTCCGTGTTTTTCTCGAGTTGGGAAGACGACGTGGTGGCGGCCAACCTCGACCACAACAAGCTTCCGATGGAAACCGACGAAGACGGCCGGATCGTCAGCCCTAAGGCGGCCGGGCTGCTCGACCACGCCCAGCGCGTCGCCGAGGGCCGGATGCTCGACGTGCACGCCAATACCTGGCGCTACAACCAGCTGATCGCCCAGCAGCGCGCCATCATCGTCGATCGGCGAAACACGTTGCTGCGCACCGCAAGCGCGCGCGAGGAGCTCGCCGAGCTGGCGCCCAAGCGGTACAAGGAGTTGTCGAAGGACATTCCCGAGGATCACCTCGAGAAGATCTGCCGGCAGATCATGCTCTATCACCTCGACCGCGGCTGGGCCGATCATCTGGCGTACCTCGCCGACATCCGCGAAAGCATCCACCTGCGGGCGCTGGGCCGGCAGAATCCGCTGGACGAGTTCCACCGGCTGGCCGTCGACGCGTTCGCGTCGCTGGCCGCGGATGCGATCGAGGCCGCGCAGCAGACGTTCGAGACGGCGAACGTCCTCGAGGAGGAACAGGGCCTGGATCTGTCCAAGCTGGCCCGGCCCACCTCGACGTGGACCTACATGGTCAACGACAACCCGCTGTCCGACGACACGCTGTCCACGCTGAGCCTGCCCGGCGTTTTCCGCTAGGTCGACGGCGGGCGCCGAATGTGCGTCCAGCCGCACACCGGGGACCGAGTGTGCGTCCAGCCGAGCACTCGGCGTTCGACTAAGGTCACGGCTTATGGAGCCGGCGCTTCCGCCCAATCGGGTGCTGACGGTCCCCAACGCGCTGAGCGCGATCCGCCTGGTGCTCATCGGAGTGTTCGTCTACGCCCTGCTGTTCGCGCACGCCAACGGCTGGGCGGTCGGGATTTTGATGTTCAGCGGTGCGTCCGACTGGGCCGACGGCAAGATCGCCCGGCTGCTCGATCAGTCGTCGCGGCTCGGCGTTCTGCTCGACCCGGCGGTCGACCGCCTCTACATGGTCTGCGTTCCCGTCGTGATGGCGCTGAGCGGGATGGTGCCGTGGTGGTTTGTCGCCATCCTGCTGGTGCGCGACGGGCTGCTGGCCGCGACGCTGCCGCTGCTGTGGAGCCGCGGGCTGTCCGCGCTGCCCGTCACCTACATCGGAAAGGCCGCCACGTTCGCACTGATGTCCGGTTTTCCGCTGGTGCTGCTCGGGACGTGGGACGCCCTGTGGAGCAGGGTCGTCGGGGCCTGCGGCTGGGCGTTCCTGATCTGGGGCATGTACGGCTACCTCTGGGCGTTCACGCAGTACGTGGTGCAGATGACGTTGGTGCTGCGCCGGATGCCCCGGGTCAAACACGGCGGACGCCCGCCCGCGGCGCCGAAGGCGGTCGAACATGGCTGACCCGGACCGCCTGCTCGGCGGCTACGACCCCAACGCCGGGCGCAGCGCCCACGTGGCGGCGCGCCCGCAGCTGATCCCGGTGCCGTCCCTGCTGCGTGCCCTGCTCTCCGAGCACCTGGACCCCGGCTACGCCGCGGCGGCGGCCAAACGCAGCGACGCCGCGGGGCACGGGCACGGGCGCGACCGCGCCTTCGGCTGGCTGTGGCAGGCGTTGGCGGCGCTGCTGATCGCCACGGTCTTCGCCGCCGCCGTCGCGCAGGCCCGCTCGGTGGCGCCCGGTGTGCGCTCGGCGCAGCAACTGCTGCTGGGCAATGTGCGTTCCACCGAGAACACCGCGGCCAAACTCGCCCAGCGGCGCACCGAACTGTCCGCCCGGGTGGATGGCGTGCAGCGCCGCGCACTGGCCGACGACGCCGAAGGGCAGCGGCTGCTGGCCCGCCTCGATGCGCTCGGCCTGGCGGCGGCCAGCACGGCGGTCATCGGCCCCGGGCTGAAGGTCACCGTGACCGACCCGGGCGCCAGCCCGAACCTTTCCGACGTTTCCAAGCAGCGGCTCGGCGGCAGCAGGCAGATCATTTTGGACCGGGATCTGCAGCTGGTCGTCAACTCGTTGTGGGCCAGCGGCGCCGAGGCGATTTCGGTCGGCGGGGTCCGCATCGGGCCCAACGTGACCATCCGGCAAGCCGGCGGCGCGATCCTGGTTGACAACAATCCCACCAGCAGCCCGTACACGATCCTGGCGGTGGGGCCGCCCCGCGCGATGCGAGACGTCTTCGACCAGAGCTCCGGCCGACAGCGTCTTAAGCTGCTTGAGGTCTCCTACGGTGTCGTCGTCACCGTCGACGCCGCCGACGGGCTGACGCTGCCCGCGGGATCGATCCGGGATATCAAGTTCGCCAAACAGATTGGGCCACAGTGAGAACAGCCCTCGACAGGCATCTACGGCTTTGCGAGTCGCGGACGGGAACTCAAGCATGATCGGCATCGCGGCGCTGGCGATCGGCATCGTGCTCGGCCTGGTCTTCCACCCCGCCGTGCCCGAGGTCGTCCAGCCGTACCTGCCCATCGCGGTGGTCGCGGCGCTGGACGCGGTGTTCGGCGGGTTGCGCGCCTATCTGGAACGCATCTTCGATCCGAAAGTCTTCGTGATCTCCTTCGTGTTCAACGTTTTCGTGGCCGCACTGATCGTGTACGTCGGCGACCAGCTGGGCGTCGGCACCCAGTTGTCCACGGCGATCATCGTGGTGTTGGGAATCCGCATCTTCGGCAACGCCGCCGCCCTGCGGCGCCGGCTGTTCGGGGCGTGAACGAGCGATGTGCAGGAACCGCGCTATGACCGGGAGGAGGCCAGCGTGAGCCAGGACCCGGCGGACGGCGCCGCCGAAAGTGGTGACGCAGCAAGCCCTACGCAGCACGGCCGCCACGAACTTCCCGCGAAACGCCCCCGCCCGGAGATCGGGCCGGTGCGCCGCACGGGACTGTCCGCGCTGGTCCGCGGCGGTCGTTCCCGGCTGGCTTTCGGGATGTTGGCGGCCCTGTTGTGTCTGCTGTTGGGCGTCGCCATCGTCACGCAGGTCCGCCAGAACGAATCGGGCGATTCGCTGGAAACGGCGCGCCCCGCGGACTTGTTGGTCTTGTTGGACTCGCTACGTCAGCGCGAGGCCACCCTCAACGCCGAAGTGAATGAACTGCAGAACACGCTGAATTCGCTGCAGGCGTCCGGTAATAACGACCAGGCCGCCATCCAGGCCGCGCAGGCCAAGCTGGCCGCGCTGTCCATCTTGGCCGGCGCGGTCGGCGCCACCGGGCCGGGCGTCACCGTCACGATCGACGACCCCGGGCCGGGGGTTTCGCCGGAGGTGATACTCGACGTGATCAACGAACTGCGTGCCGCCGGTGCCGAGGCGATCGAAATCAACGACGCGCACCAATCCGTCCGAGTCGGTGTCGATACCTGGGTAGTGGGTATGCCTGGCTCGCTGACGGTCGACGCCAAGACGCTGTCGCCCCCGTATTCGATTCTGGCGATTGGCGATCCGCCCACCCTGGCCGCGGCGATGAACATTCCGGGCGGCGCCGAGGACAGCATCAAGCGCGTCGGTGCGCGGATGTCCGTCCGGCAGGCCGACCGGGTGGACGTGACCACCTTGCGACAACCAAAACCGCACCAATACGCTCAGCCCGTCAAGTGAGCAATTCTCCCAACCGAACAGGACGACTTGTGAGCGATATCCCGCCCGATCTGCACTACACCGCCGAACACGAGTGGGTTCGCCGCAGCGGTGAGGACACCGTGCGCGTCGGTATCACCGACTTTGCGCAGTCGGCCCTGGGCGATGTCGTCTTTGTTCAGCTGCCCGAGGTGGGCACCGAACTGACCGCGGGTGAATCGTTCGGCGAGGTCGAGTCGACGAAATCGGTCTCGGATCTGTACGCCCCGGTGTCGGGCACGGTGTCCGCGGTCAACGCCGATCTGGAAGGCAGCCCGCAGCTGGTCAACTCCGAGCCCTACGGGGGCGGGTGGCTGCTGGACGTGCAGGTGCCGGACGTCGCCGCGCTGGAGTCGGCCATTTCGTCGCTGCTTGACGCCGAGGCCTACCGCGGAACACTGACCGAATGACGATTGCTAATGTGCCTGCCAGCCCCGCGCGGCGACGCGAGCGGTGCGGCGGGCCGGCGGGGGGAAGGCGGGCAATCGGTCTTCCGATCGTCGGGTGGGGGGCACATTGCAGGCCTATGCGCGGTACCGTCGACACATCGACACTTGAACGCACGAGTCTTGTAATCGGCAGTACCGGGCGAGAAAACCCAGTGAGCAGCCGGCCGAGCGGCCCGGTCAGACAACGCCACAGCGGCCAGTGAGGAGCAGCGCGTGACGGATATGGACTCCGGAAGTCCCCAAGACCAGACCTCTGACGAAGTCACGGTGGAGACGACTTCCGTCTTTCGTGCCGACTTCCTCAATGAACTGGACGCTCCCGCGCAGGCGGGCACCGAGAGCGCGGTCTCCGGGGTGGAAGGCCTCCCGGCAGGCTCCGCGCTGCTGGTCGTCAAACGGGGGCCTAACGCGGGGTCGCGCTTCCTGCTCGACCAGCCCATCACCTCCGCCGGCCGGCATCCCGACAGCGACATCTTTCTGGACGACGTCACCGTCAGTCGCCGCCACGCCGAATTCAGGTTGGAAAACAACGAATTCAGCGTGGTCGATGTCGGTAGCCTGAATGGCACGTACGTCAACCGGGAGCCCGTCGACTCGGCGGTGCTCGCCAACGGCGACGAGGTACAGATCGGCAAGTTCCGCTTGGTGTTTTTGACCGGGCCCAAGCAGGGTGAGGACGGAGGATCCGGAGGCTAGTGAGCGCACCCGATAGCCCGGCACTGGCCGGGATGTCGATTGGGGCGGTCCTGGAACTGTTGAGGCCGGACTTTCCCGATGTCACGATCTCCAAGATTCGCTTCCTGGAGGCCGAAGGACTGGTGACGCCCCAGCGCGCCGCGTCGGGTTATCGGAGATTTACCGCATACGACTGCGCCCGGTTGAGGTTCATCCTGACCGCGCAGCGCGACCACTACCTACCGCTCAAGGTCATCCGGTCGCAACTGGACGCGCAGCCCGACGGCGAACTGCCGCCCTTCGGCTCGCCCTACGCCGGGCCACGTCTGGTGTCGGTGGCCGGAGTCGGGGAGGCCGGTGCCGAGCCGGGCTCCGGGGCCGGTTCCGACGCGGCGGCGGTGGCGCCGTCGAGCATCCGGCTGAGTCGTGAAGATCTGCTGGAGCGCTCCGGGGTGGGCGACGACCTGTTGACGGCACTGCTCAAGGCGGGCGTGATCACCACCGGCCCGGGCGGCTTCTTCGATGAACACGCCGTGGTCATTCTGCAATGCGCGCGAGCGTTGTCGGAATACGGTGTGGAGCCGCGGCATCTGCGTGCTTTCCGCTCGGCAGCGGACCGGCAATCCGACCTGATCGCCCAAATCGCCGGGCCGCTAGTCAAAGCCGACAAGGCCGGCGCCCGCGATCGCGCCGACGACCTGGCGCGTGAGGTGGCGGCCCTCGCCATCACCTTGCACACGTCGCTGATCAAATCCGCCGTTCGCGACGTACTGCATCGCTGAGGACTAGACTTCGTCGATAGCTTGGTTTTCAGCGGCATAGCGACGATCCGGCGTCGTCGTTGCGCCAAGAACCGACACGGCAGCATATGCGGAGGGCAGACACAAATGGGTGAAGTTCGTGTTGTCGGCATTCGCGTTGAGCAGCCGCAGAACCAGCCGGTCCTGTTACTGCGCGAGACCGACGGCGACCGATACCTGCCGATCTGGATCGGTCAATCGGAGGCTGCCGCCATCGCGCTCGAGCAGCAAGGTGTCGAGCCGCCCCGCCCCCTGACACACGATCTGATCAGGGATGTCATTGCCGCGCTTGGTCATTCGCTGAAAGAGGTGCGGATCGTCGATCTGCAAGAGGGCACCTTCTACGCCGATCTGGTCTTCGACCGCAACATCACCGTGTCGGCCCGGCCGTCGGATTCGGTGGCAATAGCGCTGCGCGTCGGTGTTCCGATCTACGTCGAGGAGGCCGTGCTGGCCCAGGCCGGCCTGCTCATCCCCGACGAGACCGACGAAGAGGGGGGCACCGCCGTCCGCGAGGACGAGGTGGAGAAGTTCAAGGAGTTTCTCGACAGCGTGTCTCCGGACGACTTCAAGGCCACTTAGCCGGGTTTCGGGAGCGTCCGAGCGGCTTGGCGCGGCGCGGCAGTCGGGTACTACCCTGGACACCGACATCACGGGTGGATCTCGGGATGTCGACACGCCTGGCGGATAGCGCCCTCACTTGGCCCGACGGCAGCCATACTTTGATGACGACTTAAGGGCGCGGTAGCTATCGAACAGCGTAAGCTCTCTAGCACTCGGGCCTGAGCAAACGTGGCTGCGACGCAGCCAGTGACGCAGCTGGAAACGAAAGCGCGATCGGCGAGAGGAAGCACCGTGAGCGAGCAGCCACGCCAAGAACAGCTGGACCTAGCTGACCATCCGACCGCCGCACCGGAAGTGCCCGTGCAGCCCGGACTGTTTCCCGACGACTCCGTACCGGACGAGCTGGTCGGGTATCGCGGTCCCAGCGCCTGCCAGATCGCCGGAATCACCTACCGCCAGCTGGACTACTGGGCGCGCACGTCGTTGGTGGTGCCGTCGATCCGAAGCGCGGCGGGCTCGGGCAGCCAACGGCTCTACTCGTTCAAGGACATCCTGGTTCTCAAGATCGTCAAGCGGCTGCTCGACACCGGGATCTCGCTGCACAACATCCGGGTCGCCGTCGATCACCTGCGCCAGCGCGGCGTGCAGGATCTGGCCAACATCACCTTGTTCTCCGACGGCACCACGGTTTACGAATGCACCTCCGCCGAAGAGGTTGTCGACCTACTGCAGGGCGGGCAGGGCGTGTTCGGTATCGCCGTGTCGGGCGCAATGCGCGAGTTGACCGGCGTGATCGCCGACTTCCCCGGCGAGCGCGCCGACGGCGGCGAATCGATCGCCACCCCGGAAGACGAGCTGGCGTCCCGGCGCAAGACCCGTGACCGCAAGATCGGTTAAGCGCACTCGCTCGACCGGGTAAACTGGGCTCCGCATCGCACTCGTGCGGGAGAGTTCCGTGACGGCCAGCCACGGACGCCGAAGGAGCAACACCTCTCCGCTAACCTCTCAGGCACCCGGACCGCCCGAGTTAACGATGCCTCTGGAAAGCGGTGCCGACCCTAGCGGTCGACACCCGCCGATGGGGAAAGGCGCTCAGACATCAGCGGGCGCCGAATCTCTCAGGCGCCCGGCGCACGGGTGAAGACAGAGGGAGAGGACCGCTAGTCCTCTCCCTTGCACGCTTCGTCTCTGCCACCAGGAGTTTCGCCAGTGCCCGAGCAAACAACCTTCGCCGCCCGCCACATCGGTCCGGACGCCCAGGCCGTCGCGGCCATGCTGGCCGTCATCGGAGTCGACTCGCTCGACGAGCTGGCCGCCAAGGCCGTCCCGGCGGGCATCCTCGACAAGCTCACCGGCAGCGGTGCGGCACCGGGGCTGGATGAATTGCCGCCGGCCGTCACCGAGGCCGAGGCCCTGGCCGAGCTGCGGGCGCTCGCCGAGGCCAACACCGTGGCCGTGTCCATGATCGGGCAGGGCTATTACGACACGCTCACCCCGCCGGTGCTGCTGCGCAACGTGCTGGAGAACCCGGCCTGGTACACCGCCTACACGCCGTATCAGCCCGAGATCAGCCAGGGCAGGCTGGAGGCGCTGCTGAATTTCCAGACGATGGTTGCCGACCTGACCGGACTGGAAGTCGCCAACGCCTCGATGCTCGATGAGGGCACCGCGGCTGGCGAGGCCATGACGCTGATGCACCGCGCGACCCGCGGCACGTCGAACCGGCTGGTCGTCGACGCCGACCTGTTCGCTCAGACCGCGGCCGTGTTGGTGACGCGCGCCCAGCCGTTGGGCATCGAGATCGTCACCGCCGATCTACGCGAGGGTCTGCCCGAGGGCGACTTCTTCGGCGTCATCACCCAGCTGCCCGGCGCCAGCGGCCGCGTCACCGACTGGGCGGCCCTGGTGGAGCAGGCCCACGAACGTGGCGCGCTGGTTGCCGTCGGGGCCGACCTGCTGGCGTGCACGCTGATCACCCCACCCGGCGACATCGGTGCCGACGTTGCGTTCGGAACGACCCAACGATTCGGTGTGCCAATGGGATTCGGCGGCCCGCACGCCGGATACCTGTCGGTGCATTCCAAGCACGCCCGCCAGCTGCCGGGCCGGCTGGTCGGTGTGTCGCTGGACGCCGACGGGTCGCCGGCCTACCGGCTGGCGCTGCAGACGCGCGAGCAGCACATCCGCCGGGACAAGGCGACCAGCAACATCTGCACGGCGCAGGTGCTGCTAGCGGTGATGGCCGCGATGTACGCCAGCTACCACGGGGCCGACGGTCTGGTGCAGATCGCCCGCCGCGTGCACGCCCACGCCGAGGCCATTGCCGCCGCCCTGGGCTCGGCGGCCAACACAGCCTTGGTGCACGACGCGTTCTTCGACACCGTGCTGGCGCGGGTGCCGGGGCGCGCCGACGAGGTGGTGGCCGCGGCCAAGGCGAACGGCGTCAACGTGTGGCGCGTCGACGACGACCACGTGTCGGTCGCCTGCGACGAGGCCACCACGGACGCGCACGTGGCGGCGGTTCTGCAAGCCTTCGCCGGGTCGGCGGCCGAGCCCGTCGCCGTCGACATCGCGACCCGCACCTCGGAGTTCCTCACCCATCCGGCGTTCACGCAGTACCGCACCGAAACCGCGATGATGCGCTACCTGCGCACGCTGGCGGATAAAGATATCGCCTTGGACCGCAGCATGATTCCGCTCGGCTCGTGCACGATGAAGCTCAACGCCGCCGCGGAGATGGAACCGATCACCTGGCCGGAATTCGCGCGTCAGCATCCGTTCGCCCCGCCGTCGGACACCCCCGGCCTGCGCCGGCTGATCAGCGACCTGGAGAGCTGGCTGGTGCAGATCACCGGTTACGACGCCGTCTCGCTGCAGCCCAACGCCGGTTCGCAGGGCGAGTACGCCGGGCTGCTGGCCATCCACGACTACCACGCCAGCCGGGGCGAACCCCACCGCAACATCTGCCTGATCCCGTCCAGCGCGCACGGCACCAACGCGGCGTCGGCGGCGTTGGCCGGCATGCGGGTGGTGGTGGTGGCCTGCCACGACAACGGGGACGTCGATCTCGACGACCTGCGCGCCAAGGTCGCCGAGCACGGCGACGCGTTGTCGACGCTGATGATCACCTATCCGTCCACCCACGGTGTCTACGAACACGACATCGCCGAGATCTGCGCGGCCGTCCACGACGCCGGCGGCCAGGTGTATGTCGATGGCGCCAACCTCAACGCGCTCGTCGGCCTGGCTCGGCCGGGGAAGTTCGGCGGCGACGTCAGCCACTTGAACCTGCACAAGACGTTCTGCATCCCGCACGGGGGCGGGGGACCGGGGGTCGGTCCCGTGGCGGTGCGCGCGCACCTGGCCCCGTTCCTGCCCGGGCACCCGCATGCGCCCGAGTTGCCCGAAGGTCATCCGGTGTCGTCGGCGCCTTACGGGTCCGCCTCGATCCTGCCGATCAGCTGGGCCTACATCAGGATGATGGGCGCCGACGGCCTGCGGGCGGCGTCGCTGACCGCGATCGCGTCGGCCAACTACATCGCCCGCCGGCTCGACGAGTACTTCCCGGTGCTCTACACCGGCGAGAACGGCATGGTCGCCCACGAGTGCATCCTGGATCTGCGCCCGATCACCAAGTCGACCGGGGTCACCGTCGACGATGTCGCAAAGCGCTTGGCCGACTACGGCTTTCACGCGCCGACGATGAGCTTCCCGGTGGCCGGCACGCTCATGGTGGAGCCCACCGAGAGCGAGAGCCTGACCGAGGTCGACGCCTTCTGCGAAGCCATGATCGCCATCCGCGGGGAGATCGACCGGGTGGGTGCGGGGGAGTGGCCCGTTGACGACAATCCGCTGCGCGGCGCGCCGCACACCGCCGAATGCCTGTTGATCGCCGACTGGCAGCACCCGTACACGCGGGAAGAGGCCGCCTATCCGCTCGGGAAGAACTTCCGGCCGAAGGTGTGGCCGCCGGTACGGCGCATCGACGGCGCCTACGGCGACCGCCACCTCGTTTGCTCGTGCCCGCCGGTGGAGGCGTTCGCCTAAGTCGCGCAGGGTTGGTCAGCCGAAGCGGTCGATGATCGCCGCGGCGATCTGATCCGGTGCATCCTCCTGGATGAAGTGCTTGGCATTGGGCAGTTCGACGACGACGTGGTCGGGAAAGGTCGCGCGCATGCGCGGCAGGGTGGGGCCGGGCCGGAACGCGAAATCCTTCATGCCCCAAACGAACAGGGCGGGTTTGGCGCCCAGCTTGGCCGGCACTTCCCGGGCGAGCCGCGCCAGCAGGGGTCCGGCGGCCAGGATCTGCTTGGGCATCTCGGCGACGCCTTTGCGGGCCTCGGGGCCGGGTTGCACCGCCCGGTAGTGCTGCATCACCGCATCACTCGGCCGGTGCTCGGTTCCGGCGGGGATCAGACGCTCGACGAAGAAATTGCGGTGCAGGATCGCGTATTGCAGCGGCGGACTCGACATCACCCGGCTGAACATCTTCGTCGTGAATTCGTCGGTCGGCCAGAACCAGGTGTTGCCCAGGATGACGCCGCGCACCCGCTCGGCGCGCTCCACCGCGACCGCCATGCTGATGGGCCCACCCCAGTCCTGGCCCATCGTCAGGAAGCTCTCGAGGCCGAGGTGGTCGACCAACTCGCCGACCACCCGGGCGTGCTCCTCGATGGTGTATCCGAACGCCGCGGGCCGGTCCGACAGCCCGAACCCGAGGTAATCCGGTGCGATGCAGCGGAATCTGTCGCGCAGCGCGATGACGATGTTGCGATAGAGGAAGCTCCAGGTCGGGTTGCCGTGGCACAGCAGGATCGGCGGCCCTTCGAAACCGGCGGGGCCTTCGTCGATGTAATGCATGCGCCCCTGCGAGCTGTCGAACCAGCGCGACTCGAACGGGTAGAGCTGGGGATCCGGGGTGAAGTCGATGCTCATGGCGCTCCTTCGGTAGCGCTCATGATGCTAGGCCCGGAGTGTGACAGGCACCCGCTCGCAGGCCCGCTCAGCTCAAGAAGGCGTTCATGGCCGCGGCGAGGTCCGGGGACGCCGATGTGGCGAGGTTCTGGTAGCCACCACCGCTGAGCTGGGCGACCGCTTCCCACGTCGCGCGGTCCGGGTCGCCGCCGAAGTCGATGACGTTCACCGCGATGGGCTTGGCCGGGTCCGCACTCTTGCGGATGAAATCCTGCAACCCGGGGCCGTCCAGGCTCTGGTCGGTGTGGGGACCCGCCGTGATGACCAATATCGAGTTGGTCTGGCCCGGGTGGTAATTGGCCTGCAGCTCTTGGTAGATCATGCGCAGCGTGGTGAACGACACGGCGCCGCCCGGCGACGAGTACTGCTTGTCCAACGCTGCGGTCAGCGCCGCCGAACGCGGCTGGCCGTTCACGGGGTCGCCCAGGGGCCCGCCGGCCACCTCCGAACGTCCCTCGTGGCCGTCGAACGTCCACAGCCCCACCACCGAGGTGGGTGGCAGCGCCCTGATCTTGTCCTGCAGTGCGGCGATGACGTTCGCCAGGCGCGACTTCCCGCCCTCCTGGCCGGGCATCGACTGGTCGAGCATGATGGTCGCGGCCAGCCCGCTCGACGGGCTGGCCATCGCCTCGGCCAGCGTCGCGCGCATCGCGTCGTCACCCACCGACACCGTCGCCGGTAGCGCCGGGAATGTGGTGACCGGGCTGCTCGGCGGCTTGACGCCGTTGACCCGGAAGCCGGCCTTTGCCAGCTTGGCGAGTTGGTCGGGCTTGTGCATGAAGCGGGCGAACTCGCTGGCCGCCGACGTCTGGTCCCGCGTCAGCCACGAGCCGCTGAGCAGCACCGTGGGGTAGTCGGCGACCGGCGCCGGCCCGGACGGTAGCCAGGACGCCAACGTGCCCTTCGCGTCGGGCAACGATTGGCCGCGTTGGAACAGCTGCTGCTCGGTCGTGATCACCGCATGCACCGGGGCGGTCGCCGCGTCAGGGGGTCCGAACAGCGCGTCCATCGCCTCGGTCAGCGAGTTGTTCGCCACCTTCGGTTGCGCGCTCAGCAAGGCGCGCACCGCGCCGGTGCCCTGGGTTGCCGGGGCGCCGGGAGGTGCCGATGCGGCCGCCACCGCTTCCCCGGCCAGGAACGCCGCGTCACCATTGCCAGTCATCGGCAGGGCCAGCCGCAGCGCCCCCCAGGCCGGCAGGTTCACGCCGGCCAAGCCGTTCGGGTTGGTCTGCAGCCCCGGGAGCGCCCCCCAGTTCTGGTTGCCGAGCGCCCGCTGGAGTTCCGGGCGGACGGCGAGCACCACGGGCGACGTCACCAGCGAGCGGCTGTCGGTGATCGTCTTCTGCGCCGTGGCCCCGGCCAGCCGCGCGGCGGAGACCGAGCTGCCCGGAATCCACAACGCCGGCTGCCCGCCCAGCTCGGCGGGCCACTTGCCGATGAAGCCGTTCAGTACCGCGTCGGAGCCGGCCGGTTTGACGCTGACCTCCACGCAGTGGTCGCCGATGGGGCCGGCCGAGGAGTTGTAGGTCTCCGCGAACTGCTGCACCGAGTCGGCGATCGACGGGTCGGCGACGACGGCGACCGTCTCCTTACCGCCCACGCAACGCCCGGCGGCCTGGTGCGAGCGGTTGGATAACGCATCACCGAAGAAGCTCCACAGGATCACACTGCCCACCACCACGACGACGGCGACCAGGGCCACGATCACGCCGATGCTGACTCCGCGGCGGCCGCCCTCGCTGCGATGGCCGCCCCGCCAATCGCCGAGGCCGCGGTGGCCGCGGCCGAACAGTGACGGCGACGAGGCGGGCGGCTCCGCGCTCGGCGGCCCGGGCTGCGGCGCCGGGAACTCCGGGTAATCGTCGGCGGTGCCGGCCTCGAACGCGTCCTCGGCGGCGTAGGGGTCATCCTCGGCGTCGAAGTCGTCCTCGACCGGATAGTCACCCTCGTCGGCGTAGTCCTCGCCGACGGCGTCCCGGCGACGGTCGTCGGTGTCGCCACTTTCGTATGGCTCGTCGACGGAGTCCCCAGGGTCGGGCAAACTGTGCCTACCCATAGCGGTGTCCGTCGCCTTTCCGTCGATCCATCCGACTTGTTGTGAACCCGCCGCTGATCTTAGTCGTCAGCGGCACCGATGCTCCGCGAGCCCGATTAAGGCACGAGCTCAATTTGATTGCGTCGCGCGGGCCTTAACTTCGCGCCGGCGGCGATGCAGGATCGGCTCGGTGTAGCCGTTGGGCTGCTGCGTCCCGGTCAGGATCAAGTCCTGGGCGGCCAGGAACGCAATGCTGTCATCGAAGTTGGGCGCCATCGGCAGGTAGGCCGCGTCCTTGGCGTTCTGCGCGTCCACCAGCGGCGCCATCCGCTCCAGGCTGGCCCGCACGTCCTCCTCGGTGATCACCCCGTGGCGTAGCCAGTTGGCCAGCAGCTGACTCGAAATCCGCAGCGTGGCACGGTCTTCCATGAGCGCCACGTCGTGAATGTCGGGCACCTTCGAGCAGCCGACCCCCTGGGCGACCCAGCGCACCACGTAGCCGAGGATGGACTGGCAGTTGTTGTCGACCTCCTCGCGGATCTCCTCGGGGGCCCAAGCCAGTTCCTTGGCCAGCGGGACGGTCAACAACTCGTCGATGTTGGTGCGCTTCTGGCCCGCCAGCTCCTCCTGCACGGCGCCCACATCGACGTAGTGGTAGTGCATCGCGTGCAGGGTGGCGGCCGTCGGCGAGGGCACCCACGCGGTGGTGGCGCCCGCCTTGGGTTGGCCGATCTTCTGCTCGACCATGTCGGCCATCAGCTCGGTCATCGCCCACATGCCCTTGCCGATCTGCGCCTTGCCCTTGAAGCCGGCGGCCAGGCCGATGTCGACGTTGGCGTCCTCGTAGGCCTTGATCCAGGTGGTGTTCTTCATCGCACCCTTGCGGATCATCGGACCGGCCTCCATCGACGTGTGGATCTCGTCGCCGGTGCGGTCCAGGAAGCCGGTGTTGATGAACACCACCCGGTCGGCCGCGGCCTTGATGCACGCCTTGAGGTTGACGGTGGTCCGCCGCTCCTCGTCCATGATGCCGACCTTGAGGGTGGCCTGCGGCAGGCCCAGGACGTCCTCGACGCGGCTGAACAGCTCGCAGGTGAATGCGACCTCGTCGGGCCCGTGCATCTTCGGCTTGACGATGTAGATGGAACCGGTGCGGCTGTTGGCCAGCGGGCCGTTCGCATCCCCGGTCTTGAGCCCGTGGATCGCCGTCAGGCCGGTGAACAGCGCGTCCATGATGCCCTCGAACACCTCGTTACCGTCGGCGTCGACGATGGCGTCGTTGGTCATCAGGTGGCCGACGTTGCGGACGAACAACAGGCTGCGGCCCGGCAGCGTCAGCTCGCCCTCGCCGTCGGGCGTGGTGTAGGTGCGGTCCTGGTTCAGCACCCGGGTGAAGGTCTCGCCGCCCTTGGCGACCTCCTCGGACAGGTCGCCCTTGTTCAGCCCCAGCCAGTTGCGGTAACCCAGCACCTTGTCGTCGGCATCGACGGCGGCGACCGAGTCCTCGAAGTCCATGATCGTGGTGACGGCCGATTCCAGGATCACGTCCTTGATGCCGGCGCGGTCGGTCTTGCCGATCGACGACTCGGGGTCGACAAGGATCTCGATGTGCAGACCGTGGTTCACCAGGAGCACCGACCAGTCGGGGGAGCCGAGCTCGCCGGTGTAGCCGGCGAACTTCTCCGGGCTGGCCAGGCCAACGGATCCGTCGGCGGTCGCGACCTTCAGCTGGCCGTCCTCGACGGCCAGTCCCGTCGCGTCGGCCCAGGACCCGGATTCCAGCGGCACCGCCTGGTCGAGGAAGTTGCGCGCATAGGCGATGACCTTGTCGCCGCGAATCTTGTTGTAGCTGGTGCCCTTTTCGGCACCGTCGCTCTCGGGGATGACGTCGGTGCCGTACAGGGCGTCGTAGAGCGAGCCCCAGCGCGCGTTCGCGGCGTTCAGCGCGAACCGGGCGTTGAGCACCGGCACCACCAGCTGCGGTCCCGCGGTCGTGGTGATCTCGTCATCGACGCCGGACGTCGTGATCGTGAAATCCTCGGGTTCGGGCAGCAGGTAACCGATTTCGGTAATGAACTGGCGGTACGCCTCGACGTCGAACGGCTCGATCACGCGTTGGCGGTGCCACTTGTCGATCTGGGCCTGCAGCTCATCGCGGCGGTTCAACAGATCCCGGTTCTTCGGCGTGAGGTCGGTGACGACTTTGTCGACTCCGGCCCAGAAGCTGTCCGGGTCGATGTCGGTGCCGGGCAGGGCCTCGTTGTTCACGAAGTCGTAGAGCACTCGGGCGACGCGCAGGTTCCCCGCCGACACGCGATCAGTCATGTTTCTCCTCCATAATGAAGCCTCACCAAGCTGCCATTGGCTCGGAGTGGCAATGTCTTCAGCGTACCGAGCAGCAGCCTGGTGAGCGTATCCGCCCAAACCTGCCACACCAGGTCAAGCCGCGCTGACAGCTCTAACCATGCCGCTGCGGCGAGCCCGGGGATCGAATTCCAGCAACGCACCTGTGCGCCTGGGATCCTGCGCCGTCCAGCACTTTCTTGACTGGTAGCCGTTGAAAATCATACGGGCTCGCTGCGGTCCCGCTTCGCGACCTGTACCCCTATGCGTCGCGCATCGTGCCGACGAGGTCTTCAACCAGGTCTTCCATGGCCACCATCGCGACCACGTCGCCGCTCGCGCCGGTCACCAGCGCGAGATGGCTGTTGCTGCGGCGCATCCGCGACAAAGCGTCGGCCAGCGGCAGTGACTTGGGCAGCCGCGGCAGCGGCCGCACCATCGCCAGGTCGATCACCGTCCGTGGGTCGTCACCGAGCGTGAGCATGTCCTTGATGTGCAGGTAGCCGATGAAGTCGCCGTTGACGTTGGCCACCGGGAACCGTGAGTAGCCGGTCTGGGCCAGGGCCTCTTCGACGGCGCCGACCGTCGGGCCGGTGCCCGCCGCGGCCACCCGCACCGCGTGGACATCGGCGAGCGGGACCGCCACGTCGCCAACGACGCGGGTGCCGATTTGCAGCGCCCGGGTCAGCCTGGTGTGCTCCTCGCGGTCCAGCAGCCCTTCGGATCGCGATTCGGCGATCATCTCGCTCAATTCGACGGGGGAGACGCTGATTTCGAGCTCTTCCTTGGGTTCCACGCCCAGTGCTCGCACCACCACGCTGGCGCATTTGTTGTAGAACACGATGAACGGCCGCGCGGCTCGCACATAGGCCAGGTAGGGCGGCACCAGCAGCATCGCCGTGCGCTCGGGACCGGCCAGCGCGATGTTCTTGGGCACCATCTCGCCCAGCAGCACATGCAGCGTCACCACGATCGCCAACGCGATCGCGAACGACAGCGTGTGCAGCAGCGTCGGGTGAATGGTGGTCAGGCCCAGTGCCGTGCGCAGCAGGTCGGCGACCGCCGACTCGCCGATCCGCCCGAGCAGCAGCGAGGCGGCGGTGACTCCGAGCTGCGCCCCCGCCAGCATGGCCGGCAGCTGCTCTCCGGCGCGCATCACCGTGACCGCGCGGGCCTTGCCCTGTTCGGCGAGCGCTTCGAGGCGGTCGCGCCGGGCCGAGATCAACGAGAATTCCGCCCCGACGAAGAAGGCGTTGACGCCGATCAGCAGCATCGCCAGGAACACGCCCATGGTGTTGTTCATCGGGAGCCCCCGGCCGCCGGGCTGTCGCCGCGCAGCTCGATCAACTCGAGCAGGTCGATGCGGCGCCCCTCCATCCGGATGACGGTCGCTTGCCAGCTCAGCGACGTGTCCAGCAACCCGTCGGCGTCCAGGGCCGGCAACTTGACCGTTTCACCGGCCACCGGGATGTGGCCGAATTCACGCAACGCCAGTCCGCCGATGGTCTCGTAGGGTCCCTCGGGCGCGCGGAAGCCGGTCGCGGCGGCGACCTCGTCGATGCGCAGCAACCCCGAGACGCGCCAACCGGTTCCGGCCGCCACCACATCCGGGGTGGCGTCGTCGTGTTCGTCGCGGACATCGCCGACGATCTCTTCGATCAGGTCCTCGACCGTCACCATGCCCGCCGTGCCGCCGTATTCGTCGACGACCATCGCGGTCTGCAGGCTGTTGGCGCGGATCTCGCCCATGACGGCGTCGCCGTCCAGCGTCGACGGCACCACGGGAACGGGCTGCGCCACCGTGATCAGGGGCGTGCCCGCCCGCTCGGCCGCCGGGATGGCCAGCACCTGTTTGACGTGCACGATGCCGACGGTTTCGTCGAGGTCGCCATCGACGATCGGGAAGCGCGAGTACCCCGACTCCGCTGCCGCGGCCACCAGGTCGGCGACCGTGTCGTCGGTCTGCAGCGCCACGATCTTCGACCTGGGCGTCATCAATTCTTCGGCGGTCCGGGCGCCGAATTGCAGGGAGCGCCGCACCAGCGATGCGGTGGCCGCATCCAGTGAGCCGCTGCGCGCCGAAGAACGCACCAGCGACAGCAGCTCCTGCGGCGACCGCGCCGAGCGCAGCTCCTCGGCCGGCTCGATACCCAGCTGGCGCACGATCCAGTTCGCCGCGCCGTTCGTCAGCCGGATCGCCGGGGTGAAAAACAAGGAGAACAGCAGCTGGACGCCCACGACGGCCCGCGCGGTGGACAGCGGTCGGGCGACGGCCAGGTACTTCGGGACCAGCTCGCCGAACACCATCGATACCGAGGTGACGATGACCAACGCCAGGAACGCCATGATCGCGTCGGCCACCCGGTCGGATATCCCGATCGCGTCAAACCACGGATGCGGCAGGTCGGCCAGCATGGGATCGGTCAGATAGCCGGCCGCCAATGTGGTGGCGGAGATGCCCAATTGAGCGCCGGATAGCTGGAACGACAACTTGTGGTGGGCGCGTCGGATCGCCCGGTCACGGCGTCCGCCGCCGCGGGCGTTCGCCTCCACGGCGCTGCGGTCCAGCGTGGTGAGCGAGAACTCGGCGGCGACGAAGATCGCGTTGCCGAAGATGAGCACCGCGATGGCCACGACGCTGAGCACGGTGACGGTGACGTTCATGGGTCAAGCCGCCCGTTGGCCGATTGCCTGCTGAGATCCGACGGGGGAGGCTCCGCATCGGGCGGCTCGTCCGACGGCTGCCGCACCCGAAATCCCATGGCCTGCACGGGTGCCTGCGGCACGTCGATCCCTTCGCTGCCTGAATCCGGTGCGGACGCGGTCGCCTCCGTCTTTGCTGACTTATGGTAGCCCGGTCCGTCCCGCGCGCGGCCGACCACCGGTTTCGTCGGCGCCACCCCGCCACCCGCCACCCGACTATGGGTTGCCTAACCTTACTCGGTAGGCTGTGCGCACTATGGCGCCCGAAGCCCCTCCCCAAACCCCATCCGCGCAAGCACTTCCGCGCGAGCGCTTCGACATCGCCGACGAGATCGCGCGCATAGGCCCGCCGCCGGTACCCGCCCTGGAGCCGCCGTTCGCGCTGCGGGTCGCTCGACGCGGGGATGCCGGCATGGTGTCGGAGTGGATGAACCGCCCGCACTTGGCGGCGGCCTGGGAATACGACTGGCCGACGTCGCGGTGGGAGCGGCATCTGGGCGCACAGCTTGACGGGACGTATTCGCGACCACTGCTCGGAAGCATCCGCGGAAAGGATTGCGCGTATCTCGAGTTATATTGGGGCGCAAAGGATTTGATTTCACATTACTATGAGGCCGAGGCTTATGACCTGGGGTTGCACGCCGCCATCGCCGACTCGGCCCTGGTGAACCGGGGGCTGGGCCCGATGCTGTTGCCGCGCATCGTGGCCAGCGCGTTTTCCATGGAGCCCCGTTGCCGGCGCATCATGTTCGACCCCGATCACCGCAACACCGCGGCGCGTCGGTTGTGCGAGAACGCCGGATGCACGTTCCTCGGGGAGCACGACGCCAGCAACCGGCGGATGTCGCTTTACGCGCTGGAACGTCCGAACACCGACGCATAGCCCTCGCCATTCCGGGCCGAACGGGTCACCAACCCAGTGGCAGCGGATGGCCTTCGGCGAAGCCCGCGGTCGACTGCACCCCGACGACGGCGCGCTCATGCAGCTCCGTGAGGTTGGCGGCGCCGACGTACGTGCACGTGCTGCGCACGCCCGAGGTGATGTGGTCGATCAAGTCCTCGACGCCGCCGCGGTCGGGGTCCAATCCCATCCGCGACGTCGAAATGCCTTCTTCGAAAAGCGCTTTGCGCGCGCGCTCGAACGCGGTGTCGGCGGCGCTGCGGGCGACCACCGCCCGCTTGGACGCCATGCCGTAGCTCTCCTTGTAGGGCTGGTCCTCGCGATCGCGCATCAGGTCCCCGGGCGATTCGTAGGTGCCGGCGAACCACGATCCGATCATCACGTTGGACGCCCCGGCCACCAGCGCCAGCGCCACGTCCCGCGGATGGCGGACGCCGCCGTCGGCCCACACATGCCCTCCCAATTGCCTTGCCGTCGAAGCGCATTCGACCACAGCCGAGAATTGCGGGCGGCCCACGGCGGTCATCATCCGGGTGGTGCACATCGCCCCCGGCCCGACGCCGACCTTGACGATGTCGGCCCCGGCGCCGAGCAGGTCGCGGGTGCCTTCCGCCGAGACGACGTTGCCCGCCACCAGCGGGACGCCCAGTTCGAGCGAGGACACCGTGCGGATCGCATCGAGTGTCTTCACCTGATGCCCGTGCGCGGTATCGATGACGAGCACGTCGACGCCCGCCTCGGCCAGGGAGCGCGCCCTGGCCCCCGCATCGCCGTTGATGCCGACGGCCGCGCCGATCCGCAGCCGCCCGCGCGCGTCGACCGCCGGGGCGTACAGGCCGGTCCGGACGGCCCCGGTGCGGGTCAGCACGCCGGCCAGCGTGCCGTCCGCGTTGGTCACCACGGCAACCCCGATCGGGGCGTGCTCGAGCAGGTCGAAGATCTTGCGCGGCTCGGTGCCGACCGGGGCGGTGACGAAGTCGGTGATCGCTACGTCACGCACCCTGGTGAACCGGTCAACGCCGAGGCAGCACGATTCGCTGACCAGGCCCATCGGGCGGCCCTCGAAGACGACGACGGCGACCCCGTGCGCACGCTTGTGGATCAGCGCGGTCGCATCCGACACCGAATCGTCGGCCGCCAGGACCACCGGGGTGTCGAGAACGAGGTCACGGCTCTTGACGAAATCCAACGTCTGCTGCACGGCGGTGATCGGGAGATCCTGCGGCAGGATGACCAGGCCGCCGCGGCGCGCGACCGTCTCGGCCATCCTGCGCCCGGCCACCGCGGTCATGTTGGCCACCACCACGGGGATGGTGGTGCCCGAGCCGTCGTTGGTGGACAGGTCGACGTCGAAGCGCGACTCGACCTCTGACCGGCCCGGCATGACGAAGACGTCGTTGTACGTCAGGTCGTAGCCGGGCCCATGCCCGTCCAGGAATCTCATCGTCGTCGCCGTGCCCCCTCGTGTCCTCCAGTAGTACCCCGCTAGGCGGGCACTTCGCTGCGGTCCCCGCTCCAGAGCGTGTGGAACCGCTTGTCCGGGTCGTCGTCGATCCGGCCGTAGGTGTGCGCGCCGAAGAAGTCCCGCAAGCCCTGGGTCAGCGCCGCGGGCAGCCGCTCGGTGCGCAGGGCGTCGTAGTAGGACAGCGCCGAGGAGAAGCCCGGGATCGGGATGCCCAGCTGCGTGGCGGTCACCACGACGCGGCGCCAGCCGTCGATCGCGGCCTCGATCGCGCTGCGGAAGTAGGGCGCGACGATCAGCGTGGGCAGGTCGGGGTCTTCGTCGAACGCGTCTTTGATGCGGTTGAGGAACTTCGCCCGGATGATGCAGCCGCCGCGCCAGATGGTGGCCAGATCGCCCGGGGTGACGCCCCAGTCGTATTCGGCGCTGCCGGCCTGAATCTGGTTGAAGCCCTGCGCATAAGCGATGATCTTGGACGCGTACAGGGCCTGACGGACGTCCTCGACGAACTGCTGCGCATCTCCCGGCTTGGCTCCCAGCTCGCCCGAGGCCAGCCCGGTGGTGGCCTTGCGCTGCGTCACCGAACCCGACAGCGCGCGGGCGAATACGGCCTCGGCGATGCCGGTCACCGGCACGCCGAGGTCCAAAGCCGACTTCACCGTCCAGCGGCCGGTGCCCTTCTGCTCGGCCTCGTCGAGGATGACGTCGACGAGCGGCTTGCCGGTCTTGGCGTCCTTCTGCCGCAGCACCTGCGCGGTGATTTCGACCAGGAAGCTATCCAGGTCGCCTTTGTTCCACTCGTCGAACACATCCGCGATCTCGTCGGCGGTCTTGCCGAGCCCGTCGCGCAGCAGCTGGTAGGCCTCGCCGATCAGCTGCATGTCGGAGTACTCGATGCCGTTGTGCACCATCTTGACGAAGTGACCGGCGCCGTCCGGGCCGATGTGGGTGCAGCACGGGACGCCGTCGACGTGCGCGGAGATCTCCTCGAGCAGCGGGCCCAGCGACTTGTACGACTCGGCGGGGCCGCCCGGCATGATCGACGGGCCGTTGAGCGCGCCTTCCTCCCCGCCCGAGATTCCGGCGCCGACGAAGTGCAGGCCCCGTTCGCGCATCGCCTTCTCGCGGCGAATGGTGTCGGTGTAGAGGGCGTTGCCGCCGTCGATGATGATGTCGCCTTCTTCCATGGCGTCGGCGAGCTCGTTGATGACGGCGTCGGTGGGGTCACCGGCCTTGACCATGATGAGCACCCGCCGCGGCTTCTCCAAGGCGTCCAGAAACTCCGCAATGGTCTCCGACCGCACGAACTTGCCCTCGTCACCATGCTCTTTGAGCAGCGCGTCGGTCTTGGCGACCGACCGGTTGTGCAGCGCCACCGTGTAACCGTGCCGCGCGAAATTGCGAGCGATGTTCGAACCCATTACCGCCAGGCCTGTGACGCCGATTTGCGCGGTCGCGGTCTGTGCATCCGACGAACCCATGTCTTCGCCTCGTCTCTCAGTCGGAGAACCTTGCCCAAAAGCTTTCCGTCACACTGTGGCACAGCGGACATGCGCCCGCCCGGGGTGATGGCTCCGGCGTCGCCTCAGAGGTTGAACAGGCGCCGCAATTCCGTGAGCCACGGGACCGCCAATGCGACGGTGGGCACCACGAACACGGCCGCCGCCGCGAGGTATGCGGCCGCCGACAGCGCCAGGCTGTTGCCATCGCCGCACAGCCGGCGCACGCGGACTACCGTGCTGGGGCCGCCCGCGGCCAACGCGCCCGACGGCGCCCGCCCGGACGCGCAGGCAACCAGGGCCCGCGCCAGGGGAGCGCGCCCCGCCGCGCGCACGGCGGCGTCGTCGGCGAGCAGCTCGACGAGCAGTTGAACCGCGCCGAGAGCGTTCGCGCTGCGCACCAGCCGCGGGAACGCGGCGTGCACCGCGGTGAATGCCTCGAGAACCAGGTCGTGCCGGGCTCGCAGATGAGCCCGCTCGTGGGTGAGGATCGCCGCGACTTCCGCATCGGCGAGCGTGCTCAGCGCCCCCTCGCTGACCACCACCCGGCTGCGCACGCCGGGCAGGCAGTAGGCCAGCGGCTGCGCAACATCCAGGACGCGAAGGTCGCGCGTGTGGGCGCAGGGCTGGGGGAGCGCGGCGTCGTGGCCGACGCCGACCAGATCGACCACCATGCGGTGGTGGGCGCGCCGTCGCCGGTTGGCGATGGCCACCCGCATCACCGCGACCACCAATCGGGCGCCGACCAGCACGGTCAGCGCAAAAACGCCGACGTATGCCGCCCACAGCGGCCAGCCGAGCCGGCCGGCATCGCCGACGATGCTGGTGGTGGGCCGGCCGTCGGGACCGGGCATGAGCAGCCGAGTGGCGATCGCGATGCCGGCGCTGAATGCGGAGAGGACCGCGGCCAGCGCGATGGCCTGCCACAACACCATCGCGGCGCGGGGAGCGCGCAGCGGCCAGCTCGCGCGTGCCAACAAGGCCGGCACCGGACCGACCAGCAGCACCGCGAGGATGGTGAAGGCCAGCGCGGACACGCTGTCAGTCTCCCTCAGTCCTCCGTCAACGCGCCAGCGGATGGCGAGTTGTTGCGTTGATTGGCTTCCAGTTCGGCGAGCGCTCGCCGCAGGGCGTCCGCTTCATCGGCGCCCACCCGCTCGACGAAGTGGACCAGGGCGGCCTGCCGGCCGCCGGAATCCTCGGCCTGGGCCAGCGCGTCGACCATGAGGCCGGCGACGAGCTCGTCGCGGCCGTGCACGGGTGCGTATCGGTGCGCGCGGTCGTCCCGGATCTGGGAGACCAGATTCTTCTTGGCCAGCCGTTGCAGGACGGTCATGATCGTCGTGTAGGCAAGGTCGCGTCGCGCGGATAACGCGTCGTGGACCTGCCGGACCGTTTGCGGTTCCGGCGCGGACCACAGGTGGTCCATCACGGCGCGTTCCAGATCCCCGAGCCGGGTCAGTTTCGCCATAGTGCGTTCTCTCCTGAGCGTCGAGCAACATCCTACTCCGGGTTACTACCGACGGTCGTACCCAAAGCTTCCCACGGCCGGCCGAATTGGTGCTTGCGAAATTAGGACAGCCTTGCCTATGCTAACCGAGTCGAGCGAACGACGACCGCGGCGAGTCCTGAGGGCTGCAGTGACCCCCGGTCGCCTCGATCGGCGAGCCCCGTGTCCCAGCGGCACGGGGCTCAGCCGTTTCTTGGGCGCCCGTCCCGCCGCGAGCGCCGACATCGACCGATGGTGTAGACACAGAACGTGCCTCAGCCTCCGGAAACGACCTTGCCGCCGGATTTCACCGCGCCCTTCGATCAGGAGATCGGGCTGCAATTCACCGAACTCAGCCCCGACGGCGCCCGCGCCCAGCTCGAGGTCACCCCCAAACTGCTGCAGCCGATGGGCCTCGTGCACGGCGGTGTCTACTGCTCGATCATCGAAAGCATGGCCAGCGTCGCGGCCTACACCTGGCTCGCCACCCGCGGCGGCGGGAATGTCGTGGGAGTCAACAACAACACGGACTTTCTGCGTTCCATCGGATCGGGGATGGTGTACGGCGCCGCCGAGCCGATCCACCGCGGCCGGCGCCAACAGTTGTGGCTGGTCACCATCACCGACGCCGACGACCGGGTGGTCGCCCGCGGCCAGGTGCGGCTGCAGAACCTCGAGGCGTAGCGAACCGGTATTCACCAATTGCGCTATCCCGCAATGGCTTTCGCGAATACCGCGATTCGGCGCCAGTACGTGGCGGGCCGACCGGTTAGCTAGCCCGCCTGGCGGCCGCAGGGCGCTTCGCCTCCGCGGCGAGCACCGCCAGCTGTTCGATGCGGGTGCGGGCGAAGGCCTGTTGCTCGGTGATGGTCAGCTGGCCGCGCCGCGTGCTCAGGAACGTCACCGTCCACGACAGCAGCGTGCTGACCTTGGTCTTGAACCCGACCAGGTAAACCAGGTGCAGCACCAGCCACATCAGCCAGGCGATGAAGCCGCTGAACTCCAGCGGGCCGACCTTGGCCACCGCGGAAAACCGCGAAACGGTGGCCATGGAGCCCTTGTCGAAGTACTGGAACGGTTCGCGCTCTGCCGGATTGGCGCCGCCCAGTTCGGCTTTGATCATGCCGGCGACGTACTTGGCGCCCTGAATCGCGCCCTGAGCCACGCCCGGAACGCCTTCGACGGCGGCCATGTCACCGATCACGAACACGTTCGGGTGGCCCGGGACCGACAGGTCGGGCAGCACCTTGACCCGCCCGGCGCGGTCGAGTTCCACCGACGACTGCTCGGCAAGGTCTCGGCCCAGCCCGCTGGCCTGCACGCCCGCGGACCACACCTTGCATGCGGACTCGATGCGCCGGATGGTGCCGTCGGAGTCTTTGACCGTGATGCCGTTGCGGTCGACATCGGTGACCATCGCGCCCAACTGGATCTCGACACCCATCTTCTCCAGCCGGGCGCGCGCCCGCGCGCCCAGTTTGTCGCCGAAGGGCGGCAATACGGCGGGGGCCGCGTCGAGCAGGATCACTCGCGCCTTGGTGGAGTCGATGCCGCGGAACGAGCCCTTCAGCGTGTGGGCCGCCAATTCCGCGATCTGCCCGGCCATTTCGACGCCGGTGGGTCCGGCGCCGATGACGGTGAACGTCAGCAGCTTGGCGCGTCGTTCCGGATCACGCGAGCGTTCGGCTTGTTCGAACGCGCTGAGGATCCGGCCGCGCACCTCCAGTGCGTCGTCGATCGACTTCATGCCGGGCGCGAATTCGGCGAAGTGGTCGTTGCCGAAGTACGACTGTCCGGCGCCCGCGGCGATAATCAGGCTGTCGTAAGGGGTTTCGTAGGTGTGGCCGAGCAAATCGGATACGACGTACTTGCCGGCAAGATCGACATGCGTGACGTCACCGAGCAGCACCTGAACGTTGCGCTGCCGGCGCAGGACGACGCGGGTGGGCGGGGCGATGTCGCCTTCGGAGACGATGCCCGTCGCCACCTGGTACAGCAATGGCTGGAACAGGTGGTGCGTGGTGCGCGCGATCAGTTTGATGTCGACATCGGCGTGCTTGAGTTTCTTTGCCGCGTTCAGCCCACCGAATCCCGAACCGATGATGACGACCTGGTGGCGACGTTCGGTTCCAGCTGTGGTTTCCGGTGGGGGGATCATGTTTCCGCTGCTCCTGACGGGGGCTTTTGGACACGCGACTGCAGTTAGCCACAACGCTAGTCAGGCGGATACCCGGAAACCTAGTTGATACCCATGTGTTGTTTGCAACACTAACGGTGTGCGGGCCGAAGTGCCTGGTGGGCATCGGGCACTGTGGCGCAGTTATCAGCTATTGCACGAAGCCGGCATCACTGGCTGGAGCCCTCGCCCGCACAGTGGTCGTGGCCTGCCTGGATCGTTCCGCCGGGGGCACGCTCGAGCGCCTGGGCTTCGGCTTCTTCGCGGGTCGGACCCCAGCCGCCGAAGTATCGGGATTTGGCCGCATTCAAGACGAGTGCCACGCACCCGCCCTGCCCGCTGGCCAGCAGCCGGCAGTCGCTGATGCTCTTGCGGCACGACTCCATCACCGCCTTCTCGGCCGCGCCCTGGCTGGCCGCTCCGTCGGCGATGTTGATGTGGCCGGTGGAGTCCGAGATCGCCATGGCGATCCAGTTGTTGTCCGCATGGGCGATCGGCGGCGCGGCGAACGCTACGCCGGCCGCGACCGCCGCCAGGGCTCGTTTCTTCATGGCCGTCCCGGCCCCTTACTTCTGCGCTGCGCCGTTGTGGCACAGGTAAACGCTGCTACATGGAGTATTACCGCGGCGGCACCAATCCGCGACCCCACACGAGCGGCGTCGGCGGCTACAGGCCGACGACCGGGCGCAGCGCTTCTCCCACCGCGCTGATCACGCCGGGGGTGTAGAAGGGCAGGTTGATGATCACGCCGTCGATGCCGGCGTCCACCACTTTGGTCTTGATCTGGTCGGCGACCGAGTCCGGGCCGCCGACCACCATGCGCTGCGTCATCTCGGCGGGAACCTGGTCGGCCTTCGCGTTCTCGTCGATCAGCACGGTGGTCAGGGTGCTGGTTTCCAGCGTCGCCGGGTCCCGGCCGATCTCCTCGCACCGCCGCCGCACAACCTCCAATTTGCCTGGCAGCTCGTCGAATCCGGCGATCACGTTGAGGTGATCGAAGTGGCGCGCGGCCAGCGGGATCGTCTTCTTCTCGCCGCTACCGCCGATCATCAGCGGAATGTGTTCGCGGAAGCGCGGATTCGCCATGGCCTCGCGGACCTGGTACCAGTTGCCCGAGAAGGTTGGCCGCTCGCCCTTGATCATCGGCAGGATGATCTGCAGCGCTTCCTCGAGCCGGTTGAACCTGTCGGTGAAGGTGCCGAATTCGAAGCCCAGCTGGTCGTGTTCGAGTTCGAACCACCCGGTACCGATGCCCAGGATCGCGCGGCCCTGGCTCACCACGTCGAGGGTGGTGATGATCTTCGCCAGTAGCGAGGGGCTGCGGTAGGTGTTGCCGGTTACCAAGGTGCCCAACTGAACTCGTTCGGTGGCGGTGGCCAGCGCCCCCAGGGCGGTGTAGGCCTCCAGCATCGGCTGGTCGGGATCGCCCAGCATGGGGAGTTGGTAGAAGTGGTCCATTACGAAAACCGAGTCGAAACCAGCCGATTCGGCCTCGCGGGCCTGAGCCAGAACAGTGGGGAAGAGTTGCTCCACCCCGGTGCCGTAGGAGAAGTTGGGTATCTGCAGACCGAGTCGAATAGCCACGCGATCTACCGTAGTGCGGCGCCGGGCGCGACGATACCGCTCGGCGGGGGATTACGCCCTCAGCCGAATTGGGTGAGCGCGCCGTGGCTGACGTGCAGCGTCTGGCCGGTGATGTGGCGGGCCGCCGGGGTGGTCAGGAACAGCGCCAATCGGGCCACCTCGCCGGCGACCGACGGCGGCGTGCGGGAGAGACCGTCGTAGCCGGGCTGGGCGCTGCGCCCGCTGGCCACGGCGTTGACCGTGATCCCTCGGGTGCCGAAGATGCCCGCCTGGCCCGCGACCCAATTCGACAGGGTCGCTTTGATGGCGGCGTCAACGCTTCCGGCCGGCGGGTTCTCGGGCACCACGCTGATGATGGAGCCACCCGAGCGCAGATGATCACCGACGGTCTGCACCGTCAATACCGCCGAGAGCACAGTTGCGTCCAACGCATTCCGCCATGCAGTGGCCGTGTCGGCGATCGAGTAGGTGCGCGGGTCGCCGGCTTCCCAGGAGGGCGCCGGTACGTTGACGATGGTGTCCAGATGATGGGGGAACGAGGCGCGGGCCTCGGTCAGGCTTGGCGGGTCGGTGGTGTCGCAGACGATCGCGTCCACGTCCAATTCCTTGGCGGCGACCTCCAGGTCGCTGCGCCGCGCACCCACGAGGGTCACCTTGTGACCGGCATCGCGGAAGCCTTCGGCCACTGTGCGCCCCAGTTCGGTGTCTCCACCGGTGACCAGCACCTCCACTGCCATGACCTCCTCGTGTTCAACGTTGAACCCAGACCCGGGCAGTTCCGTGTGGCCATCCACAGGACGCCGGGGGATTTGCCTGGGATCTCAGCGCGTTATGGCATCGATCTGCCTAGATGTTACTGGACAGTAGCTAGTCGGCGAAATTGTTGACGCTGCGACGCGCGGATCATTTGCATAACTACTCGGCGGACACTTTTTTGCGACGTTAGCCCCGCAAGCGGGCCGCATCCTCGGCGGGTTAGGGTGCACGCATGCGGCGGATCGGGATCGTGGCCGGCGTGGTGTCGATGGTCCTGGCGACGGGCCTGGCCGGGTGCGGTTCGAAACCGTCCCCGCAGGGGTCGGGAAGGCTGGTGGTGTTCGCCGCCGCCTCGCTCAAGCCCGCGTTCACTCAGATCAGCGCGCAGTTCAAGACCCAAAACGCGGGCAGCAACGTCGAATTCGACTTCGCGGGATCCTCCGAACTGGCCACCCAGTTGACGCAGGGCGCGACCGCCGACGTCTTCGCGTCGGCGGACACCGCACAGATGGACACTGTCGCCAAGGCCGGACTGGTGTCGGGTAACCCGACGAACTTCGCCTCGAACACGCTGGTGATCGTCACCGCGCCGGGCAACCCCAAGCAGGTCGGCTCATTCGCCGACCTCGCGCGGCCGGGGCTGGGCGTGGTGATCTGCCAGAAGCCGGTCCCGTGCGGATCGGCGACCCAGCGGGTCGAAGACCGCACCGGCGTCCACCTCAACCCGGTGAGCGAGGAACCGAGCGTGACGGACGTCCTCAACAAGGTCACCACCGGCCAGGCGGATGCCGGGCTGGTTTACGTGACCGATGCGCACAGCGCCGGGGACAAGGTGACCCCCGTCAGCTTTCCGGAGGCCGCCGGCGCCGTGAACGTCTATCCGATCGCCGTGCTGAAGAACGCCCCGCAACCGGCGCTGGCGCAACGGTTCCTGGCCATGGTGACGAGCGGCACCGGTCAGAACATCCTGGCCCAGTACGGCTTTGTCAAGCCCTGACGCGTGCACCCGGCGGAACTGCCGCACGCTGGCCGTTTCCCAACACGCCCAGCGCTAGGTTGAGCCGGGGTAGATCTCCCGGCCAGGTTTAAGGAGGCACGTATTAGAGAGTCTCGCACGCACCTGCCGCGGTGGGTTTACCTTCCCGCCGCGGTGGGGGCCGGGTTCGTGGTGCTGCCGTTGCTGGCCATCGCGATCAAGGTCGACTGGCCGAACTTCTGGTCGTTGATCACCAGCCCGTCGTCACGGACGGCCCTGCTGCTCAGCCTCAAGACCGCCGCGGCCAGCACCCTGCTGTGCGTGCTGGTCGGCGTGCCGATGGCGTTGGTGCTGGCCCGCAGCACGGCGCGGCCGGTCCGGCTGATGCGGCCGTTGATCCTGCTGCCGTTGGTGCTGCCGCCGGTGGTGGGTGGGATCGCGCTGCTCTACGCGTTCGGGCGGCTCGGATTGCTCGGCCGGTACCTCGAAGCCGCCGGCATCAGCATCGCGTTCAGCACCACCGCGGTGGTGTTGGCGCAGACGTTCGTCTCGCTGCCGTTCCTGGTGATTTCCCTGGAGGGTGCGGCGCGCACCGCCGGCGCCGACTTCGAGGTCGTGGCGGCGACCCTTGGGGCGCGGCCCAGCACCGTCTGGTGGCGAGTCACCCTCCCGCTGCTGCTGCCGGGCCTGATGTCGGGGACGGTGCTGGCGTTCGCCCGCTCGCTGGGGGAGTTCGGCGCGACTCTGACGTTCGCCGGGTCGCGCCAAGGAGTCACCCGCACGCTGCCGCTGGAGATCTACCTGCAGCGGGTGACCGACGCCGACGCGGCGGTGGCGTTGTCGATCCTGTTGGTGGCCGTGGCGGCGGTGGTGGTGTTGGGGTTGGGCGCGCGCCGTCTGACCGGCGCCGAAGCGAGGCAACCGTGAGTGACCTGCAGCTGCGCGCCGTCGTGGCGGATCGCCAGCTGGACGTCGAGTTCTCCGTCTCGGCGGGCGAAGTGCTGGCGGTCCTCGGACCGAACGGCGCGGGCAAGTCGACCGCGCTGCACGTCATCGCGGGGCTGATTCGCCCGGATCGCGGGTGGGTCCGGTTGGGGGACCGGGTGCTGACCGACACCGAGGCCGGGGTGGACGTGACAACCCACGACCGCCGCGTCGGCCTGCTGTTGCAGGACCCGCTGTTGTTCCCGCACATGAGCGTCGCCGCCAACGTGGCGTTCGGGCCGCGCAGCCGTCGTGGCCGGCTGCGCCCAGCCCGGGCAGCGGAGAAGGCGACGGCGCTGCGCTGGCTGCGCGAGGTGGACGCCGAGCCGCTGGCCGACCGGAAGGCGCGCCAGCTGTCCGGCGGTCAGGCCCAGCGGGTGGCGATCGCGCGCGCGCTGGCCGCCGAGCCCGACGTGTTACTGCTCGACGAGCCGCTGACGGGTCTCGACGTCGCCGCGGCCGCGGGGATCCGCGCGGTGTTGCGCGGCGTGGTCGGCCGCACCGGCTGCGCGGTCGTGCTGATCACGCACGACCTGCTCGACGTGTTCACCCTGGCCGACCGGGTGCTGGTGCTGGAAGCCGGCAAAATCTCCGAGATCGGCCCGGTCTCCGACGTGCTGACGGCGCCGCGCAGCCACTTCGGGGCGCGCATCGCCGGCATCAACCTGGTCAACGGGACGGTCGGCCCGGACGGCTCGCTGCACGCGCGCTCGGGCACCCGCTGGCACGCGGTCCCCAGCCTCGAGGGCGGCGACGAGCTTGCTGAGGGACGGAACGCGATCGCGGTCTTCCCGCCCGCGGCGGTGGCGGTTTATCGGGAGCGGCCACACGGTAGCCCGCGCAACACGGTCGAGGTGACGGTGGCGGAGATGGACATTCGCGGGTCGGCGGTGCTGGTGCGCGGCGGGCAGCAACCCGATGGTGCCCCCGGGCTGGCCGCGGAGATCACCGTCGACGCCGCCTCCGAGCTGCGGCTGGCACCCGGGGAGCAGGTGTGGTTCTCCGTCAAAGCCCATGA
Source organism: Mycobacterium sp. 852002-51613_SCH5001154 (assembly GCF_001667425.1). Classification (NCBI taxonomy): domain Bacteria; kingdom Bacillati; phylum Actinomycetota; class Actinomycetes; order Mycobacteriales; family Mycobacteriaceae; genus Mycobacterium; species Mycobacterium sp. 852002-51613_SCH5001154. Next base: position 57,697 of record NZ_LZII01000049.1, on the reverse strand, counting down.
GGTGGCGTTGTATCCGGCGCGCGGTGAAGCGGGCAATTGAGCGCCTGGCCGCGCTGCGGGTTGCACATCGGCAACATCGGCAAAACGGCATCGCAATTGTCCGCAAGGCTCCTTGCGTCACAGCGGTAACACGGTAGGTTCGTCGCCATGGACCAGGTGGAACCCAACTCGACGCGTCGCAAAGGTCTGTGGGCGACGCTGGCGATAGCCACGGTGACCAGTGCCAGCGCCGTCACGCTCGCTTTGCCGGCGACCTCGTACGCCGATCCGGAAGTCCCGACTCCGGTCCCGCCGGCGACGACGACCGCCCCACCTCCGGCGGCCGCCCCGGCCGCTCCCGCAACCACTCCGCCGCCGGCCGCTGCGGCGCCCGGCGCTCCTCCGGCGCCGGTCGATCCCAACGCGCCCGTGCCGCCGCCACCGCCGCCCGTCGATCCGAACGCGCCGCCACCTCCGCCGGCTGACCCCAACGCCGGGCGGATCGCCAACGCCGTGGGTGGCTTCAGCTACGTCCTTCCCCCCGGCTGGGTGGAGTCGGACGCGTCTCACCTCGACTATGGCTCGGCGCTGCTGAGCAAGACGACGGGGCAGCCGCCGCTGCCCGACCAGCCGCCGCCGGTGGCCAACGACACCCGCATCGTGATGGGCCGCCTGGACCAAAAGCTTTACGCCAGTGCCGAAGCCAACAACTCCAAGGCCGCGGTGCGGCTGGGCTCGGACATGGGTGAGTTCTTCCTGCCGTATCCGGGCACCCGAATCAACCAGGAAAGCACCCCGCTCACCGGGGCCAATGGCGTCACCGGCAGCGCGTCGTACTACGAGGTCAAGTTCAGCGACGCCTCCAAGCCCAATGGCCAGATTTGGACCGGCGTCGTCGGGCTGCCCGCAGCGAACACGCCAAACGGCGGACCGCCGCAACGCTGGTTCGTGGTGTGGCTCGGCACGGCAAACGACCCGGTCGACAAGGGCGCGGCCAAGGCGCTGGCCGAGTCCATCCAGCCCTGGGCGGGCCCGCCCGCGCCGGCCGCTGGTGCCCAGCCGGCCCCGGGCGCCCAACCCGCGCCCGCGGCGCCGGCGGCCCCGGCACCCGCTCCGGCTCCAGGAGCACCGGCGCCCTCACCGGCTCCGGCGCCGGCCGCGGCGGGAGAGGTCAGCCCCGCCCCAGCGCCGGCGCCACAGCGGACGCAATCGACCTGACGTGCGATCGGCGCGTCAGGATGATGCGCCAACCGTCTCCGAAACGGAACCTATTCCGTTACGCAAAGCGGGTATACCGAGATGATGGCCCAGCAACTCGCTGGGCTTTGCCAGCGATTGCAAGGAGACCCGCATGGACGTCATGGCAGCTACCGAATATCTGGCCCGCTCAACAACGTTCACCAGCGTCGGCATCATTGGATACATCATCATCGGTGGTCTGGCGGGTGCGCTCGCCAGCAGGATCATCAGGGGCAGTGGCGCCGGCATCCTGATGGACATCGTGATCGGCATCATCGGCGCCTTGATCGGCGGCTTCATCCTGAGCTTCTTCGTCAACACCGCGGGTGGTGGCCTGATCTTCACCTTCCTCACCGCGCTGCTCGGGTCGCTGATCCTGCTCTGGATCGTCGGCATGGTGCGGCGGACCTGATCAGTTAGCACGTTGCGGCCGTGGTGGTTAGCGGCATGATGGACGAATGGTTCCACCGCTAACCCCCACGACCATGCGCGCGTGGCGGGTGCGCCGGCCCGGTCCGATGGATACCGGCCCGCTGGAGCAAATCACCGCCGCCGTGCCGAGCCCCGGGCCGGCGGAGTTGCTGGTCGCCGTGCGGGCCTGCGGGGTGTGCCGCACCGACCTGCACGTCACCGAGGGCGATCTGCCCGTACACCGCGACCACGTCACGCCCGGCCACGAGGTGGTGGGCGAAGTCGTCGAGGTTGGCCCGGAGGCGGGCGACGAATTTCGGGTGGGAGACCGGGTGGGGATCGCCTGGCTGCGCCACACCTGCGGCGTGTGCAAGTACTGCCGCCGCGGCGACGAGAACCTCTGCCCTCAATCTCGCTACACCGGCTGGGACGCCGACGGCGGCTACGCCGAATTCGCCACTGTTCCAGCCGCTTTCGCGCACCGACTGCCGGGCGGTTACAGCGACAGCGAGTTGGCGCCGTTGCTGTGCGCCGGCATCATCGGCTATCGCTCCCTGCTGCGCGCCGATCTGCCACCGGGCGGACGGCTGGGTCTGTATGGGTTCGGCGGCAGCGCCCACATCACCGCGCAGGTCGCGTTGGCGCAGGGCGCCGAGGTGCACGTGATGACGCGGGGAGCCGAGGCGCGCGAACTGGCGATCCAGCTCGGCGCGGCGTCGGCGCAGGGCGCGGCCGACCCGCCACCGGTGCCGCTGGATGCGGCCATCCTGTTCGCACCGGTCGGTGACCTGGTGCTGCCCGCGCTGGAAGCGTTGGACCGCGGCGGCACGTTGGCGATCGCCGGCATCCACCTGTCCGATATCCCGCCGCTCAACTACCAGCGTCATCTGTTCCAGGAACGCCAGGTTCGCTCGGTCACGTCCAACACGCGGGCCGACGCGCGGGCGTTCCTCGACTTCGCGGGCGAACACCATATCGAGGTGACCACGCCGGAGTACCCGCTGAGCCAGGCGGATCGCGCGCTGGGCGATCTCAGCGCGGGCAGGATCGCGGGCGCGGCGGTGCTGCTGGTGTGACCGGCCTCAGGCAGTCAGGTGCCAGACCAGGGCGGCGGCCAGTGCCCCGAGTCCGTTCAGCGACCAGTGCAGCGCGATCGGCGCGATCAGGCTGCCGCTGCGACGACGTAGCCAGCTGAAGATGAATCCCGCCGCTCCCGTGGCCAGCACGGCGCCGGTCACCCCGGCCATCATCCCGACGACGCCGCCGCCGAGAATTCGGGTGAAGCCGACGTTGCTGCTGGTAAGCCCGAGCGACGTCGCGACGTGCCACAGCCCGAAAAGCAACGATCCCGCCAGCGCGACGCCGCGGAACCCCCACGCCCGATGCAGCGTGCCGTGCAGCACGCCGCGGAACGCCAGCTCCTCCGGGATCACGGTCTGCAGCGGGATGATGACCATCGAGGCGATCAGGGCGCCGGAGACCGTCGCGTAGCGGTGGTTCAGGAACATCGGCCGGGTCATGGGGAGCAGCACCCCCACGGCGATCACCGCGGCCACAACCAGCACCGCGGCCACCGCATAGCCCAGCCCCGACTTCCAGTGTTCGCGTCCCAAGCCCAGATCGGACCAGTCCAGACCGTTGGCGCGCATCAGGAACACCAGGCCGACGGCGGCGGCGGGGACGACGGCGATGCCGGCCCACGGGGTGGTGAAGTGCGCGACCAGGTTGGTCAGCACCAAGACGGCGACGACGACGGCGATGTCGAGGTGGATGCGAACCCGGTGCAGCGCCGAGAGCTGCGAGATCACCGGATGGTGAATGTCGGGCGTCTCGGCGGCGTCAAGCATTCATCCAGCTTACCGATGGCCCCCGCCGCGACGGCCCAACGAGATTGCCGTCACGGTCGCGGTGGCGCCCCAAGCGCAGCCGCGGCGGCAATCTCGGCGTCAGGACTGCCCGCCTGATCGGTCGTCTCGCTCCCAGGTCCAGCCGGCGATCCGCGGGTCATCCTCGCCGTGCTCACGGGTGTAGATGCGCGCGGCGAGCCGGGCGTCGACCATCCGCTGGCGCAGCTCGGCCGCCCGGCTGGCCAGCCCGTCGACCCGGTCGATGACGTCCATCACCAAATGGAAGCGGTCCAGATCGTTCAACATCACCATGTCGAACGGCGTCGTGGTGGTGCCCCGCTCCTTGAACCCGCGCACGTGGATGTGCGGGTGGTTGGTGCGGCGGTAGGTGAGCCGGTGAATCAGCCAGGGGTAGCCGTGGTAGGCGAAGATGACCGGCTTGTCGCGGGTGAACAGCGCGTCGAACTCCTTGTCCGGCAGGCCGTGCGGGTGCTCGGAATCCGGCTGCAGCCGCATCAAGTCGACCACGTTGACCACCCGGACCGCCAACTCCGGCAGTTCGCGGCGCAGGATGTCGGCGGCGGCGAGCGTCTCCAGCGTCGGGATGTCCCCGGCGCAGGCCAGCACCACGTCGGGTTCGCCGCTGGCGGTGCTCGCCCACGGCCAGATGCCCACGCCGCGCGCGCAGTGCGCGATGGCCTGATCCATGTCCAGGTAGGCCAGCGCCGGCTGCTTGCCGGCGACGATGACGTTGATGTAGTCGCGGCTGCGCAGGCAATGGTCGGCCACCGACAGCAGCGTGTTGCCGTCCGGTGGCAGGTACACCCGGGTCAGTTCGGCCCGCTTGTTGGCCACCAGGTCGATGAAGCCGGGGTCTTGGTGTGACGCGCCGTTGTGGTCCTGGCGCCACACGTGCGAGGACAGCAGGTAGTTCAGCGACGCGATCGGCCGCCGCCACGGCAGCTCGAGGCTGGTGGCGAGCCACTTGGCGTGCTGGTTGAGCATCGAGTCGACGATGTGGACGAACGCCTCGTAGCAGTTGAACAGGCCGTGCCGGCCGGTCAGCAGGTACCCCTCCAGCCAGCCCTGGCACAGGTGCTCGGAGAGCACCTCCATCACCCGCCCGTCGGCGGCGAGGTTCTCGTCGTCGGGCCCGAGCTCGGAGAGCCAGACCTTGGCCGTCGCCCCGTAGACGGCGTCCAGCCGGTTGGAGGCCGTCTCGTCCGGGCCCATCAGGCGGAACCGGTCGGAGTTGCGCGCGATCACGTCCCGCAGGAACGTGCCCAGCACCCGGGTCGCCTCGTGCGTCACCGCCGCCGGCCGCGACACCGTGACCGCGTAGTCGCGGAAGTCCGGCAGGTCCAGGTCGTGCAGCAGCAGGCCGCCGTTGGCGTGTGGGTTGGCGCTCATCCGGCGGTCGCCGAGGGGCGCCAGCGCTCGCAGCTCGGCGCGCAGCTTGCCGTCGGCGTCGAAAAGCTCCTCAGGCCGGTAGCTGCGCAGCCACTCCTCGAGCTCCGCGCGGTGCTGGGGATTGTCGTGCGTCTCGGCCAGCGGGACCTGATGGGCTCGCCAGGTGCCCTCGACCTTCTTGCCGTCCACCACCTTCGGACCGGTCCAGCCCTTGGGCGTGCGCAGCACGATCATCGGCCAGACGGGCCGCTGCATCGCGTTGCCGTTGCGGGCGGCGCTTTGGATGGCCGCGATGTCGTCGAAGGCGTCGTCGAACGCGGCCGCCAGCTGCTGGTGCACGTTGGCCGGGTCGTCACCGGCGACCGTGATGGGCCGGTAACCGTAGCCGCGCAGCAGTGCCTCGAGTTCGGCGTGGGGGATGCGCGCGAGCACGGTCGGGTTGGCGATCTTGTAGCCGTTGAGCTGCAGGATGGGCAGGACCGCGCCGTCGGTGACCGGGTTGAGGAATTTGTTGGAGTGCCAGCTGGCGGCCAGCGGCCCGGTCTCGGCCTCGCCGTCGCCGATCACACAGGCCACAACCAGATCGGGGTTGTCGAAGGCCGCGCCGTAGGCGTGCACCAGCGCATAGCCGAGTTCACCGCCCTCGTGGATGGAGCCGGGCGTCTGGGCGGCGACGTGGCTGGGGATGCCGCCGGGAAAAGAGAACTGCCGGAACAGCTTTCGCAGTCCTTCGGCGTCCTCCTCGATGGCGGTGTACACCTCGCTGTAGGTGCCTTCGAGATACGCGTTGGCGACCAGCGCGGGTCCGCCGTGCCCGGGCCCGGTGACGTAGATGACGCTGGAGTCGCGGTCGCGGATGATTCGGTTCAGGTGCGCATAGATCAGGTTCAGCGCCGGGGTGGTGCCCCAGTGGCCCAGCAGCCGCGGTTTGACGTGCTCGGGCGACAGCGGTTCGCTCAGCAGCGGGTTGTCCAGCAGATAGATCTGTCCGACCGACAGATAGTTGGCGGCGCGCCAGTATGCGTTGATCAGGTCGAGTTCGTCGTCGGCAAGGGGAGCGGTTGTCTGGGTTTCTAGGCTCACCCCGCCGATTGTCCGCGCCCGCGGTGAACGGCGCCCGATGCGGTGCTCCGTCCTGCTGGCGGCGACCCGCTTCGCCCGGCTCCGCCGCGCTCGCGATCGCCGACTCGTCCTGATGGCGGCGACCCGCTTCGCCCGGCTCCGCCGCGCTCGCGATCGCCGACTACTCTTCGCCGCGAGCGCGCGACTCGTAGGCCTTGCGCTTCTCCGCGTCGACGTGGTCGGTGAAGACGTGCTCGCCGCCGAGCGCGCGGTTCAGCCCCTCCGACAGCGCGCGCGGCATGAACTTCTGCGACGCGATGATGGCGCCGGCCGCCTTCGTCACCCGCACCCGCGGGCGGGGATGCGCCACCAATTTGACGATCGCCTCCGCGATGTCGGCCGGTTCGGCGTTCTTGATCCCCTTGGCCCCCGAGGTGCCGGCGATCAACTCGGTGTTCACGAACGTCGGCATGACGACCGAGAACTTCACCCCCGCCGTTCGGCATTCGAGCCGGGCGGTATCGGTGAAGCCGATCACCGCGTGCTTGCTGGCGCAGTAGGTGGCCGCCCCGGCGATGTAGGTTTCCCCGGCGAGCGACGCGACGTTGATGACGTGTCCGGACCGGCGGGGGATCATGCGCTGGGCGGCCAGCTTGCTGCCCAGGATGACGCCGTAGACGTTGATGTCGAGCACGCGCCGGGTGACGGCGTCCGGCTCGTCGACCATCCGGCCGAGCGGCATGATGCCGGCGTTGTTGACCAGCACGTCGATCGGGCCGAGTTGGCGCTCGACCTCGTCCAGGAAGTCCGCGAACGAGTGCGGGTCGGTGACGTCGAGCTTGCCGTACACGTCCAGGCCCAGCGCGGCGCCGGATTCCTTCACCCGCACTTCGTCGATGTCACCGATGGCCACTTTGGCGCCCAGATTGTGTAACGCGGTCGCGGTGGCCAACCCGATGCCCCGGGCGCCACCGGTGATCACGATTACCTTGCCGCGGACCTTCAGCCCAACGGACGCCGTGTCTGCCATTTTCGTACCCTCCGGAAGTCTTGACGGGTGTCAACTAGGCAATCTGACCCCAGATCGTCGAATACTGCAACGATGACCCAGGTGCGGGCGGCGGTCCCGGCGGACGCCTACGAAGTGGCCTGTTTGCATGTGCGCTCTTGGCGGTCGGCCTACCTGGGGCTCATCGCTCAGGACTACCTGGACAGTCTCACCCCGGAGGCGTTGGCCGACCGCTACACCTTCGGCCGCGTGGGATTGCGGATGCCGTCCACCTTGGTCGCGGTCGAGGGGTCGGCGATCCGCGGCTTCGCCACCACGGGCCTGTGCCGCGAAAGCGACCTACCGAACTTCGGTGAGCTGATGGCGCTGTATGTCGACCCGGCCTATCTGGGTGCTGGGGTGGGGAGCTCGCTCATGACGGCCGCCCGTGAGCGGCTGCGGCGTGTCGGTGTGGACGGCGCCGTGCTCTGGGCCCTGGAGGGCAACACCGAGGCTCGACGATTCTACGAGTGCGGCGGGTGGCGGCCCGACGGGGCTTGCCGCCCAGCGGTTTTCGGCAATGACACGCGGCGCTTGGTTCGTTACCGGATTGAACCGGTGTAGCGGCGCCATCACCAACCCGTCGAGCCGGGAACGCCTTTGAACGGGCCGGTCACCCAACTGGTGATCCAGCCACCGTAGAAGCCGCCGGGTTGGGGCACGACCACCTCTCCGTTGACCGTGCAACGGTCGACGTTGGCGGCCATCACCGCGACCGCCCCGGCGATGGCTTCGAATCCGGGCGTCGGACTCAGATAGCTCCAAGCGGATTTCCGGGCGACGACCCCGCCGCCGATCAGGTCGTAATAGGTTGCCCGGCCTTTCCATTCACACCAAGAGCCGCCGGACGTCTTCCGCAGGGCCCCGTCGGCAAACGCGTCGCGTGGGAGGTAATAGGTCGGCGGATGACTGGTCTCCAGCACCCGCCAGGCGCGACGGGTTGATGCGATGACTACTCCGCCCAACTCGACGGTGATGCGACCGGTGAACGGCTCGACGCGGGGTGGGCGCGGATAGTCCCACACCGACTCCTGGCGCGGTCCGAGGCCTTCAGATGGGGAGCGGCTCATGTGCGTTGCCTCGACTCGTCGGTTACTTCGTGCCTCCGGCCAGGCTACGGGCAGCCTAGGGCCAGTAGTCGTTCATCGCCTCAGCGGATGGCGAGCCACACCAGGCTGGCGCCGCCGGCCAGGGCGCAGTAGATGGCAAACGGTGTGAGGGTGCGGGTTTGGAAGTACTGCGTCAGAAACCGCACGGCGAGGTAGGCGCATACGAAGGAGGCGATGCTCCCGGCCAGTACCTGGCCGCCTATTCCGGTCGCTTGGGGTCCGAACAACTCCGGGATCTTGTACACGCCGGCGGCCAGGATGATCGGCGTCGCCAACAAGAAGGAGAACCGGGCGGCATCCTCGTGGGACAAGCCGCGCCACAGGCCCGCCACCATGGTGATGCCCGAACGGCTGATGCCGGGGAGCAGCGCCAGGATCTGTGCGGCGCCGATCAGGATGCCGCGGCGCAGGGGCAGTTGAGCCAGGCGGTTGTCGACGGCCTCGCCGGTATGGGCAGGTTGTTCGCCGACCGGCTGCTCGTGGTCGGGCGCGGGCGCGACGCGCCGGCGAAGCACTTCGCCCGCGTAAAGCGCGATGCCGTTGAGCAGCAGGAAAATCGCCGCCGGGATGGGCTTGCCGAGTGTGGTGCGGAACGTCTTTTCCAGGACCAGCCCCGCCAGCCCGACCGGAATTGTGGCCCCCACGATGAGCCAGGCGAGCCGCTCATCGGGGGTGTTGATCCGGCGATGCCGCAAGGACGACACAAATCCGGCCACGATGCGCAGCCAGTCCCGCCAGAAGAACACCAGCAACGCGGCGGCGGTGGCCACATGCAGGCCGACGATGAACGCCAGGTAGGGCGATTCGGGGGCCGAGACGCTCAGGTCCTCGGCCCACCGGCCGCCGACCACCGCGGGCACCAACACCGCATGCCCGAGGCTGGAAACCGGGAACAGCTCGGTGACGCCCTGGAACGCGCCGACCACCACCGCCTCGATGTAGGTCAAGTGCGCGCTCATTTATCAGATGCCTCCGTCGGATCGTTTCGCCCGTGGCCTCGCCGATCGGCCTGTGACGATAGCCGACCGAGAGTTCGCCCACCCAATCAGCTTGCCTGGTTGGCTTTTTGGCTGGTGAGGCGACCGTCCACACCGGCGGGTACGGTGTGCTGATGTCCGACGGGTTGCTCGACGCCGTGCGCGTCCTCGACTTGTCGAGCGGCAACGGCGACGCGGTGACGCGCCTGTTAGCCGACTTGGGCGCCGACGTGCTCAAGGTCGAACCCCCTACCGGAAGCCCGGCACGCGATGCGCGGCCGACGCTGGCCGGTGCGAGCATCCCGTTTGCCGTGCACAACGTGAACAAGCGCAGCGTCGTACTGGACCCTTTCGACGAGGACGACTGCGGCGTGTTCCTCGACCTGGCCGCCGAGGCCGACATCGTCGTCGACGACGGCTTCTATGGGGAGGCGCCCACCTTCGGCACCTCGGTGGAGGAACTGGCCGCCCAGCACCCGCATCTGGTGGTGCTCTCGATCACCGACTTCGGCGCGACGGGGCCGCGGTCGCTGTGGCGGGCCACCGATCCGGTGTTGTACGCGATGTGCGGCTCTCTGTCACGCTCAGGCCCCACCACCGGCACCCCCGTGTTGCCCCCGGACGGTATCGCGTCGGCCACCGCCGCGGCCCAGGCGGCGTGGGCAACCCTTGTGGCGTATTACAACCGATTGCGTTCAGGCACAGGCGAATACATTGACTTCTCGCGCTTCGACGCCGTGGTCATGTCGCTCGACCCGGCATTCGGTGCTCATGGACAGGCCGCCGCCGGCATCCGCCGCACCGGGCAGTGGCGGGGGCGCCCGAAGAACCAGGACGCGTACCCGATCTACCCCTGCAAAGACGGTTACGTCCGGCTGTGCGTGATGGCGCCGCGCCAATGGCGGGGCCTGCGGCGCTGGCTGGGCGAGCCGGACGATTTCCAGGACCCGAAATACGACGTGATCGCCGCACGCTTCGCCGCGTGGCCGCAGATCAGCGAGTTGGTCCAGGCGTTGTTCGCCGGACAGTCCATGAAGGATCTGGTGGCCGCGGGGCAGGCTCACGGTGTGCCGATCGCCGCCGTGCTGACGCCGTCGTGGGCGATGAATTCCGAGCATTTTCAGTCGGTGGGCGCGATCACCGACGCCGAGCTCGTCCCGGGGGTGCGGACGAGCGTGCCGACCGGCTATTTCGTCGTCGATGGGCGGCACGCGGGTTTCCGAAGCCCGGCCCCGGCCGCCGGGCAGGACGGACCGGGCTGGCGGGGGAACCCGGCGGTCGTGCAATCGCCCTCCGGCCGCGTCGGCGACTATCCGTTTGCGGGCCTTCGCATCCTGGATCTGGGCATCATCGTCGCCGGCGGCGAGCTGAGCCGGCTCTTCGGCGACCTCGGCGCCGAGGTCATCAAAATCGAAAGCGCCGAATACCCGGACGGGTTGCGGCAGGCCCGCGTCGGTGAGGCCATGAGCGAGTCGTTCGCCTGGACGCATCGCAACAACCTGGCGATGGGCCTGGATCTGCGCAGCCCCGCGGGCAAGCAGATCTTCACCCGGCTCGTCGCCGAGTCCCACGCCGTCTTCGCCAACTTCAAGCCGGGAACGCTTACCGCGCTTGGCTTTTCCTACCACGATCTGCATGCCGTCAACCCGCGGATCGTACTCGCCGAGAGTAGCGCCTACGGCGACCAAGGCCCGTGGAGCACCCGCATGGGCTACGGGCCGCTGGTCCGCGCCGCGACCGGTGTCACCCGGTTGTGGACTGCCGACGAACCGGAGAACCGGAATCACGCTGGGCGGCATGCCTTTTACGACGCGACGACCGTCTTTCCCGACCACGTCGTCGGGCGGATCACCGCGATCGCGGCGCTGGCCGCGCTGATCCACCGCCACCGGACGGGCGGCGGGTCGCACGTGCACATCTCGCAAGCCGAAGCCGTCATCAACCAACTCGACACCTTGTACGTCACCCAGGCCGCCCTGGCCGCGGGCGTGCCGAGAATCTCCGAGGCCACCAGCCTGCACGCGGTCTATCCGTGCGCGGGCGACGACGAGTGGTGCGTCATCTCGATCGAATCCGACGACGAATGGCGTTGTGCCGCAGGCGTTTTCCATCACCCGGAATGGGGCGACGATCCGCGCTTCGCGACCGGCGAGGCGCGGCTGGCGAACCGGCAGGAGTTGGTCGAATTGGTGTCGGCCTGGACCCGCATGCGCACCCCGGTCCGGGCCGCCCAGCTGCTGCAATCCTCCGGGGTTGCCGCCGGGCCGATGAACCGGCCGCCGGACATCTTGGAAGACCCCCAGCTGGTCGAGCGGAAACTCTATGCCGAGATGCTGCACCCCCTCATCGAGCGTCCGCTGCCGGCCGAGACGGGCCCCGCGCCGTTCCAGCACATCCCGCGGGCGCCTCAGCGGCCCGCGCCGCTGCCCGGCCAGGACACCGTCGACGTCTGCCGCAGGCTGCTCGGTATGCGCCCGCAGGAGATCGACCGCCTCATCAGCGACGGCGTGCTGTTCGGTCCCCCATAACGCGCGCGGAATCCGGCCCGCGCGACCAGACGGATCGATAGCCACGCTAAATTCGTCCTATGACCGTGGACCCCAGGACACCCGTGCTGATCGGCTACGGCCAGGTCAACCACCGCGACGAGATCGACCCGGACAAGCGGTCCGTCGAGCCGGTGGACCTGATGGCGGCGGCCGCCCGACGAGCCGCCGATTCGCGGGTGATCGAGGCGGTCGATTCCATCCGCGTGGTGAACATCCTGTCGGCGCATTACCGCGACCCAGGGCTACTGCTCGGCGAGCGGATCGGTGCGACGGACTTCACCACGTTGTACAGCCCCGTCGGCGGGAACGTGCCGCAGTCGCTGGTCAATCAGGCCTGCCTGGACATCCAGCGGGGCAGCGCCCAGGTGGTGCTGCTGGCCGGCGCCGAGACGTGGCGCACCCGCCGGGGCCTGCGGGCCAAGGGCGGCAAACTCGAGTGGACCGTTCAGGACGACTCCGTCCCGATGGCCGCGGTCAGCGGCGACGACGTCCCGATGGCCGGCGACGCGGAAATCAGGATCCGGCTGGACCGGCCGGCCTTCGTCTACCCGCTGTTCGAGCAGGCCCTGCGGATCGCGAACGGCGAATCGGTTGAGCACCACCGCAAGCGCATCGGCGAACTGTGGGCCCGCTTCAACGCCGTTGCGGTCGACAATCCGCACGCATGGATCCGCAAACCGGTGACCGCCGAGGAGATCTGCGAGCCCGGCCCGCAGAACCGGATGATCAGCTGGCCGTACACCAAGCTGATGAACTCCAACAACATGGTCGATCAGGGCGCCGCGCTCGTCTTGACCTCGGTGGAGGAGGCCAGCCGCCTGCAGATCCCCGCCGATCGCTGGATCTACCCGCATGCGGGCACCGACGCGCATGACACCTCCGCCATCGCCGAGCGTGGCGAGCTGCACCGCTCTCCGGCCATCCGGATCGCCGGTGGCCGCGCGCTGGAGCTGGCGGGACTGGGCATCGACGAAGTCGACTACGTCGACCTGTATTCCTGCTTTCCCTCGGCCGTTCAGGTGGCGGCGGCCGAACTGGGCCTGCCCGTCGACGATCCCGCGCGCCCGCTCACCGTCACCGGGGGTTTGACGTTCGCAGGCGGCCCGTGGAGCAACTACGTGATGCACTCGATCGCCACCATGGCGGAGTTGCTGGCGGCCAATCCGGGGCGGCGCGGCCTGATCACCGCCAACGGCGGCTTCCTTACCAAGCACAGCTTCGGCGTGTACGGCACCGAGCCGCCCGCCGAGTTCCGTTGGGAGGACGTGCAACCGGTCGTCGACCGAGAGCCCACCCGGGACGGCTTGGTGGAATGGGAAGGGGTCGGGACGGTGGAAGCGTGGACGACACCGTTCGATCGCGAGGGGCGACCGGAAAAGGCCTTCTTGGCCGTGCGCACGCCCGACGGGGCGCGGACCCTCGCCCTGATCACGGACGGCGCGGCGGCGCAGGTAACCGTGCGTGAAGACATCGGCGGCGTCAAGGTGGCCGTCGCCGCGGACGGCAGCGCCACGCTCCAATAACCCGGCGAGGCTTTCCCGCAAGCTCAGGGTGCCGTTTGCCCAGTAACGGTCGCTAGGTCATGCCGTCTTGCCTATTGTTTAGTTTGAGGTCGGGGAGGTGAGACCCAGGTGCAGATCCTGGTTACCGACGCCACCGGCGCACTCGGGCGGCTGGTCGCACGGCAGTTGATCGCTGCCGGGCACACGGTCAGCGGCATTGCTGAGAGGCCGCATCCCTGCCTAGACCGCAACGTCGACCTGGTTTGCGCATCGCTGCGCTCCCCGGTCCTGCGGGAGCTCACCGAGGAAGCCGACGCGGTGATCCACCTGGCCCCCGTCGACACCACCGCACCCGGCAGCGCCGACATCGAGGGTCTGGCGCACGTAACCGATGTGGCCGCCCGCGCCGGCGCCCGGCTGCTGTTCGTGTCCCAGGCCGCGGGACGGCCGGAACTGTACAAGCCGGCCGAGGAACTGGTCTCCACCAGTTGGGGGCCCAGCCTGGTCGTCCGGAGCGCCCCGCCGGTGGGCCGGCAGCTCGACTGGATGGTGTGCCGCACGGTGGCCACGCTGCTGCGCACCAAGGTTTCGGCGGAGCCGATACGGGTGCTGCACGTCGACGATTTGGTGCGCTTCCTGGTTTCGGCGCTGAACACCGACCGCTCCGGTGTGGTGGACCTCGCCTCCCCGGACACCGTCAACGTGATCACGGCGTGGCGGATGCTGCGATCCGCCGACCCGCGGTCCCGGCTGAATCGGGTGCGCAGCTGGCCCCGGCTCATTCCGAACATGGATATCGCTGCGGTGCAAGAGGATTGGGCGTTCGAGTTCGGCTGGCAGGCGGTCGAGGCAGTGGCCGACACCGCCCGGGGCCTGGTCGGCCGTCAGATCACCGCCGTGGGTGCCACCGGCCACGGGCGCCAACTGGCGCTCCCGGTCGAGGTCGCCCCACGCCCCGATCCCTCCGGCGAGGAGCGCAGCGCCGCGCCCGAGGGCGTCGAGGGCGAATTCGACGACCGGGTAGATCCGCGCTTCCCGATTTTCAGTGCGGGCAATCTCGGCGAGGCGCTGCCCGGGCCGCTCACCCCGATCACGCTGGATGTTCAGCTGAGCGGATTGCGCGCCGCGAACCGGGTGCTCAGTCACGTCCTGGCGCTGGGCGGCGTGGTGGGCCAGGAGTGGGGCAACCGGGCCGTCGCCGTGTTCGGGCATCGGCCCTACGTTGGGGTGTCGGTCAACATGGTCGCGGCCGCGCAGCTGCCCGGCTGGGACCAGGATGCCGTCGCACGCAACGCCCTCGTCGGCCGGCCGCACGTCGGAGACCCCCTGCCGTTCGGTGAGCCCGCGCTGGCGGGCGGTGCCCTCGGCTACGTCGCCAAAGCCGTCGTCGCGGGGCGATCGCTGGCCCTGTTGCGCCATCTCAAGTCCGACACACGGGCGTACAGCGCGGCAGCCGAAACCGAACACCTCGACGCCGCGCAGCTGGGCTCGCTGCCCGACGCCGGCCTGGAGGTCCGGATTCGCTTGCTGCGGGACCGCATTCACCAAGGCTGGATCCTCACGGCGTTGTGGCTGATCGATTCCGGCGTCACCGCGGCGGCACTGGAGCGCAGCAAGGCGGCGCGCAGCGTGCCCGGGGTGGACATGATCATGGACAGCACCGTCGTCGCGACCGAGACCGCCGAACTGGCCGCGGTGCTGCGGGCCGACCCGCCGTTGTGTGCGCTCGCCCAGGAAGGCAATCTCGCCAGCATCCGCGCGTTGTCATCCACCACCGCCGCGGCGGTCGATGCGGCCGTCGCCCGCGTCGCGCACCGTGGTCCCGGGGAGGCCGAGCTGGCCAGCCAGACTTATGCCGACGATCCGGCGATGCTGCTGCGCGCGGCCGGGGAAGTCGCGGTGGCCGACGCCGCCTCGCCCGACGCGCCGCCACCGACGCTGGCCCAACGCCTGATCACCAGCGCCCGCGACTCCCGCGAGCTGGCCCACGACACCACCCTGCGATTCACCCATGAACTCCGGATGACGTTGCGGGAATTGGGATCTCGTCGAGTCGCGGCGGACCTGATCGACGTCGTCGAGGACGTGTACTACCTGACGTGTGACGAGCTGGTCACCATGCCGGGCGACGCCCGGCTGCGGATCAAACGCCGCCGCGCCGAACGGGAAAGGTTGCAGGTGCAGCGCCCGCCCGACGTGATTGACGGGACGTGGGTGCCCGTGGAACCGTCAGCCCAATAGCTCGGCCAGCGGGACCTCCGTGTCGGCCAGCTTGTCGGGGTCGACCGAGCTCCGGGACCTGATCAGCGCTTTGACGTCGTCGAGCACATCCCAGACGTTGACGTTCATCCCGGCCAGCACCCGGTCGCCGCCGTGTAGCCAAAACGCGACGAATTCCCGTCCGGCAACGTGGCCCCGGAACACCACGCGCTCGACGCCGGGGGCGTGCCCGACATACTCCATCCCGAGGTCGTACTGGTCGGTGAAGAAATAGGGCAGCTCGGCGTATTCGCCTGGGTTGCCGAGCATCCCGGCCGCCGCCACCGCGGGTTGCTTGAGCGCATTGGCCCAGTGCTCCGTGCGGATCCGGTCGCCGAACAGGGGGTGCTCTGCGGCGGCGATGTCGCCGACCGCGTAGATGTCCGGATCGCTGGTGCGCAGTGACGCGTCGACCAGCACGCCGCCTTGAGAGCCCGAGCCCATGGCGAGCCCGGCTTGTTCGGCGAGTTCGACGTTCGGCTTAGCGCCGACGGCCACCAACACCGCATCAGCCGGCACCGTCGAGCCATCCCGCATTTTCAGCCCGGTGGCTTTGCCGCCGGTTGTCGTGATCTCCTCCACCTGCGCCTCGAGCCGTAAGTCCACCCCATGATCGCGATGAAGCCGGGCGAACACTTCACCCACCGTCTCGCCGAGCGCGGCCATCAGCGGTTGCTTGGCCGTCTCGACGACGGTCACGTCGACTCCACGCTGGCGGGCGGCGGCGGCCACCTCCAGGCCGATCCAGCCGGCTCCCACCACCGCCAGCGAAGATCCTTCGGCGAGAATCGAATCCAGCGACAAAGCATCGTCGTAGGTGCGCAGATAGTGGACCGCGTGGGCATCGGACCCGGGTATCGGCGGCCGCCGAGAGGCCGACCCCATCGCCAGCAACAGCTTCTCGTACCGCATCGTGGAGCCGTCGGGAAGCGAGACGAGATGTTCGGCGGGGTTCACGGCGGACACCCGGGAACCGAGCCTCAAGTCGACATCGTGGTCGTGGTACCAGTCGGAGTTGTGCACGGTGAAATCGTTTAGCGACTTCTTCCCGGCCAGATACTCCTTGGAAAGCGGAGGTCGCTCGTAGGGCAGACGTTTCTCTTCAGCAAATAAGGTGAGATGCCCATCGAACCCGCTGTCGCGCAACGCTTCTACCGCTTTTGCTCCAGCAAGTCCGCCGCCGATGATAACGAAGGTGATCGAGCTGGCCATGATTGTCACTCCGTCCTGCAATCGACATTCCCAGCCTACTCGCGCCTGCTCACCGCAAAAGTTCTTGCAACGTCAGCGCATTGCGCACCGCGTGGCCGCCGAGGTCGTTGTTGAAATACATCCACACGTCCTTGCCGTCGTCCTGCCACCCGGCGATCCGCTCCGCCCACCGCCGCAGCTCGTCGTCCGTGTAGCAGCCCGCATAGATCGCGTCCTGATCCGGCCCGTGCATCCGGATGTACACCAGATCGGTGGTCGCCCGCGGCACGCACGCCAGCCCGGCGCCGCTCATGACCACGTAGGCGGCGCGGCGGCGGGCCAGCAAGTCGTAGACGGCCTCGTCGTTCCAGGACGGGTGGCGCAGCTCGACGGCCAAGCGGATCGACGCCGGCACGCTACCCAGGAAGGCATCCAGGCGCGAGTCGTCGCGCTGCAGCTCGGGATGCAGTTGAACCAGCAACACCCCGGCGCGATCGCCCAGCAGTTCCCAACAGCGCTCGAAGCGCTCGACCCACGGCCCGGCGGATGCCAGGCGGCGGTAGTGGGTCAGTCCTCGATGCGCCTTGACCGACATCCTGAAGCCGTCCGGCAACTGTTGACGCCATCCCGCGAAGGTCGAATCCTTCGGCCAGCGGTAGAAACTCGCGTTCAACTCGACGGTGTCGAACACCTCGATGTAGCGTGCCAGCCGGCGCGCGGTGGGCAGGCCACGCGGGTACAGCACGTCGGCCCAATGGTTGTAGGACCATCCGGAGGTACCGATCCACACGGTCAACCGCTCACCCGCCGGCGCAGGTCGTCGTCCAGCGATGTCCTGATGAGCGCGGCGGCCAGCCGCGCGTTGCTTTGCGGCGCAAGGGCTCCGAGCTTCGCCGGTTGGGTAGGCAGACCCAACTGCTTCGCCGCGGCGGTGGCGCGGCCGTCGAAATACGGCCGCACCCAGGTCCACACGTCCTGCACCTCGCGCAGGTATATGTCGGCCCCGGTATCCCCGATTCCCTTGAACCCCTTGAGGAACCGCTTCGCCGCGGTGACGTCACGCCCACTGCGGTCCGCGAGTTCGCGCAGATCGCCGGAGTGCTCGTCGCGCACGCGTTCGGCCATCTCGGTGAGGCGGGTGGCCGAGCTTTCGTCGTAGCGGACGTAGTGGGCACGGCCGAAGGCCTCGATCATCGTCTGCCGATCCGAGGTCAGCACCGCCTTGGGCGTGCGCAGGCCCGCCTTGAACAGTTCGCGCCCGGCGCCCATGGCGATGGCGGCATCGATCGGTTTGCTAGCCAGCATGCAGATGACCAGCAGCTGAAACAGCGGCATCGGCTTGTCGGCGAGCTTAATTCGCGCCTCGGCGGCGTACGTGGTCCCGGCAACGTCGAGCAGCCGTCGCACCAGTTGCTGGCGTTCGGACATACCTGTCCACGTACCCGCGCCGAGTGCTGGCAAACCGCGCCGGTCACTTGGCCGGCAGGGTGCGCGCGTAGCCGACGCCGCGGGCCACCCAGCCCTCGAGCTGTCGTTTGGTCCGCATTCCGGCTGGCTCCACCCGTACCCAGCCGCGAACGTCGCGGCCCGCCATCACCATTGGGCTGACGTGAGCGCGCCGCAGCATTTTGCCGAGCTCGTCCGCCGGCACCCTGACCAGCAGGCCGCCCTGACCGCTGACGGCCACGGACATGTTGCCGTTCACCAGGAACGCGAGACCGCCGAACATGCGCTTCTCCTCGACCCCGCGCTCGGAGGCGAGAAGTTCGCGGATCTCGTCGGCCAGGTACTCGTCGTACGCCATGCGCGGCGCGTCAGTCCAGATCCACCCGAATGGTCAGCAGGTCACTGCCCATCAGCCGCACCACCGCGCTGTTGAGCCGCGGGAGGTCGCCGAGCCGCCGCAGCGGATCGTCGTCGGGCAGGAGGTGAGCGGTGCCGCTGCGCCATCGGCCGCCGATGCGCACCCGCACGGCGGGGCTGGCCTTGATGTTGTGGACGTAGTCGGAGTGCTCGCCGTGTTCGGAGACCATCCAGAATTGGTTGTCGACCAGGCGTCCGCCCACGGCGGTGCGCCGCGGCTTGCCGCTCTTGCGGCCGGTGGTTTCCAGGATGATCCCCGGCATCTGCCGGCCGACCGGGTTGACGAGCAGCCGCTGCACGCGGTGGACGACTTGGCGTTTGAGAGTCACGGTTTCATTCAACGCCGAGCTTGGCGCCATGTCACCGTGCAACGAAAACAACCGCCCCCGAAGGGGCGGCTGCCTCGTCATGCCGTTTTAGGTCCCGGGGTTGACCCCGCCGCTGACCTGGCCGGAGCCTGAGGTCCCGCCTGCGGGAGTGAACACCTGGAAACCGGTAGTCGTGTTGACGCCCCACTGACCCAGCTGCGGGTTGAATACGACGGGAAGCTGGGTCCCGTCGGGGTCACCCACTGGCGGCACCCAGGTGGCTGGGAGCCCGTAGCGGACCGGGTCGTTGTAGTGCCCCGGCGGGGGGAACCCGTTCTGTCCCGGGGGAAGTGGGCTGCCCGGCTCGTTGCAGTTGACGCCCGGGGCGCCCGGGTTACAAATCGGCTGTCCCGGCACGTGTTGGCCCGGACCCGGTACGTCCCGGTCGCCTCCTGGCACATTCGGGCCCGGAATGTTCGGATTCGGCACATTCGGACCGTCCGGACCGGCTTGTGCGATTCCGGCGCCGATTCCCAGCGCCGCGGACGTGATACTTCCGGCCATGAGAGCGCCGGCTGTGATTTTGCTCAGATTCATAAGTGAACCCCCTTGTCGAGCGATTTGGCCGCCTGAATAGCAGCTGAACCAATTGACTTGGTGATTCGCTCACCCCACCGCCCTCACGGGCAGCCGAACCTCCAACCCCCTGATACCCGACACATGGACGCGGAAAACCTCCGTTGCCCTGCCGCCGGCGTCAGGCCAGGTCAGCCGCTCGCGCCGGGCGGGGGACCGCAACGCCGACGGCGCGTAAACCGACTCTCGCGGAACGCCGAAGGTCAGCGAACGGCGGGGGATGGATGATCCCCTCCGGCTCGACTGTCGGCCCCAATGTCGGCGGGAAGGTTGCCAATGCGGAGCAAATCTGCGCGAGATCACGGCCATCAACGGATCTCAACGCGCTTGACCGGGATGCGAGCGAGTTTGCTACGCATCCCGGCCAAGCTCATGTCAAGCAGCGACCGTAACGGTCTCGGCCGCCGGCTCGAGCGCCTGCCTGACGATGTCGGCGACGTCGGTCATCGGTTTGACCGTCAGCGCGTCGAGCACCTCCGCGGGCACGTCATCCAGGTCGGGCTCGTTGCGCGCCGGAATGAAGACCGTTGCCAGGCCGGCCCGTTGGGCCGCCAGCAGCTTCTGCTTCACGCCGCCGATCGGCAACACCCGCCCGTTCAGCGTGACCTCGCCGGTCATGCCGACGTCGGAGCGCACCTGACGTCCGGTGGCCATCGAGACCAGCGCGGTCACCATGGTGACACCGGCCGAGGGTCCGTCCTTGGGCACCGCTCCCGCGGGAACGTGCACGTGGATGCGCCGGTCGAGGGCCTTGGGATCGACGCCCAACTCGGCGGCGTGGGAGCGCACGTAGGACAGCGCGATCTGCGCCGACTCCTTCATCACGTCACCCAGCTGACCGGTGAGCTGTAAACCCGCCTCGCCGTCCGTCGCGCCCGCTTCGATATAGAGCACGTCGCCGCCCAGGCCGGTGACGGCCAGGCCGGTGGCGACGCCGGGCACGGCCGTGCGTTCGGCCGACTCCGGGGTGAAACGCGGGCGGCCGAGGTATTCGACCAGATCCGGCTCGTCGATGGTGATCGGCTCGGGCGTCTCCGCGAGCTTGGTCGTCACCTTGCGCAGCGCCTTGGCCAGCAGCCGCTCGAACTGGCGCACGCCGGGCTCCCGGGTGTAGTCGGCGGCGATCTTGCGCAGAGCGGCGTCGGTCAGCGTGACCTCGTCCTCGGTCAGCGCCGCCCGGTCCCGCTGGCGGGGCAGCAGGTAGTCCCGGGCGATGGCGACCTTGTCGTCCTCGGTGTAGCCGTCGATCTGCACCAACTCCATGCGGTCCAGCAGGGCCGACGGGATGTTCTCGATGACGTTGGCGGTGGCCAGGAACACCACGTCGGACAGGTCCAGGTCCAGGTCCAGGTAGTGGTCGCGGAACGTGTGGTTTTGCGCCGGGTCGAGCACCTCGAGCAGCGCCGCACTCGGGTCGCCCCGATAGTCGGACCCGACCTTGTCGATCTCGTCCAGCAGCACAACGGGGTTCATCGAGCCCGCCTCGCCGATGGCCCGCACGATCCGGCCCGGCAACGCGCCCACATAGGTGCGCCGGTGCCCGCGGATCTCGGCCTCGTCGCGCACACCGCCCAGGGCGACGCGCACGAACTTGCGGCCCAGCGCGCGGGCGACGCTCTCGCCCAGCGACGTCTTGCCGACGCCGGGCGGACCGGCGAGCACCATTACCGCGCCGGAACCGCGGCCGCCGACGACCTGTAGCCCCCGCTGAGCGCGGCGGGCCCGCACGGCCAGGTATTCGACGATGCGGTCCTTGACGTCGTCCAGCCCGTGGTGGTCGGCGTCCAACACCTCGCGCGCGGCCTTCAGGTCGGTGGAGTCGTCGGTCCTGACGTTCCAGGGCAGGTCGAGCACGGTGTCCAGCCAGGTGCGGATCCAGCCGCTTTCCGGGCTTTGGTCGCTGGACCGTTCCAGCTTGCCGACCTCGCGCAGCGCGGCCTCGCGCACCTTCTCAGGCAGGTCGGCCGCTTCCACGCGTGCCCGGTAGTCATCGGACCCGTCGGGCTCGCCCTCACCCAATTCCTTGCGGATGGCGGCCAGCTGTTGGCGCAGCAGGAACTCCTTCTGCGTCTTCTCCATGCCCTCGCGCACGTCCTCGGCGATCTTGTCGTTGACCTCGACCTCGGCGAGGTGGTCGCTGGTCCAGTCGATCAGCACCCGGAGCCGCTCGGCGACATCCTCGGTCTCGACCAGTTGCCGCTTCTGCTCGCTGGACAGGTAGGACGCGTAGCCGGAGGTGTCGGCCAACGCCGACGGGTCGGTGAGCCGGTTGACGTAGTCGACGATCTCCCAGGCCTCGCGCCGTTGCAGCATGGCCAGCAGCAGCTTCTTGTACTCGGCCGTCAGCGCCTTGACTTCGTCGGTCGGCTCGATGTCGGGGACCTCGGTGACCTCGACCCACAGCGCCGCCCCCGGCCCGGACGCACCGGCCCCGATCTGGGCCCTGCGCTCACCGCGCACGACGGCCGCGGTGCCGCCGCCTGCGATGCGTCCGACCTGCAAAATCTTGGCGATCACACCGTGCGACGGGTATCGGTCGTCCAACCGGGGCGCGATCAGCAGCTGCCCGGATTCACTCGCCTGAGCAGCGTCGATTGCCGCCCGCGCGGCCTCGTCGAGCGCGATCGGAACGACCATTCCGGGCAACACGATGGTGTCGGCGATAAACAGCACCGGCACCGATTTGGCTTCAGCCATCAATCCTCCAAAAACTGAGTCTGATGCGCTCAACCCAGGTGGGCGCCGGTTTGTTCCCCTCCGAGGCTCCGCGGCGGGTAAGTGGTGGCTATCACGTTGGCGGTCTTGGATAATCGGTCCGTGCCGCTGACGCACCCCGCCTCGACCGCCCTCGACCCGGATGTCCTGGAATCCGCGGCCAGAGACATCGCTTCCGTCGGCGCCATCACCTTCCTCGTCGACGACGATGCCGTCACCTATGCCGTCGATGGCTCGACGATCCGCATCAACGAGGGGCAGCGCACTGGAGACGCCGTCGTGCGGCTGTCCCGACGGGCGTGGGACGACATGGTTGGCCAGATCCGCACGGTCATCAACCTCCTGCTCAGCGACGAGTTGTCCTTCGAGCGGGGTGGCTTCGACCAGCTGGCCGACTGGGACCCGGTCCTGCGGTACCTGCACGCCGGCGTCCCGCCCTACGATCCGGCCCGCGCCGACCTGAAGCTGCGCGACCCGCTCGCCACATTCACGCTCGACGCGGACGACGCCGAGTTGTGCGCACAGCTGCAGACCATGGGCTACCTGCACGTCAGCGGCGTGTTCGACGCCGATGAGATGCGGGCCGCCAACCGTGAGGTCGACCGCCTTGCGGCCCGGGCCCGGCCGGGGGATGACCGGTCGTGGTGGGTCACCGACGAGGACGGCGGCAGCGTGCTGTGCCGGTTGGTCTACGCAACGCTGCGCTCGCCTGTCCTCGCCGCCTTGGAAAACGATCCCCGGGTGCGCAGGCTGGGCACCCTCATCAATCCCGCGCTGCGGCCCGCACCCGACCGGATGGAAGGCAGCGCGGTGTTGCTCAAAGTGCCAGGCAACCCCAGCGGGCTGTCGAACATCCCCTGGCATCAGGACTGCGGCATGGGTGGGCACGCTCTCATGTGCCCCGCGGTCAGCATCGGAATTCAACTGACCGGCTCGGAGGCGTCGACCGGCAACCTTCAGGTGGTGCCGGGCAGCCACGGTCAGGCGATTCATTACCGCTGGGAACATCGGCTCCAACGGGTACCGGTGGTGAGCATCGACACCGCCCCCGGCGACGTGACCGTCCACGTCCAGGACCTGATGCACGCCTCACCCCGGCCGACCGGCGCCGGCGGCCGGCGCACGATGTACGTCACGCACTACCCGCCCCAACTCTTCGAGCACGTCGGGCCCGGCGAGGCCTTCAACGACCTGGTACGCAACCGCACGGAGCGCGTCGCCCGCCTGCAGTAGCGCCGTCAGGCGGGCGGTTCGACAGGCCCCAGGCGTCGCAGTTGTGCGACGTGGTTGGGGGAGAGCTCCTCGAGGCAGGTGACACCCAACAGACGCATGGTGCGCATCACGCCTTCGGCCATGATGTCGATCGCGCGGGCGACGCCGGGTTCGCCCCCGGCCATCAGCCCGTACAGGTAGGCCCGCCCGACGAGCGTGCACCGCGCGCCCAGCGCGATCGCCGCCACGATGTCGGCACCCGACATGATGCCGGTGTCCAGCAGGATCTCGGTGTGCTTGCCGACCTCACGCGAGACCGAGGGCAACAGGTGGAACGGCACCGGGGCCCGATCAAGTTGGCGCCCACCGTGATTCGACAACACGATGCCGTCGACGCCGCGATCGACGACGGCACGGGCGTCGTCGAGCGTCTGGATGCCCTTGACGACCAACTTGCCGGGCCACTGGGCCTTGATCCACTCCAGGTCATCGAAGGTGAGGCTGGGGTCGAACATGGTGCTCAGATACTCGGCGACGGTTCCCGACCAGCGGTCCAGCGACGCGAACGCCAGCGGCTCGGTGGTCAACAGGTCGAACCACCATTTCGGGTGCGGCACCGCATCCAGGACGGTGCGCAGCGTCAGCGTCGGCGGGATCGTCATCCCGTTGCGGTTGTCGCGCAGCCGGGCGCCGGAGACCGGAACGTCGACAGTGACCAGCAGGCTGTCGAATCCCGCATCGGCAGCGCGCTGGACCAGTGCCATCGAGCGTTCCCGGTCGCGCCACATGTAGAGCTGAAACCACTTCCTGCCCTGCGGAACAGCGGTCACCAGGTCCTCGATCGCGCAGGTGCCGAGCGTGGACAGCGAGAACGGAATGCCGGCCTTGGCCGCCGCCGCCGCGCCGGCGATCTCGCCCTCGGTGTGCATCAGTCGGGTGAAGCCGGTGGGCGCGATGCCGAATGGCAGGACCACCGGCTGGCCCAGCACATTCCAGCCGGCGGTGACATTGCTGACATCACGCAGGATCGTCGGGTGAAACTCGATGTCGCGGAACGCTTGCCGGGCGCGCTGGATGGAAAGCTCGTCCTCGGCGGCGCCGTCGGTGTAGTCGAACGCCGCCTTGGGCGTGCGACGTTTGGCAATGCGTCGCAGATCTTCGATGGTGTGCGCGGCATCGAGGCGGCGCTTGGTCGCGTCGAACTGCGGGCGCTTGAACTGGATCAGCGGCGCGAGGTCGCGCAACTTGGGCACTCGTCGTTTGACCGCCATATGTGCAACCGTAGTCACATGGAATCGGCGAGCGACCCCTTCGACCTCAACCGCTTCGTCGACGCGCAGGCCCCGGTGTACCGAAACGTGGTCGAAGAGCTGCGCTCCGGACGCAAACGCAGTCACTGGATGTGGTTTGTCTTCCCGCAGTTACGCGGCCTGGGTGGCAGCCCGACCGCGGTGCATTACGGCATCTCCTCGCTCGAGGAGGCGCGCGCCTATCTGCGCCATGAGCTGCTCGGCCCGCGGTTGCGTGAGTGCGCCCGGTTGGTTAACCAGGTGCAGGGCCGATCGGTCGCGGACATCTTCGGCTCGCCCGACGACCTCAAGCTGCGCTCGTCGATGACGCTGTTCGCCCGCGCCACGGACGATAACGAGGAATTCCGCGCGGTCCTCGACAAGTACTACGACGGCCGGCAGGACCAGCTGACTCTGGAACGCCTAGGCCGGGCTTAAGATTCGCCACCCATGCGGTTCCACGACCAGCAAGTTCACCACCTCTTGCGGCGGGGCCGACGAGCCGCCGATGACCCGCCGGCGAGACGTGCCCAGTTCCGACAGCGCCACGCGCATCGGCTCGTCGTCGATGTTGAGCGCGACCAGCAGCGCGTCGTCGCCGCTGCGGGTCTCGTAGAGGTAATGCCGGTTTTCCAGCCGCAGCGCGGTGGTCGAGGCACGGTGCAGCCACGGGTGACGGCGGCGCAACCCGACCAGGAACTGGTGCAACGCCCAGATTTCCGCCCCGAACGCATCTAATTCCAATGGGGGAGAGGCGAACTCGGGGCGCACGGCGTCGTCCCCGCCATAGCGCTCCTCCTTGACACCGCGGAATCCCAGCTCGTCGCCCGCGTACACGCTGGGCACGCCGCCGACGGTGAGCAGCAGCACCAGGGCGTGCGCCACGTGCCGGGGGTTATCCAGCTGGCTGGCTATCCGGGTGACGTCGTGGTTGCCGATGAAGGTGAGCGGGACGAAGCCGGCCAGGAACTCGCCATGCCGCTGCAACGCCCAGTCCAGCTCGAAGAAGTTGCCGTCGTTGAGGCTGCTCCAGATCGCCTTCCACAACTCGTATTGCGTCGCCGAGTCGAACGTCGCGGCCCGCACGACGGCGGCGTAGTCGCCATGGATGAGCTCGCCGACGAACCAGGCTTCGGGGAAGCGCTTTCGCACCCGCGGCAGCGTTGAGGCCCAAAACCGTTCCGGCACCGTGTAAGCCGCGTCGAGTCGCCAGCCGTCGGCGCCGCGTTCCAGCCAGTGCGCCATCACGTCCGCGGTGTAGTCGATCACTTCGGGGTTGTCGTGGTTGAGCGTGATCAGCTCGGAGTGGCCCTCGAAGGTGTGAAAGCGTCCCGGGCGCCCGCGAAACCAGCGCGCCGCGGCCCCGTCGTTCGGCGCCTCCTGGTAACGGGGGAAATCCACGCCGACGTGATTGAACACGCCGTCGAGCAGGATGCGCAGGCCGCGCCGACGGGCCTCGGCGACGAGGTGGTCGAAATCGGCGTCATCACCGAGCCGGGGGTCGATGCGGTAATGGTCGGTGGTGTCGTAACCGTGGGTGCGCGAGGCGAAGATCGGGCCCAGCGCAACGCCGGATGCGCCCAGTGCGATGGCGTGGTCGAACCAGTCGACGAGCCGCCGCAGCCGGTGTTCTCCCGGCTGCGGCGGCTCCGACGAAGGAAAGGCGCCGACGAACCCCAGCGGATAGACCTGCCACCAGATCGCGTGTTCTACCCAGGCCGGTGCCGTCACTGCGTCAGCCGACGGTGGCCAGCGTCTGGGCGGCGACAATCGCTTGTGCCACGCCGGAAATGATGGCCGCGGCCTTCAGCGCCTCCTGGATGGTTTCCCGGGAGACTCCCGCCTCGCGCAGCGTGTGTTCGTGGGAGGCCACGCAGTCCGGGCATCCGTTGATCGATGACACCGCGAAGGACCACAGCTCGAAGTTCGCCTTCTCCACGCCGGGATTGGCGATGATGTTCATCCGCAATCCCGCACGCAGGTCGTCGTACTTGCCGCCGAGAAAGCCCCGGCCACGGTAGAACACGTTGTTCATGCCCATGATCGATGCGGCGCCCAGCGCCGCGTTGTACGCCTCGGCGGACAGGATGTCGGCCGCCTCGGCACCGATCTCGGTGATTACCTGAGTGTTTCGCGTCGCCGCGGCGCTCGCCAGCAGGGTGCCCCACAGCTGCTCCTCGTTGAGCTCGGTCGTGCGCGTGATCGAGCCGAGGTTGAGCTTGAGGTCCTTGGCGTACTCGGGCAGCGCTTCCTTGAGGTTTTCTACGCTCATCTCGTCTCCCTGTTCAGACCCTACGCGACTAAGCCGAGGCCTTGAGCAGCTCGGCGGCATTCAGCGTCGGGTCGCCCTTGCGCCAGTTGCAGGCGCACAGCTCGTCGGACTGCAGGGCGTCGAGGACCCGCAGCACTTCCTCGACGTTGCGTCCGACGGATCCGGCAGTGACCGAAACGAATTGGATCTCGTTGTTGGGGTCGACCAGGAAGGTTGCCCGGTCCGCCACACCGTCGGCGTTGAGGACGCCGGTGGCCAGGCTCAGCTCACGCTTGATGTCCGAGAGCATGGGGAAGGGCAGCTTCTTCAGATCTTCGTGCTGCGCGCGCCAGTTGAAGTGCACGAATTCGCTGTCGATCGAGACGCCCAGGACCTGCGCGTCGCGGTCGGCGAACTCGTCGTTGAGCTTGCCGAACGCGGCAATCTCGGTCGGGCACACGAAGGTGAA
Source organism: Mycobacterium sp. 852002-51613_SCH5001154 (assembly GCF_001667425.1). Taxonomy (NCBI): domain Bacteria; kingdom Bacillati; phylum Actinomycetota; class Actinomycetes; order Mycobacteriales; family Mycobacteriaceae; genus Mycobacterium; species Mycobacterium sp. 852002-51613_SCH5001154. Next base: position 30,371 of record NZ_LZII01000049.1, on the reverse strand, counting down.
GTCCTTGGGCCAGAAGAACACAACGCGCCACTTGCCTTCGTGGTCCTCACTGGTGACGGTGGTGAAATAGTCCTCGGGCTGCTTGGCGTCGACCTTGGACAAATCGCCCGCGATCAGCGCGGTGAGCTCGTAGTCGGGAAACTGGTCGCCGACGGTCAGCAAAGGCATGGCTCTCCTAATTTGGATTCACTCAAGATTAGCAATTTCATTGCCCATGGTGCCCGCTCGGCCGGTCTGAAGTAAAGGTGATATTTCCCACTATACTTATCGGTATGCCCGATAAGATTTATCAGCCGACGATCGCCGGCCTCCGCGCGTTCGCCGCGATCGCTGAAAAGCGTCAATTCAGCGGCGCTGCAACCACTCTCGGAGTCAGCCAGTCCACGCTTTCGCAGGCACTTGCGGCGCTCGAGACAGGGCTCGGCACCCAGCTCATCGAGCGCTCGACGCGGCGTGTCCTCTTGACGGCGGAGGGCACGGAGCTACTTCCGCGCGCCCAGGCCGTCATTGAGGCGGTGGACGCATTCACCGCCGCCGCCTCGGGCTCATCCGATCCGCTGCGAGGCGGGATGCGGCTGGGACTGATACCGACGGTCGCGCCCTACGTCTTGCCGACCGTCCTGGCCGGCCTGGCCGAGCAGTTCCCCGGAATGACGTTGCGGGTGACCGAAGACCAGACCGAACGGCTGATGACGGTATTGCGCGAGGGTGCGCTCGATGCGGCGCTCATCGCCCTGCCCGCCGACGCCGGCGGCGTCACCGCGATCCCGATCTACGACGAGGATTTCGTCCTCGCGCTACCGCCTGGGCATCGGCTGTCGGGAAAGCGGCGGGTTCCGGCGACGGCGCTGGCCGACCTGCCCCTGCTGCTATTGGACGAGGGGCACTGCCTGCGCGACCAGGCGCTCGACGTGTGCCACAAGGCGGGCGTGCGAGCGGAGCTGGCCAATACCCGGGCGGCGTCGCTGGCGACGGCGGTGCAGTGCGTGACCGGCGGCCTGGGGGTGACGCTGATCCCGCAGAGTGCGGTGCCGGTCGAGGCGACGAGAAGCCGCCTGGGGCTGGCGCAGTTCGCCGCGCCCCGCCCAGGACGGCGCATCGGGTTGGTGTACCGCTCGTCGAGCGGCCGTGACGAGTCCTACCGGCGATTGGCGGACATGATCGGCAAGTTGATCAGCGGCGAACATCCCGTCCGGCTGGTCAAATAGCGCGGCCGGCGCGGGTAGGTTCTGCCTATGGAAAAGGTCATCGCCGTCCTCATGCGTGCCGATTCGGACGAGGGGTGGTGCGCCCGCCAGCGGGGCCCGGTCGCCCGCGCCCTGTTGGATTTGGGTCTGCCGGGGTTGTCGATCAACGTCCGCGACGACGCCGTGCGCCATTCACTGATGACGCTCACGACACTGGATCCGCCGGTCGCGTCGGTGGTGAGCATGTGGACCCAGCAGTGTTACGGCGAGCAGATGTCCGCAGCGCTGACCCTGCTCGAGGCCGAATGCGAACAACTCGCCGCCTATCTGGTGACCGAGTCGGTCCCGCTCAGGGCACCGGTAACCGAATCCGGTTCTCGCAGCGCGGGATTGGCTAACATTGCGCTGCTGCGTCGGCCCGCCGGCCTGGACCAGGAGAGCTGGCTGACCCGGTGGCAGCGCGACCACACCTCAGTGGCCATCGAGACGCAGGCGACCTTCGGCTACACCCAGAACTGGGTGGTGCGCACCCTCACCCCGGACGCACCGGGAATCGCGGGCATCGTCGAAGAGTTGTTCCCAAAGGAGGCGATCACCGATCTCAAGGCGTTCTTCGGTGCCGCCGACGACAACGACCTGCAGGACCGACTGGGCCGAATGGTCGCCAGCACCACGGCGTTCGGCGCCAACGAGAATATCGACACCGTCCCCACCAGCCGCTACGTCTTCAAGACACCGTTCATCGAGGAACTCTTATGACAACACTGCGTGACGCCGTGGCGTTGGCCGCCGCGGAAAATGGCCTGGCGGTGGTGTCCACCGTTCGGGCCGACGGAACGGTGCAGGCTTCGTTGGTCAACGTTGGTTTGTTGCCGCATCCGGAAAGCGGCCAGGAGGTGCTGGGCTTCACCACCTACGGCAAGGTCAAATTGGCCAACCTCCGGGCTCGGCCGCAGCTGGCGGTCACCTTCCGCACGGGATGGCAGTGGGCGACCGTCGAGGGCCGCGCCGAGCTCGCCGGCCCCGACGACGCGCGGCCTTGGCTGGCTACGGACGACCAGCTGCGGCTGTTGCTGCGCGAGGTTTTCACCGCCGCCGGCGGCACCCACGACGACTGGGACGAATACGACCGCGTCATGGCACGGGAGCGGCGCGCCGCCGTGCTGATCGTGCCCACCCGCGTCTACAGCAACGGCTGACGTCGTTAGGCTGCAGCCGTGACGCTGCAGATCAATGACGAAAAGCGGGTGCGCACCCTCACGCTGAACCGGCCCGAGGCACTGAACGCATTCGACGAAGTCCTGTACGACCTGACCGCCGAAGCGCTGTTGGCCGCTGCTGACGACCCCGAGGTCGCCGTGGTGCTGCTGACCGGCGCGGGCCGCGGCTTCAGCGCCGGTACCGACCTCGCCGAGATGCAGGCCCGCATCACCGATCCGGATTTTACGCCAGGCAAGCACGGTTTCGTCGGACTGATCGACGCCCTGAGCGCGTTCCCCAAGCCGCTCATCTGTGCGGTCAACGGTGTGGGCGTGGGCATCGGCGCCACGATCCTGGGCTACGCCGATCTGGCCTTCATGTCGTCGACGGCCCGCCTCAAGTGTCCGTTCACCAGCCTGGGGGTGGCGCCGGAAGCGGCCTCGTCGTATCTGCTGCCGCAGCTAGTGGGCCGGCAGAATGCCGCCTGGCTGTTGATGTCCTCGGAGTGGGTCGATGCGGACGAGGCGTTGCGAATGGGCCTGGTCTGGCGGGTCTGCGAGCCCGAGGACCTGTTGCCCGAAGCCCGTCGGCACGCGGAAATCCTTGCCAGTCGGCCCATTTCGAGCTTGATGGCGGTCAAGCACACGATGATGGAACCGGTGCGTCCGGAGATCGCGGCGGCCACCGCGCGGGAAAACGCTCACTTCGCCGAACTGATGGGCGCACAGGCCAATGCGGCGGCCCTGGCGGACTTCAACAAAGCGCGGGGCTAAAGCGACGGAGCGGTCTCGAGATTTGCCGACGCGGCGATGATCGCCCGCAGGGTCCTCTTGCAACGCCCGCAGTCACCGCCGGCCCCGCACGCCGCCGCGACCTCTTTGGAGGTGGAGGCACCGCGCGCGACCACCTCGGACACCGTGTGGTTCGTGACGCCGACACACAGGCACACGTACATCAGCGCATCCCCTGCATGCTGGCGACATTCCCTTCGTCGACGGCGTGGCCAAGCGACCGCACTTTCGTCCTCCGAACCGACAGCGTTATTAGTTGAGTCTAACCTAAGTTCGTTAGCGCAGTCTAACCTTAGTCGCTAGCAACGTGCCCCACTCGCTCCGCAAGCAACACACACTGAGCACAGCCATACCTTGCTGGAAGATCGCCACTCGTCGTGGCAAAGTGCGGGTACGGCCCGGCACGGTGCGTTCAGCCCAGCGCACCCGGCCCGGAGCCACGAAATGACCGCCGTTTCACGTCACCGTAGGGGAGTGATCATGCAAGGGGATCCGGATGTTTTGCGCCTGCTCAACGAGCAGTTGACCGGCGAGCTCACCGCGATCAACCAATATTTCCTGCACTCCAAGATGCAGGACAACTGGGGATTCACCGAGCTCGCCGAGCACACCCGGGCCGAGTCCTTCGACGAGATGCGGCACGCCGAAGCGATCACCGATCGCATTCTGCTGCTCGACGGGCTGCCCAACTACCAGCGTCTGTTCTCGCTGCGCATCGGCCAGACGCTGCGCGAGCAGTTCGAGGCCGACCTGGCCATCGAGTACGAGGTGATGGACCGGCTCAAGCCCGGCATCATCATGTGCCGCGAGAAGCAGGACTCCACCAGCGCCAATCTGCTGGAAGAGATCGTGGCGGACGAGGAAAAGCACATCGACTACCTCGAGACGCAACTCGAGCTGATGGACAAGCTCGGGGTGGAGCTCTACTCGGCGCAGTGCGTCTCGAGGCCGCCGAGCTAAGCCTCGGTCAGGCCCGCCCGCGTCGCAATCGTCTGCGGTCTCGGGCGTGACCGGCTGACGAAGCCGCCACGTTCAAACTCGGATGGCAAGGTGGCCAGCCGATTAGTCTCCCGGCATGGATCGCATCTGGCAGTGGGCGTGGAATCGGTTCCGGACGCGGTACTCGTGGGTGATCTATGCGGTCAGCGTCTCCGAGTTGCTGTCGGTCTACCTCACGCTCTCGTTGCTGATCGTCGCGTTCGAACGGTCCGATCGCTACGTCGAGGCGGTCGCGGTGACCGTTGGCACCGTGCTGGTGATGGTGTACGTGACCAATCTCCCCGGACTGGGCGGGAGCCGTCTTGTTGAGCGGTGGGCGGCCGGGCGCGAGGTCGATCGGGCGAGGGCGCTGGAAGCCACGTACGCGTGGAGCCGGACGGCCGGACCCCGCGGGGTGGGGGCCAATGGTGTTTTCATCGCCGTGTTATTCCTCGTCGTGGGTGCGATCGCCGGGGCGACCGGGCCACGATTAGCCCAGTTCGCGATCCTGGGCGCCGCCACAGGAACTTCGGTGGTGCTCATCGCTGTGCACAGCTACCCCGAAGGGGCCCTGCGGCCCGCCAGGGTCGCTCTCGCCGGAGACACCGGAATGGGTGACGCCCTGCCTCGCTCTCGCCCGACTTTCGCCGCGTGGTCGAACGTGTCCGTGCTCGCGGCCGCGTTCATTTTCGCCGTCGTCGGCGCGCTGTTCGCAGTCGCGATCGATCGGGTCCGGGAGGCCCCGGTCCTCATCGTCGTCATCGGTTGTGGCTTGGTGCTTTTCTTCGCAGTGCCGCTCACCGTCGGCGCCTCGTTCGCCCCGTCCCTGCAACCCCTTCGCGACCTTGCCGCAGGAACCGAACGTGTTGCGGCCGGCAACTACAGCCAACGCCTGCCGGTGGTTCAAGACGACGATCTCGGCGCACTGGCGGCGTCCTTCAACCGCATGCAAGCGGGATTGGCCGAGCGGCAACGACTTCACGCCGCGTTCGGGACATACGTCGATCCGGCCCTGGCTGCACGCCTGCTGGAGCAGGGCGACGATATGTTCACCGGAGAACGCCGCGAGGTGTCGGTGATGTTCGTCGACATCCGCGACTTCACGCCGTTCGCCGAGACACATACCGCCGAAGACACGGTGGCCCGCCTCAATGCCCTGTTCGAGATCGTGGTGCCTGCCGTCGTCGACGCCGGTGGGCACGTCAATAAGTTCCTCGGCGACGGTGCACTAGCGGTGTTCGGCGCGCCCAACGACCTTGCGGAGCATGCCGACGCCGCGGTGGGCGCCGCGGTGCTGATCCACCGCCGTGTCGCCGCGCGATTCGGCGGCACGCTTCGGATCGGCATCGGCATCAATACCGGCACGGTGATCGCCGGCACCATCGGCGGCGGCGGCAAGTTGGAGTTCACCCTGATCGGTGACACCGTCAACGTCGCTGCCCGCGTCGAGCAACTAACCAAGACCACCGGCGACGCAATCCTTCTCACTCGGCAGTGCGTCGACGCCCTGAGTTCTCGGCCGCCGGCGCTGATCGACCGGGGGTCCCACGCCCTGAAAGGTAAGTCAGCCCCCGTGCAGGTCTTCAGCCTCCAGCAAGAGACCGACGCGCGGGTTGATTGTCGCTAGCCGGCGGCTAGGGGATTCGCCTCCGCGGGCCCCGTTGCTGCGCGGTTAGATTGCCTTTGGTTAACCGTGGGCATCCCTGAGCAACGGTCGCCGACGGAAGGCAGGCATGACGAGCCCAGCAGCAATTCGAGGCGGTTCATCGACGGACGCCGCGCCGGGCAGCGCGTCGGTCGACCCGCAGCGACGCAATTTCATCTTCGTGGCGATCCTGCTCGGCATGCTGATGGCCGCGCTGGACCAGACGATCGTGGCGACCGCATTGCCAACCATCGTCGCCAATCTTGGTGGCGCGGGCCATCAATCGTGGGTTGTCACCAGCTACCTGCTCGCCTCGACCATCATCACCGCCCTCGTCGGCAAGTTCGGTGACCTGTTCGGCCGCAAGCGGGTGTTCCAGGCGGCCGTCGTGTTCTTCGTCGCCGGATCGGTGCTGTGTGGGCTCTCGAGTTCGATGGGCATGCTGGTCGCGTCGCGCGCGCTGCAAGGCATCGGCGGCGGCGGGCTCATGGTGACCGCCATGGCGCTGATCGGCGAGGTGATCCCGCTGCGGGACCGCGGCCGCTACCAGGGTGCGATGGGCGCAGTATTCGGCGTCACCACCGTGATCGGTCCCTTGCTCGGGGGCTACTTCACCGACCACTTCACCTGGCGCTGGGCGTTCTGGATCAACGTGCCGATCTCGGTCGTGGTCTTCTTCGTGGCGGCCGCCGCCATCCCGGCGCTGTCCAACCGCACCAAACCGGTCATCGACTACACCGGCATCCTGTTCGTCGGCCTGGGCGCCTCGGGGCTGACACTGGCCACCAGCTGGGGCGGGACCACCTACCCGTGGGGATCGCCCATGATCATCGGGCTGTTTGTCGGCTCGGCGATCGCGTTGTGCGCCTTCGCCTGGGTGGAAAGCCGCGCCGCCGCGCCGATCCTGCCGACCCGGCTGTTCGGCAGTCCGGTGTTCACGGTGTGCTGCGTCTTGTCCTTCGTGGTCGGTTTCGCGATGCTGGGCGCCCTGACGTTCCTGCCGACGTACATGCAGTTCGTCGACGGCGTCTCGGCCACCACGTCGGGCCTGCGCACGTTGCCGATGGTGATCGGGATGCTGACCACCTCGATGGGCAGTGGTGTCATCGTCGGCCGCACGGGCAGATACAAAGTCTTTCCGGTCGCCGGCACCGCCGTCATGGCGCTGGCGTTCTTTCTGATGTCGCGGATGGACCCGTCGACGTCGGTCTTGGTTCAATCGCTGTTCCTGGTCATCCTCGGCGCCGGGATCGGGATGTGCATGCAGACCCTTGTCCTGATCGTGCAAAACACGGTGGACTTCGACGACCTCGGCGTCGCGACCTCCGGCGTCACCTTCTTCCGCACGATCGGAAGCTCGTTCGGCGCCGCCATCTTCGGGTCACTGTTCACCAATTTCCTGCACAGCCGGATCGGCCCGGCGCTGGTGGCCAGCCGCGCGCCGGCCGCGGCCGCCGCGTCGCCGGAGGCGTTGCACCGGTTGCCCCGCCAGGCGGCCGCTCCGATCGTCGCCGCCTACGCCGAGTCGCTCACCCACGTATTCCTCTGGGCGGTTCCGGTCGCGCTGGCGGGGTTCGTCCTGGCGTTGTTCCTGCGGGAGGTCCCGCTGCGGGAAATGCACGACAGCACAATCGATCTCGGCGACGCGTTCGGCATGCCAAACACCGAGACACCGGACCAGATGCTGGAGGGCGCGGTCGAACGCATGCTGCGCGGTGTGCCTGGCATGCGATTGCGCAGCATCGCGATGCGACCCGACTGCCGACTCGACGTGGCCGGATTGTGGGGGGTCCTGCGCATCAACCGGTACGGGGAGATGTATGGCACGGCCAGGCTCACCGACATCGCCGACTACCTACGGATACCGTTCGAGGTCTTGGAGCCCACCTTCTCGCGCCTGATCGCGACCGGATACGCCCGGGGCGACGGCGACCAGATGTGGCTGACCCCCGCGGGGGCCCAACAGGTGGAATACGTGCACTCGCTGCTGGTGGGCTGGCTGGTCGACAAGCTCGCCCGGTCACCGGGATTCGACGGACGACCGGATCGTCGCGTCGTCGAAGCGGCGCTGAATCGAGTCGCGGGCCGCGTTCTCGCGCAACGGGACTGGAACGACGACCGTCCCACCACGAAGATCCCGGTGCCCGCACCCTGAGACGGGCGCTCCGGGCGTACCATCACGCCATGAGCCGAATCGGAACATTTGCCGACGACGACCTGGCCGGCTGGTTTGTGAAGTCACCTGACATCGGCGGCGCGCTTGGCGGTTTCAGCAACGCGGTTTACACCAAGAACCGGTTGCCGCTGCGCACGCGCGAACTGGCCCGCGCCGTGATCGCACACCGCAACGAGTGCGTCGTCTGCGTCAACACCCGCGACGAGGACGGGCCCGCCGCCGGAGTCGACGAAGAGCTGTACGACCACGCCCAGGAGTGGCGCACCTGGCCCGGCTACAGCGAGCAGGAGCGGCTGGCCGCCGAGTTCGCGGACCGATTCGCCAGCGATCACACCGCCCTGCGCGACGACGAGGACTTCTGGAGCCGTTGCTCCGAGCACTTCTCCGACGAGCTGCTGGCCGACTTGGCCCTGTCGTGCGCGCTATGGGTCGGCATGGGTCGAGTGTTGCGGACCCTCGACATCGGCCAAGCCTGCAAGCTGACCATTCCCAGCCGCGCATAGCCCTTCTCGCCGCGGGCATTTCCGCGCGACACATGAACGTCAGCGACGACACGCCGGAAAACGTCTCAGCGGTTTATGTTTCGCGGGCACAAAAGGCGGCACCACGGTGTTGCGCCATGGATGAAGATTCGCTTCGGCGTCGGGTTGGGCGCGGACACCGCTCCGGATCGGTTGGCCACCATCGTGGATCGGCTGGAGGCCACTGGAGTGGATTCGCTGTGGTTCTCTGAGCTGGTCTACTCCCCGGCGGTCGATCCGGTGGTCGGCATGGCCTACGCCCTCGCCAGGACGACGCGGTTGAAGGTCGGCACCTCGGTGGCCGTGCTTCCCGGGCGGCATCCGGTACTGGTCGCCAAACAACTGGCTTCGTTGGCGGCGGTCGCGCCGAAGCGGGTCCTTCCCGTCTTCGGGCTGCGGTCCGCGATTCCGGCCGAACGCGAGGTGTTCGTGGTCCCCGACGGAGAGCGGGCCGCGGTGTTCGATGAGTCGCTGCGGGTGCTGCGCTCGGCGCTGGCCGACGATTCGGCCAGCTACACGGGCCGATATTTCACGGTCAACGGGGCTTCCGTGATGCCGCGGCCCAACCCGCCGCTGGACATCTGGTTGGCCGGTTCGGCGCCCGGGGCCTTTCGGCGGATCGGCGCGCTCGGCGACGGCTGGCTGGGCAGTTTCCTGACCCCCGAGGAGGCGCGGGCCGGCCGTGAGGCGATCGAACGAGCCGCGGCGCAAGCGGGCCGGCAGATAGACCCCGACCATTTCGGGATCTCATTGGCCGTGACAGAAGGCGACTTGCCCCCGGAGCTGGCGGCTGCAGCCCGCAAGCGTCGCCCCGACGTTGACCCCGCCGAGCTGATCGCCACCGGATGGGATCACCTGCACCGCCAACTCGACGCCTACATCGATGCGGGCCTGACGAAATTCGTCATCCGGCCGGCGGGCGGCGCTCCCATCGAGGGCTTCCTCGATCGGTTCGTCGCCGAGCTGATCGCCCGCCAGAACTGAATTCGTCAGCCAGGGCGGCTCGAGCCTGCACAATGACTGCCATGACCGGCACACCGCTTGCGGCCGCGGGGATCGCCCAGCTGGAGGCCGAGGGCGTCGACACCGTCATCGGCACCGTCGTGAATTCCGCCGGGCTCACCCTTGCCAAGACCGTTCCGATCCGGCGGACCAACGCGTTCGCGGATCCCGGTCTCGGCGCGAGCCCCTCGTGGCACGCCTTCGCGATCGACCAGAGCGGCATCGCCTTCACCCCCGACGTCGGCGTCATCGGGGACCAGCGCCTGCGCATCGACGTGTCGGCCCTGCGCATCGCCGGCGACGGGCTCGCGTGGGCGCCCGCCGCGTTTTTCTCCCAAGACGGCACACCCGTTCCAGCCTGCGCCCGCGGCACGCTCGGCCGGGTCGAAGCCGCGCTCACCGAAGCCGGGATCGAGGCGATGATCGGACACGAGGTGGAATTCCTCTTGGTCGCCCCGGACGGCGGCCGCCTCCCGTCGACGTTGTGGGCGCAGTATGGCCTCGCCGGCATCCTCGAGCACGAAGCGTTCGTCCGGGACGTCACCCGGTCGGCGGCGGCGGCGGGCATCGCGATCGAGCAGTTTCATCCCGAGTACGGCGCCAACCAGTTCGAACTCTCCCTGGCGCCACAATCCCCGGTGGCCGCCGCCGACCACCTGGTGCTGTTGCGGCTCGTCATCGGGCGGGTGGCCCGCCGCCACGGGGTTCGCATCAGCCTGTCGCCTGCGCCCTTCGCGGGCGGCGTGGGATCCGGTGCCCACCAACATTTCTCGCTGACTACAACGGATGGCCCGCTGTTCTCCGACGGCGCCAGCGCCCACGGCATGACGGCGGCGGGGGAGAGCGCGGTGGCAGGGCTGGTCGGCGGACTGCCGGCTGCGCAGGGCGTGTTGTGCGGGTCGATCGTGTCCGGCTTGCGGATGCGCCCGGGCAACTGGGCCGGCGCGTACGCGTGCTGGGGAACCGAGAACCGCGAGGCGGCGGTGCGGTTCATCACGGGCGGGCCCGGGAATCCGCGTGGCGGGAACGTCGAAGTCAAGATCGTCGATCCCTCCGCCAACCCGTACCTGGCCTCCGCGGCGATCCTTGGGCTGGCGCTCGATGGAATCAAGCGTCAGGCGAGCTTGCCGCCGGAGATCACGATCGACCCGGCGACCCTGTCCGATTCCGACCGCGAGCGCGACGATGTCGTCAGCCTCGCCAGAGGACAGCCCGAAGTGATTGCGGCGCTGGATAATTCGGAGCTGCTGCGCGGCATTCTCGGCGATCCGGCGGTCGACATGGTGGTCGCCGTGCGCCGCCTGGAACACGAGCGATACGGCGACCTCGACACCGAGCAACTAGCGGACAAATTCCGGATGGCCTGGAGCCTGTGACGGGGCACGCGATGACGTCCGACGCCCTGGAGCTGCACATCGGTGAAGTGCGGCTGATCGATCAACACGTCCACGGTTGCTGGCTGACGGCGGGGGATCGGCAACGGTTCGAGAACGGGCTCAACGAGGCCAACACCGAACCCATCGTGGGGCCGGGGTTCGACTCGCAACTCGGCTTCGCCGTGCGCGCGCACTGCGGTCCCATCCTCGGGCTGGCCAGACACGTTGACCCGCAATCTTATTGGGAGCGCCGCAGCCAGTTCAGCGAGCCCGAGCTGGCCCGCATGTTCCTGCCGGCCGCGGGAGTGAGCGACTGGCTGGTGGACACCGGGATCGACGCCGGCACCGCCGGTCCGGCCGGCATGGCCGAACTGTCCGGCGGCCGCGCTTACGAGGTGATTCGCCTCGAGCAGATCGCCGAGCAGGCCGCGCAGGCGCCGGGCGACTACGCGGCGGCCTTCGAGGACATTTTGCGGCGGCGCGCGGCGACGGCGGTCGGCACCAAGTCGATCCTGGCCTACCGGGGCGGGTTCGGCGGCGACCTGAGCGAGCCGTCGCCGTCGCAGGTCGCCGACGCGGCCGCCCGATGGCGCGACCGCGGCGGCACCCGATTACAGGATCGGGTGCTGCTGCGTTTCGGGTTGCATCAGGCGCTGAGGCTGGGCAAACCCCTACAATTCCATGTCGGCCTCGGCGACCGCGACTGCGATCTGCACAAGACCAACCCGATGCTGTTGCTCGACTTCCTGCGGCAGTCCGGGGACACCCCAATCGTCTTGTTGCACTGCTACCCCTACGAGCGCGAGGCGGGATACCTGGCACAGGCCTTCAACAACGTCTACCTCGACGGTGGGTTGAGTGTGAATCAGCTGGGCGCGCGGTCCGGTGCGTTCATCGCCCGGCTGCTGGAGCTGGCCCCCTTCCGCAAGATCCTCTACTCCTCGGACGGGTTCGGCCCCGCGGAACTCCACTTCCTCGGCGCGGCTTTGTGGCGCAGCGGCATTCATCGCGCATTGCGGGAATTCGTGGTCAATGACGACTGGAGCGAGAGCGACGCCATCCGGGTGGTCGACCTGATCGCTCACGACAACGCCGCAGTTCTCTACCGCGTTTGACCCCCGGTGAAGCCGGGGTATACGGCCCGTTATGTCGACCGCGAAGGGCGTCTTGGAGTGGGCCCGCGACAAGGTCGTGTCGTGGGTGCCCAAGGCGGATCTCGACCAGCGCGACCCCGACTACATTCGCGACCAGCTCCCGGGCACCTGGCTGCTCGCGTCGCTCTATTTCCGGGCGGACGTGCGGGGCATGGATCGCATTCCCGCCGAGGGGCCGGTACTGCTGGTCGGCAATCACAGCGGTGGCAACGTGCCACCCGACACCTTCGTCTTCACGCTGGCGTTCTGCTCCTATTTCGGCGTCGAGCGGCCCTTCTACCAGTTGGCCCACAACCTCGTGGTGTCCGCACCGCCGCTGGGCTGGCTGCGCAAATTCGGCACCGTTGCCGCCAACCCCGAAAACGCCCGTCTCGCATTGGATTCCGGGGCCGCGCTGCTGGTCTACCCCGGGGGCGACTACGAGGTGTTTCGGCCCTCGTGGGAGCGCCACAAAGTCGACTTCGGCGGGCGCATGGGTTACGTCAAGCTGGCCCGCGAGGCCGGAGTGCCGATCGTGCCCGTCGCCAGCGTCGGTGGGCAGGAAAGCGCGTTGTTCCTCAACCGCGGGCAGTGGTTGGCCAAGCTGCTGATGGCCGACAAGTTGCTCCGGCTCAAAAGCATCCCGATATCGCTGGCGCTGCCCTGGGGTCTCAACGTCAGCGACCTGGCGGGGCATCTCCCGTTGCCCACCAAGATCGTGATCGAGGTCCAACACCCGATCGAGGTCGATGGTGACGACCAGGCGGTGCACGACAAGGTGATGGCCAGCCTGCAGGGCGGCGTCGACCGGCTGGCCGCCGAGCGGCGATTCCCGGTGATCGGCTGATGCGCGTCGAACGCTGTTGCGTCATCAACGCCGACCGTTCCGCGGTCTGGAAGATCGTCAGCGACCCGGACTGCTACCCGTCGTTCATGACCAACCTGGAGCGCTGGGAGTCCTCCAACGACAAACCGACCGGCGTAGGCGCGCGCTACACCGTCCACTGGAAGATCGGCTCCGTCCCGGTCGGGGGGCTCATCGAAGTCGTCGAGTTCGACGACGACCGCGACCTGGCCTTCGTGGGCCTCACCGGCATCACCCTGCGCGGGCGGATCCGACTGCGTGACGCGCGCGACGGCCGCACGAAGGTGACGTTCAGACTGTCGTATCAGGCACCGGGCGGGCTGCTCGGATACATCGCGGACCGAATCGCCGTGCGCCAGGTGGGACGCACGCTCGCCGGAACCCTGAAACGCCTCCGGACGTTGGCCGAGTCGTAGCCAATTTTTCCAATTTCCGGTGTGATCAACCGCAGCGCGGCTTACGCTCCGATCGACGAATCGGGCAACGTCACCAAACTTCGAACACGAAAGGGGTTTGGCAGCATGTTGCTCCGAGCGACTCCCGTCGCCGCGGTCATCGCCGGCGGTGCCTGCCACGGCCACGGCGGCGCCCAACAGTACTTATAGCGGTTGGCGACGTCGGCGCTGCGCAAGGCGCTGTGATGGTCGACATACGAGGGGTGACCATCCAAGCGACGTAAGCGCCGATGTCGCCGAATCCGTTGCAGCCCAGAATGTTTCCCGACGCCTGAGTCCGCTCGGGTCGCCCACTGTGGTTCGGGCCGCAGACTTGTTCCCGAACCGTGAGCGCGTAGGAACGCTCATGCGGCACGACAGCTGCGCTCGCCAAGAATAGGTGTCGATGGCACCGCGGACCCAAACGTCACGCGCGGCCGGGTTAGTGTCTCGGGCACCGCAGCCTGATCAGAGGTTTCCGCGTTTTGCTCGCTACTGAGTGCCGCCGTTTGGGCCTCGCCGCGGGCTAGAGCCACTATCGCGACAATCACCACAATCGCCGCCGACGCCAGCACGATCATCCCCACGCCATCGGCGTTGAGGGTCTCGCCGAGCACCACGATGCCCAGAACCGATGCCACCGCTGGTTTGGCCACGGTCACCGACGGCATTGAGGCGGTCAGCGCACCAGCGCGAAACGATGACTGCTGAAAGATCATCCCTGCCAACGCCGCCAGTATCCAGACGTAGAACTCCGGCGCGCACAGCAGCGCCCCGAAACCATGTCCGGCCGCCGCGACGACGGCTTTGGTTAGCACCGCGAACAGGGCCAGCGACGAACCGGCCACCACCGCCAGCAGTACAGCCGCACGCGGGCCGGGCCAAATGCGCGCACCCAGGACACAGAACACCAGTAGCGGACCCAACACCAGGGCCACCACAGTCCAGGTTGTCAGCGACCCCTGCGACTGCCCGGCCTTCGGGTCGCCAATCGTGACGACCACCGCCAAAGCGACGGCGAGCACCGTCGCCCACATCCACTGCCGGCGGGTCACCCGCTGATGGGTCAGCCGCGCATTGAGCGGCAGGGCGAATAGCAGCGCCGTCACCTGCAGCGACGTCACCAACATCACCGACCCGACCCCCAGCGCGGCGGCTTGCAGGCTGTAGTTGGCAACGGCCCCCCCGCCGCCAAGCCACCACCGGGAGTCGTGCAACGACATGCGGAACAACTCCCAGTGGCCGACTGGTTCGTCGGTGACTTCATGCGCGGACCGTTGACGGCTCACCGCGCCGATCGCGGATGCCAGCGCGGCGCACAGGGCGAGCACAACCGCGAGTTCCGACTTCAACATGGGATCTCCTCAGATGCCGAGCTCACTTCGGGCTAGACCCCGAAGTAGACGCCGTACCTGCTCGTGGCGAGCGCTTTCAACAGCGACAGGACCAGCCCGGTCCCAGCCAAGGTGCCCAGAGCCACAGCCACGATGAAGGCGACGCGGAAGCTCGTGGAGAGCGCCGACCGGAGAGGGTTCTGCTGGTCGACGGCGGTCGACGGGTGGATGTTACGGGCGGTCATGGCATTCTCCTCGTTGACTTCGTTTCGGTCATGTGATTGTCGTTGCCGAATTCATGACGAACTCATGAAGGAAATGGTGATGGACAACGCACTGTTCCGGAATGACCGGGAAGCCAGATTGGGTTGCCGCTAGGGATAGGGTTTCCTATCCATTTAGCAAGCATCGCGTGATCGAGTACAACCAGCGTCGGTTGAGGCGCCCGCCCTGAAAGTCGTCAGACGACCGCACCCGAATCTCCGATTTTCGGTGCCGCAGTTACCGTCTCGAGTACCGTCATCGCGCGGCGTCGGAGGGCCTCATTGCCAGACGGACCGGCGATCACCCAGCAAGCGGATCGCAGGAGATCTCGCCCTCCTCCGCCATGACCGACATACTCGAACGCGGTTGCCCAATCTGCCACGGCGACAACGTGGTTGGATGCGCTGAAGCGTTTCTCAGTCTGGCTACCTAGCCCTGAACATTCCGCTTGGTCAGTTCGGGGGGAGCGCCTGTGCGCTCACACCAGCAGAGAAATGAGGTAACCCCGAGTCTGCTAGACCAAGCTTGTCGCGTCGAACACCCAGCTAGAGTCGGCTTTTGCAAGCTCCTCGAAGTGGTTCGGGGGAGCGAAGCTGACCAGGCTGTTCATGTCCCAATAGTCTTTCCAAACGGTGACCTTGCCGCCCTCGACCTTGTGGACCGTCACGAACCTCAGCACGCCGCGCTCACCCGTGGTGAACGTCCATGTCTCGGAGTGCTCGTACATCACGTCGGCACCGCTGGACACCAGCACGCCATCGTGGTTCTCATAGCCCGCCAGCGGCTCGAGACCCATCTTGAGCCGCTTCACGATGTCTTCCGGTCCGCGCGCCGAAAGCGCCGGAACCGGCATATCGACGTAGAGGCAATCATCGGACAAAAACGTCTTGACCGCCTCCCAGTCCCGCCGCGAGAGCGCCTGCCAAAGCCCGAGGACGACATCCTCGACCGAGATCATAGAAACGTCTGTCATAGCGCAAATAAACTCGGTTGCCGAACGGGTGTCAACAGCCGGCGCCCTCCCGGCACGCCGCACTAGCCGTCGACGCGAGCCATCGACCGTGCCGGCCCCAGCGCGACCGGCAGCGACGACCACCCCCGCAGCACCCGCGTGTCGCGCCTGCTGCCCACGCCCGCCGCACGCACCTCGGGGAAGCGGTCGAAGAACGTACGCAGCCCGACTTCGCCCTCGGCGCGCGCCAGCGCGGCGCCAAGGCAGAAGTGCCGGCCCCCGGAGAACGCGAGATGCCTTCCCGCGTTGGGCCGTTCGATGTCGAAGCGGTGCGGCTCGTCGAAGACGGCCGGGTCGCGGTTGGCGGCTGCCAGATAGACGAGCACCAAGTCGCCACGCTGGAGCCGCTTCCCGGCAAGCTCAACGTCGCCCTGCGCCATCCGCGCGGTCAGCTGTACCGGCGACTCCAACCGCAGTATCTCCTCAACGGCGTTGGGCCACAGCTCCGGTCGTTCGCGCAGGGTATCCAGGCGGTCGGGAGCGTCCAGGAGCATACGGATCCCATTGCCGAGCAAGTTGACCGTGGTCTCGAACCCGGCCGCCAAAACCAGCCCGGCGATCGCTTGCAGCTCGTTCTCGTCCAGATATGTTTCGGCCGAGCCGCTTTCGGCTACCTGGATCAGCTGGCTCATCAGGTTGTCGCTCGGGGCGCGCCGCAACTGACCGAGATGCTCGCCCAGCCAGGAGCTGAAGCCGGCGAGCCCTCGCTGCACGCTGCGGTATTGCCGCCAGGTCAATCCGATGTCCAGGCTCGGTGCGGCGAGCTCACCGAACTCCAGGACGCGCGGCCGGTCACGCTCCGGCACGCCGAGGATGTCGCTGATGATCGCGACGGGGAGTTGCGAGCAATACCGGCCCACAATGTCAACGACCTGCGAGGCCCCGGACTGGGCGGCCAGCTGATCCAACAGGTCGGCGGCGGTCTGCTCCACGCGAGCGCGCAACGCGGCGACCGCGCGGGGAGTGAAGACCGCGGACACCGTCTTGCGGTAGCGGGTGTGATCCGGCGGCTCGACGGCGAGCAGCGACGGCGCGCGAAGCGGATGCAGCAGATCGTCGCGGCTGCGGCGCTCCAGCCAGCGCAGCGGCCCGGGCAGATTCGCCCCGAACACCAGCACGCGGAAGTCGTCGGAGCGCAGCAGCTCGTGGGCGAGCGCATGCTCGGCCGTCAGATAACTCACGCGACCCTCGACCAGCGGCCCCGCCGCTCGGAGTTCGTCGTAGAACGGCACCGGATCGGCCGCCACCCCGGGGTCGGCGATCAGCCTGGCGTGCAGGTCACCGCGCCGGACCCCGAGCGTCGCGACGCCCCGGATGAACCCGTGCATCGCCAACCAGTGCAATCGCGCCTTCACCGGCCCCTCCATCGATTGATGTCACCGAGCCTATGCCCGGACCCCGGACACCGTCAGCACTCCGCGATGATCTTGAACTCCGTCGTCACCACTTTGTCGGGGTTGCTGCTGTTGATGCCGTAGGCGCTACCGGTGATCGTGTAGGCGTCGTTAGTGACGTCGGCGCGCGCGTCGCCCACGCCGCCGTTCCAGAAGCTCCCGGTGAATCCGTCGACGTTGCGGATCTTCACCCACTGGGGCATCACCCGGTAACCACTGGTCAGCACCACTGCCTCGACGCCGCCGTCGCGGTCCTTGATGTCGATGGTGCGGTACTGCTGGTTTTGGCTGCACGCCGGAGGGCGGGTGGTGTGAGTGGCGCCGTCGATGGTCAGGCGGGCCGCTTTGCGGGGCGTGGTCTGGGCCTGTCCGCACCCCGCGACGCCGACACCGGCGATCAACACGAAAACCACTGCGATCAACCGGTTTCGCATTGGTTCAACTCCTTCACTGCCGCTTCGGCATCAGCGCGGGTAGGGATTTGACGATGCTGCGTCGCACGAGTTCCGGACTCAGGCCCTTGAAGAAGTCGATCAAGCGAATGCTCTTCGGCACGTACCAATGCAACCGCTTCGGGTTGTGGTAAGCCTGCCACGCGGCTTCCGCCACACTGCTCGCCGGCATCAGCCGGAACAACCCCTTCTTGGGCGCGGTGGCCCGAAGCTCGTCGGCCGTCCTCGGCGCGCCGCCGTCATTGGAGTGATTCGTCGTCGTGGTCAGGATGGCCGTGTCGATCAGGCCGGGCAGCACGTCGGCGACGCGGACCCCGTGCCGGTGCCACTCGACGCTGAGCGCCTCGGTCAACCCTTTGACCGCGTGCTTGGTCGACGAATAGACGGCGAGCCGCGGCATGCCGTAGGTGCCCGACGACGACGACGTCGAAAACATCAGGCTGCCAGGCGTTTTCTTCAGATACGGTAACGACGCGTAGGCGCCGGTCAGCACAGCTTTGTAGTTGATGTCGACGACGCGCATGGCGGCCTCGTAGGGCACGTCCTCGAACCATCCGCTTTCGCCGATGCCGGCGTTGTTCCACATCATGTCGAGCCCGCCGTCACTGTTGCCTGCGCAGAAGTCGGCGAGGGCTCCCTCCAGGGCCGCCCTGTCCGTCACATCGACCTGGCGGGTCCAAAACCGGTCGCCACCGAGTTCTTCCCGCAGCGTCGCCAGGCCGTCGCCGTTGCGGTCCACGGCGCCGACCCGCCACCCCTTGGCGTGGAACAGCTTTGCCCCCTCCCGGCCCATGCCGCTGCCCGCGCCGGTGATGAAGATCGATTTCACGGCGCGTCAGCCGGCCTCGACCACATCTTTGATGCGGTTCAGGGTTTTGGTCATGTCGCGCACGTTGCGTCGCTTACGCAGGAAACCCCCGAACAGCCAGTAGAGGCCGAGCCACGGGGCCGGGTTGAGCCGGAAAGACTCGGTCACATCCGTGCCGCCACCGCTGGGCGCCAACCGGTAGTGCCAGTTGTTGACCGCCCGATCGCCGAGCAGCACCGCGAACCCGAATTCGCGGCCAGGCTCGCACGCGGTCACCTCGCACGTCGTCCAATACACCGGCCCAATCTCGTTGCGCCGAACGTGACCACGGAATTTCGCGCCGAGGGCCGGGCCATTAGCGTCGCCCAGCCACTCGGCCTCGAACACTTCGGGGGAGAACCGGCCGATGTTGCGAACGTTTGCGATGAGATCCCAGATCTTCCGCAGACGCCGCCATATGAACAGTCGCCGAACCTTCCATGGCCTGATCCAAACACAGCTTGCCGTTCGGTCATAGACCGCGAGGACATTGATCGTCAGCGCGGCGCCGCCGCCTGGATCAGCCCGTTGATGATCTCCTTGATGCCCTGCGCGGGGTGCGAGTACCAACCGATCGGCAGGCCCGAATTGGCGCCGCACTTCGGCCACGCCTCCACCCCTTGGTCGGCGAAAACCCGGTTGGCGACGGCGATTTGCTGCTCTCGGGACGCGGCCGCCGGGTTGCCGACGCCGCCGTACCGCTCCCAGGTACCCGGCTTGAATTGGAGTCCACCGTATTCGCCGTTTCCGGTGTTGGCGTGCCAGTTGCCACCGGACTCGCACTGGGCGATCGCGTCCCAGTTGGGCGTGGGTGCGGAGGTGGCTATACCAGTGGACGAAGCTATCGACGCTGCAACGAACCCGCCGACCGCCAGGGACTTGACGAGAGGCTTGCAGAGAATTTTCATGTCATGGATTTCGGACGCTGTGGCCAAAGCGTTACCCATTCGAAAAAGCCGCGAGATATGCCTTCTATCTGCGCAAACGGCAATATCGCGGAGCAAAAAGAAAGTGTTAGAAACCGTTGAGGAAAAACTAAATTATTGCTGGCAATATGCCTGAGTGGCTAACGCCAGCGCCCGTTGATAGAGGGCGTCGAGGCCGCGGGCGCGGATGGCGCCGCTCGCGGCGAGCCCGAGTTGCGCGGGGCAGGCCGCCGAATGCAGCAAGTCCCAGTTGGCCACGATCTGGTTCAGCATCGTTTGGTTGAGGTCGTCGATCGCCGACCGCGACGCCGACAGATCGGCCGACTCGGCCGGGGCGGCTTCGGGATCGAGCTTCCAATCCGCGAACCGGCTGTATTCGATGCCCTCCGTGGCGCGGATCTGGTCGCCGAATACCCGGGTGACGTAGTCGGGGTCGATCCGCCTGGCCGAGGCCTGGGCGGCCATTTTCGCCAGTTCTTGCCGGACGCGTCCTTGGTCTTCGACGGCCCCGTGACTGACCCACTTGAAGGCGGCCACCGGCTCGGCGATTTGTAACCGCTGCGCGGCGGCGTCGACCAACTCGGTGAGAGGGCTCGCATCGTCGGCTCTCGCGGGCGATGCGACCAGGATCGTCAGTCCGACGGCCATGCCGGCGCAGCGGGTAACCAGGGTTATGCGCCGGCTCTGCATGACCATGATTCTGCGGCAGCGCCGGATACGAGCGCATTTGGGAGTTAGCCTGAGGTGTTGATGTCGTCGACCATGGAAAATCGCGGCCCGCGCCGCGTTGGCGGGAAGCGCGGGAAATCGTTGCGCTCGAGGCAGATTCGTGCGCTGATCGCCGTCGCGCTTGCGATTCCCCTGTTGCTCGGTGCGGCGCTCATCATGGTGGACCGGCTGCACTCGAAGCCCGCCGACGCCCTCGAACATCCCGCCAGTCCGGTGAGCGACGATCAATCGAAGGCCCAGGTCGTCCAATCGGCCCAGCACATCGTCACCGCGACGGGTCTGCAAGCGTCCTCGGCGGGCTACTCGCTGATGTCCTGCAAAAACCGCGACGACCCGCCGTATCAGGGCTCGATCTACCTGACGTTCTCGCTGCCCGCCACCGCACCGGCCGACACCTATTTCGGCCGGTTTGCCGCGACGCTGGCCGGCGATGGCTGGGCCGAGGGCCTACCACCCAACAATCACGCGTTCGCGAAGACACTCACCAAGGACGGCGTCACAGTGATCGTTTACCGCCACGACGACGAACCGCACCTCGGCGTCCTACGCGTCTACGGCCAGTGCCGCAACATGAACGATCACCACAGGGACGCGACGGCTTGGACGGATGTCACCGACCAATTCGCCGCGACGCGTTGATCGGCGGAGACCCAAAGGGCCATGACGCACTACTGCGCCCGACGGCGTCGTCGTCGGGCGCAGCAGCGACCTCGGGGCAGGTGAGGCTATCCGCCGCCGCCTGCGGTGGCACCCAGGGTGCCCTGCAGGTCCGGCTTCATGGCGTTGAGCTGGGCTCCCCAGTACTCCCAGCTGTGTGTTCCGTTGGCGTTGAAGTTGAACACGGCGTTGTGGCCACCGGCCGCGTTGTACTGGTCCTGGAACTTCAGGTTGCTGCTGCGCACGAAGTTCTCCAGGAACTCGGCGGGCATGTTCGCCCCGCCCAACTCCGACGGTGTGCCGTTACCGCAGTAGATCCAGAGCCGAGTGTTGTTGCCCACCAGCTTGGGGATCTGCAGTGAGGGGTCGTTGCGCTGCCACGCGGGGTCGCTGGACGGGCCCCACATGTCGCTCGCCTTGTAGCCACCGGCGTCGCCCATCGCGAGGCCGATCAGGGATGGCCCCATGCCCTGTGAGGGGTCCATCAGCGCGGACAGCGAGCCCGCATAGATGAACTGGTTCGGGTGGTAGGCGGCCAGGATCAGGGCCGAGGAACCGGCCATGGAGATGCCGACCGCGGCGCTGCCCGTGGACTTGACGCTCTTGTTGGAGGCCAGGTACTGCGGCAGCTCACTGGTCAGGAAGGTTTCCCACTTGTAGGTCGAGCAGCCGGCCTTGCCGCAGGCCGGGCTGTACCAGTCGCTGTAGAAGCTGGACTGGCCACCGACGGGCATGACGATCGACAGGCCCGACTGGTAGTACCACTCGAACGCCGGCGTGTTGATGTCCCAGCCGTTGTAGTCGTCCTGGGCGCGCAAGCCGTCGAGCAAGTACACCGCGGGGGAGCCGTTACCGCCGCTTTGGAACTGGACCTTGATGTTGCGGCCCATCCCCGCCGACGGCACCTGCAGGTATTCAACCGGCAGGCCCGGGCGCGAGAACGCTCCCGCGGTCGGTGCGCCGCCGGCAAGACCGATCAGCCCCGGGAGGGTAACGGCGGCTGCCGCACCGACTAAAAGCCGGCGCCCCCAGGCCCGGACCATCTCGCTCACATCTGTCATACCTGCCCCTTGTCGTGTGTGACCGTCGTCTCAGGCAGGAATTTACCGTGCGAATAGCCCGAATGTCGATCGGGACGCGGGGGTGTCTCAGTTTGGTATCGGAATTCCCCCGCCAATTGCGCTCGCGGGGATAAGAGCGCCGCAACGTTCGCACCGGTTGACCCGCACCCGGATTTGACCACCGGGCCACGCATAACGCCTGGCAGCGGGGTCTAGGGCTGGCCGCGCCGTAATGCGCAAAGCCGCCATTTTCGATCTCGCCACGACGTCTAGCGGCGCCGCGCCGCCGAACCAGCGCCGAAAAAGTCGATTCGGTATCCGTAAGACGTTTATCGCGGCGGGCGGAAGGCATGGTTTCCCCGCGCCGACGGCCCTTCTCCCACCAGCACGACCTGTGGGCGCATCGACTGGTTCCCGAGTGGCGGATTCTGCGGCGAGGCGGAACCGGGGCAACCGGACCCGCGTCGACCGCGTAGGCTCTCACGGAGCAAGCCGATGGAGACCACGTTATCTCGGTCCGTTCCGGCCCTCACGACCCACCTGACCAGGGTTTTTCTGGTGCGCGTGGGTGTGGCTGAGGGCGTCGGGCGTCCGGGACCGATTGGGGCATGAGTTTGGATACGGTACTTGGGCTGTCAGTGACGCCGACCACCGTTGGGTGGGTGCTCGCTGAAGGACACGGCGCGGACGGCACCATCCTGGATCATCAGGAGCTGGCGCTGGACGCCGGTCACGGCGCACGCGCCGTGAGTACCGCGGACCAAGTAGCGGACGAGATCGCGCGGGTGGAAGCGCAGGCGGCCGCCAGCGACCATCGGCTGCGGGTCATCGGGGTGACGTGGAACGACGACGCGGCGGCCCACGCCGCGTTGCTGCTGGAAGCGCTGACAGACAGTGGCTTCGACAACGTCGTGCCGGTCCGGCAACTCGATGCCGTCGAGACACTGGCGCAGGCCATCGCGCCGGTCATCGGCTACGAGCAGACCGCGGTCTGTCTCCTCGAACGCGACTCGACGACCGTCGTCATGGTCGATACCCGCGACGGGGAAACGCAGACGGCGACCAAGCAGGTGCGCGGCGGTTTCGACGGCCTGACTCGCTGGCTGACCGGCATGTTCGACCGCAATGGCTGGCAGCCGGCCGGGGTGGTGGTCATCGGCGCGCACAGCGACATCGACGGCCTCTCCTGGCAGCTCGAAAAGACCCTGCCGGTGCCGGTGTTCGTGCAAGCGATGGCTCAGGTGAACATTGCGCGGGGCGCTGCGCTGACCGCCGCCCGAAGCACCGAGTTCACCGACGACCAGTTGGTGGTCCACCCCGGTGAACCCGCCGCCGCACCGCCGGCGCCGCGAAAGCTGTCATACGCCGGGGCCGTGACCACTCTGGCCGCCGGCGTTATCACCTTTGTCTCCTCGATATCGCTCGCGGTGGGCATCCAGCTGGCGCCGACCAGCAAGCCCGTCCCGCGGCACACGGAGCCCGCACCGACTCCGCAGCTCGCCGAGGCCGTGGCACCGCCCCCGGTCGTGGCGCCGCTGACCCCGCAGGCGAAAGTCTCCGTCGGCGAACCGATCACGGAGGCCGCCACGCCCGACGAGCAGCAGCCGGAACCCAATAGCAGGCAGCCCTACCTGACGCGAATGCTCGAACACATTCCGGGCGACACCGGTGACGCGACGGGTGCCTCGGCCTCGCAGGCGCCCGCCCAGCCGCAGCCCTGACGTCGGCGCCGGGACAGCCGCTCAGGCGTTCTTCGCGTGAATCGCGGTGAAGGACACCGAAACCTCATCGGCGACCTGGACCGAACCCATCAGCAATGAGTACGGCTTGATGCCGTAGTCGGTCTGGCGGACCGATGATTCGGTGGACATCCGCCACGCGTCCCCGAGATCCTCTGTGCGCAGGTCGATTACGTGGTCCCGGGACTTTCCCCGAACTTCGAGCTGGCCGGTGAGCCGGTACCCGTCTTCGGTCTTGTCAATGGCCCGTGCGAAAAAGCGGATCTCGGGAAACCGTCCGCCGTCCAACGACTTCAAGGCGTTGGAACGCACCAAGACCTTCTCGGGACCTGACAACCCCTTCACGCCGCCCTCGCCGCGCAGCACCTCGAGGGAATCCGCTTCGACCACAAGCTCCACGGTGGCGGGTTCCGAGCCGGCCCAGCCGACGGTGGCATGCCAGCGGGTCATGGCGATGGTGAGACGGTGACCCATTCGCGCCGCTCGCCCGCGAACGCCGGTGGCAAGAAGTAGCTCGCCGTCGGCTGCGTCCAAGCTCCACTCGTCGGTCATAGGCCGACTGTAATCACATCGTCAGCACTGTGCGGTAGTGCGCACGGCCTTGCTCCAGCGCCGCGTATCCGTCGGCCGCCTGTGACAGCGGTAGTTCCTCGATCCAGGCCCGCACGCCGGACAGCACGGCGAAATGCATCGTCTCTTCAACGTCTTTCGCCGTGCCGGAAGGATGACCGACGATGCTGACCCCGGGTGTGATCAGTTGGATGGGGCTGATCGGCAACGGTTCGGGCGTGACGCCGATGGTGACGAGCTCGCCTTGCGGCGATATCCCGCCGACGGTTGCGGCCATCGCCGACGAGTTGCCCGCGGTCGCCAGCACGACTGCCGCGCCGCCCAGTGCCTTCAGCGCTTCTGCGGGATCGGCGGCGGTGGAGTCAATGTAGTGGTGGGCGCCCAACTTCCGGGCGTCCCCCTCTTTGCCGCTGCCACGAGCGATGGCGATGGTCTCGAAACCCATCGCCCGGGCGAACTGCACCCCGAGGTGTCCGAGCCCGCCGACACCGAGGATGGCGACCCGGTCGCCGGGCACTGCCTTCGTATGCCGCAACGCATTGTACGTGGTAACGCCGGCGCAACCCATCGGCGCGGCTTCTGCGTCGGAAAGCCCTTCCGGTATGCGGGCGAGCGCGCTCCCCGGAACAGTCACCGATTCCGCATACCCGCCCGGATATTGGTAACTCGGGACCTTCCCGTTCTCGCAATGGATGAAGTGGCCTTTTCGGCATTCATCGCAGTGGTAGCAGCACCCGCCGAACCACCCGACCGCGACGCGATCGCCGACGGCGAAACCCTCGACACCCGCACCGAGTTCGGCGATCGTTCCGGCGATTTCGTGCCCGGGAGTCAACGGCCACGTCATGCCGGGGAAGCCGCCGGCGACAAAGTGTGCGTCCGTGCCGCAGATCCCACACGCGGTGACGTTTATCCGCGCCTCATCACGTCCCGGTGGCTTGGTTTCGACATCGACCAGTTCTAATGGTGCCCCGGCCGACTTGACGTGAACTGCTCGATGGGTTGCCATGCGGTTGATGCTACTGCGCAGCAGGGGATTTCGCGCCGTTGGTGTGGTAGTCGACCTGCCAGTGCTTGATCCCGTTGAGCCAGCCCGACCGTAGCCGTTCGGGCTTTCCGATCGATTCCAGGTCCGGGATGCCGTCGGCGATCGCATTGAACATCAGGTCGATCGTCATCCGCGCCAGGTTCGCCCCGATGCAGTAATGCGCGCCGGTGCCGCCAAACCCGACGTGCGGGTTGGGGTCGCGCAGGATGTTGAACGTGAACGGGTCGTCAAAGACTTCCTCGTCGAAATTGGCCGAGCGGTAGACCATCACCACCCGCTGACCCTTCTTGATTTGCACACCTGACAATTCGTAATCCTCCAGCGCGGTGCGCTGGAAGGACGTCACCGGGGTTGCCCAGCGGACGATCTCGTCGGCCGCGGTGGCGGGACGCTCCCTCTTGAACAGCTCCCACTGATCGGGAAAGTCGGTGAAGGCCATCATGCCCTGCGTGATGGAGTTGCGGGTTGTTTCGTTGCCGGCAACGGCCAGCAGGATGACGAAGAAGCCGAACTCGTCGTCGGAGAGCTTGTGGCCGTCGATGTCCGCCTGGACCAACTTGGTGACGAGGTCTTCGCCCGGATTCTTCGTCCGGTCGGCGGCCATCTGCATGCCGTACATGATGAGCTCGACGGAAGCGGTGATGGCGTCGTTGCTGGCGAACTCCGGATCCTGGTCGCCGACCATCTCATTGGACCAGTGGAAAAGCTTCTTGCGGTCTTCCTGCGGCACACCCATCAACCCGGCGATGGCCTGCAACGGCAACTCGCAGGAGACCTGCTCGACGAAGTCACCGCGCCCCTCGGCGGCCGCTTCCGCGACGATGTTCCGCGCCCGCTCGGCGAGGTCACCGCGCAGGCGCTCGATGGATCGGGGGGTGAATGCCCGCGAGATGATCTTGCGCAGCCGGGTGTGTTGCGGCGCATCCATGTTCAGCAGCACGAACTTGCCGCGTTCGACCTGCTCGCCCACCGTGCCGTCCTTGTAGCGTGGCAGCGCGGTCTTCTGCAGGCTGGAGAAGACATCGCTGCGCAGCGATACCTCTTTGACGTCCTTGTGCTTGGACACCACCCAGAAGCCGCCGTCGTCGAATCCGCCCGCCCCCAGCGGCTGCTCGTTCCACCAGATCGGCGCGGTCCGCCGCAGTTCGGCCAGCTCCTCCACCGGCAGTCGCTCGGCGTGGATGTCCGGATCGGTGAAGTCGAATCCGGGGGGGAGATTGGGGACCGGCTTGGCGGTTGGCTCGACGGTTGGCATGGCCCGCTCCTCGATGACGAAGTGGTCTAGTCGTCTTTGTGCAAATAAACCATTGCCGCACCACGGTTGGGAAGCGTTGACGCAAGATCGCCGGGTGCAAATTGGAACGTGTTCCTCGTTTCTCATCCAGACCACCAATACGGTCTTGTGGGCTACGGCCCGATGGATATGCTTTGGTGCAGGTCACCAGCGACGACAGGCGGGGTGGAACATGATTCGGGAAGTGCTCAGCGCCGCTTCTATAGCGGGCATTGCGATTGGCGTGGCGCCGTGCGCGGCAGCCGGATACGACGGCGACGTGCCGG
Source organism: Mycobacterium sp. 852002-51613_SCH5001154 (assembly GCF_001667425.1). NCBI lineage: Bacteria > Bacillati > Actinomycetota > Actinomycetes > Mycobacteriales > Mycobacteriaceae > Mycobacterium > Mycobacterium sp. 852002-51613_SCH5001154. The sequence continues at coordinate 3,470 of NZ_LZII01000049.1, read as the reverse complement.
GGATGAACTATCAGGCGTCGTTGGGCGCGCCGTGCGACAACTATGAGCACTTCATCTTCGGCCGGGGCCCCAGCGGTCAGGCCGAGGCGTGCCACTTCCCTCCGCCGAACCAGTTCCCGGCGGCCACCACCGGCTACTGGGTCATCTCCTATCCGCTGTACGGGGTGCAGCAGGCGGGCGCGAAGTGCCCTGGGCCGCAAGCCGCGGCGCAGTCGGACCGCGGGCTGCCCATGTTGTGCCTGGGCGAGCGGGGTTGGCAAGAGGGATGGTTCACCGGAGCGGGATTCTTCCCTCCGGCCGAGTGAGCGGCTGAGCCATGGACGACGGCGGGCCGGGCGAGACCCTCGTCCCGCGTTGGCTGCGTTTCGTCCTCGCGTCGGATCGCGCGGGCTCGGCGTGGTATATCGGGACGGGTTTCTTTTTCGCGCCGATCCTCGCGGTGCTCTCGCCGTGGCCCGTCGTCACCGCCGCGCTGTGGGCGATCATCGGGCTGGCCGGACTCTGGCTTGGCCTGCTGGGCATCGCGATGGCCGTGGGGCTGGCCCGAATATTGCGGTCCGGGGCCGAAATCCCCGAATCCTACTGGCGCACCTTGGTCAACTACTGAGCACTACGCCCGGTCTAGAGTCATAGCCAACTGTCCTGCCACGAGAGGAGACTCGAGATGGGCTTCAGCCCGAAAGATGCGGTCGACGCGGCCAGGGACATCGCGACCAACGCGGTCGAGAAGGCCTCCGACATCGTCGAACACGGTAGTGACATCATCCGGGGCGACATTTCCGGCGGTGTCAGCGGCATCGTCCAGAACTCGATCGAGATCGGCACGTACGCGGTGGACCGGACGAGGGAGATGTTCAGCGGCCGCGACGAGCTCGACGACGAGGTCTAGCTCCGCCGTCAGACGGAGGCGGCCTCGTTCAGCTCGTCCAGCCTGTTCGTCGCTTCCAGGTACTCCTGCACCCAGCGCTCGATGACCGTCGCCGTCTTCTCCACCTTGGTGAACTGGCCGACAACCTGACCCACCGGGTTGAACGCGACGTCCACGCTCTCGTTCGGGTACCGGTTCGTTGCCCGCACCGCCATGCCGGAAACCATGTACTGCAGCGGCATTCCCAGCGGCTTCGGGTTGTCCGGCGCCTCCCACGCCTCGGTCCAGTCATTGCGCAACATGCGGGCCGGCTTGCCGGTGAACGACCGGCTGCGCACGGTGTCCCGGCTGCCCGCCTTGACGTACGCCTGTTGCTGAACCGGCGTGTTCGAGGATTCCTCGACCATCAGCCACTGCGAGCCCGTCCACGCCCCCTGGGCGCCCAGCGCCAGGGCCGCCGCGATCTGCTGGCCGCTGCCGATGCCACCGGCCGCCAGCACCGGCACCGGGGCGACCTCCTTTACCACCTGCGGCCACAACACGATGGAGCCCACCTCGCCGCAATGCCCACCGGCCTCGCCGCCCTGGGCGATGATGATGTCGACGCCCGCGTCCGCGTGCTTGCGAGCCTGCGACGGCGACCCGCACAGCGCGGCCACCTTGAGTCCCGCCTCGTGGATGTGCTTGATCATGTCGGCCGGGGGAGTGCCCAGGGCGTTGGCGATCATCTTCACCTTCGGGTGCTTGAGCGCCACCTCGACCTGGGGCGTGGCGGTCGCCTCGGTCCACCCGAGCAACTGCAGGCTGTCGCCGTCGCTGTCCTCGATCGGCACGCCGTGGTCGGCCAGGATCTTCTTGCCGAAGTCGAGGTGTTCCTGGGGCACCATCTTGCGCAGCGTGTCGGCCAGTTCCTCGGCCGACAGGTGCGAGTCCATACCCTCGTACTTGTTCGGGATGACGATGTCGACGCCGTACGGGTGGTCGCCGATGTTCTCGTCGATCCAGTTGAGCTCGATCTCGAGCTGCTCGGGGGTGAAGCCGACCGCGCCGAGCACGCCGAAACCGCCGGCCTTGCTGACTGCGACCACGACATCACGACAGTGGGTAAACGCGAAGATCGGAAACTCGATACCGAGTTCGTCGCAAATAGGGGTGTGCATGCCTACTCCTGGGACGCGGCCGAATTGAAACGTGTTCTAGTTTAGTACGGACGGCCCTGACGTGGCCACCGGGTCCTGACCTGCGTTTTGTCACTACGACCCGTCGGCCGGTCAAAGTGCCACGCTGCGCGCGACCCACAGCACCAGGAACGCGAACATGCAGCCGGCGCAGACAAGGTGGTCCCGGCAGACGGACCGCGCCAGCCGGGTCTGCTCGGGCGGACCGTCTGTTCGGCGCCCCAGCCGCACCGCATCGGGAACCGTTTGCGTCAACGCCAGCATGGTCGGACTCCCCGCGAGGACTGCCGACAGCACCAGAAGCCACCAGGGGTCATGCCCGCGCGCGGACTGGTAGGTCAACGCGCCCAGCAGGATCACCATGACGGCGGCGATCAGCCGGCTCATCGGGCGCGAGGTGGTGGTCGCGCGGTGGTAGTAAGCCGCGATGGAGGCAAGTACGGCCTCTGGCAGATCGGTTGGCGCAGAACGAAATCGGAGGACCTGCACATCGAAGATGAGATCCATCCACAAGACGGCGAACAAGAATCCGCCGCAGGCCGTGAGCAACGAGGCCATGACGCTCCTCCATCTCCGGCTTACCGGGAGCATTCGTCGACTTGGACCCATTGTTTCGCAGCAGCGCAAGGGCGGCCTCAGGCAATGGCGCACCGGGCCCCGAAATCACTTACGCCACTTTGGTTTCAGTGGTTTCGGGGCGGCTGGTGTTGTCGGTGGGGCGAAGTATCATTCGAACATGAGTTCGAGTGATCGTGACGAGATTGCGGCGGATTACGCCGCGCTGCACGAGGTCGTCTCGCGCATCAACGCCCACTCGTACGACGCGTTGACCACCCCGGAGCGCTTCACCTACCTCGAATCCCTCGAACGCGAGATGAGGCGGCTGCCGGTGGCCGGCCACGAGCTGCTCAATCAGATCGATTGCCAAGCCACTCCGGCCGAACTCGGCGGCACGTTGCCGCACGTGCTGGCCGACCGCCTGCGCATCACCCGCGGGGAAGCCACGCGCCGGATCACCGACGCCCGCGCGTTGGGCACGCGACACACGCTGACCGGTGAGCCGCTGGCGCCGCAGTATGCGGCCACCGCGGCCGCCCAGCGCGCCGGAAAGATCGGCGCCTCCCACATCGCCGTCATCCACCGCTTCTTCGACGAACTGCCATGCTGGGTCGATGCCCCCACCCGCGAGGCCGCCGACGCCGACCTCGCCCGCTGGGCCGGCGAGCAACGCCCGGAAGGGCTGCGCAAGGTCGCCGAACGGTTGACCTGCTACCTCAATCCCGACGGACAGTTCACCGACCACGACCGCGCTCGGCGCCGCGGCCTGACCTTGGGAACCCAAGACAGCGACGGCATGTCCAAGCTGAGCGGCTGGCTCACCCCCGAGGCCCGCGCCACCTGGGAGGCGGTGCTGGCCAAGCTGG
>NZ_LZII01000048.1:0-3861 GCF_001667425.1 Mycobacterium sp. 852002-51613_SCH5001154 | reverse complement strand
CCCCCGGGGGGGGCGCGGGCGGGGCCCCCCCCCCGCGCCCCCCCCCCCCCCGGCGGCCCCCGGGGCCCGCCCCCCCCCGCCCGGGCGGGGCGGGGGGGGGGGGCCCCCCCCCCCCCCCCCCCCCCCCCGCTGTGCGGCTCGCCGCACACTCGGCGAAAGCCGGCGCCGCTAGACCAGTTCGGGCACCCGCAGGTGAGCGATCGCCAGCTCAAATTCGGCCACGTCAACGACCTCGGCGCCCAGCTCCCGGACGCGCCTGCTGCGCAATTCGCTGGCCCGGTCGCGGTTGCGGGCCATGGCGTCCATCGAGTCGAACGTCGAGCAGGACACCGCCCGCCGGCACGCGGGATGGTCGACCAGCAGGCTGGCGCTGCAGAACCCGTCGAGATCCTCCAGCTCCGGCAGCACCGACGTCCGGCAGAAGTCCAGGGATCGGCTCAGCTGATCAGGCACCACCTTGAGCCAGGTGGCTCGCACGCAGGCCCCCGGACGGGACGGATGGTCGCGGTGCAGCAAAGCGATGTCCCACTCCTCGACCCGCGCGCTGCCGTCGAACATCAGCGCGGCCTGATCGCGGATCGGGGCGACCCGTTCGGCGCTGGCGCGCATGGCGTCGATGCTGTCCCACGAGCTGGTGGCGATGCAGGTTCCGGACTGCCGGTCGACCAACAGTGACAGTCCGACACACCCGTCGATCTCCATGAGGGCCGGCATGACGATGTCGCGAACGTGCGCGATACCGATATCTACCGATAAGGGTTGCGCCTGGATGGTGGTGGAGCGTGCGTACACGGCCGACCTCCTCTGTTGGGGCTTGTACCGAAGGGGCCCGGTGGGCGACCGGCCCATCAGTAACCTTCCTCCTGCCCGTTGCGCGCCGCAATGCCTTGATGTGGTCGCGCTCACAAACGATTGGCTGGTCGCAACAGGTGCGCCGTAGGCTGGTTCGGATGCATACCGATGTGCTCGACGTGGACACCACACGGCGCCGCATCGTCGATCTGACCGAGGCGGTGCGGGGCTTCTGCTGGTCACGGGGCGACGGCTTGTGCAACGTGTTCGTCCCGCACGCGACGGCGGGCGTCGCCATCATCGAGACCGGGGCCGGCTCCGACGACGACCTTCTCGACACGCTGGAACGGCTGCTGCCGCGCGACGACCGTTACCGGCACTCGCATGGCTCCCCGGGCCACGGCGCCGATCACGTGATGCCGGCGCTGGTCGCGCCGTCGGTGACGGTGCCGGTCTCCGCCGGCGAGCCGATGCTGGGCACGTGGCAAAGCATCGTGCTGGTCGACCTGAACCGGGACAACCCGCACCGCTCGGTGCGGTTGAGCTTTCTGGAGGGTTAGCGGCCCGATAGCCAGCAATTCCGGCGAATACGCTGGAATAGACGTCCACGCAGAAAAAGCAAACAGGAAGAAGCGGACCAGAAGTGCAGACACACGAGATCAGGAAGAGGTTTCTTGATCACTTCGTGAAGGCGGGTCACACCGAGGTGCCCAGCGCATCGGTGATCCTCGACGACCCCAACCTGCTGTTCGTCAACGCGGGCATGGTCCAGTTCGTGCCGTACTTCCTGGGCGCCCGCACACCGCCGTATTCGACGGCCACCAGCATTCAGAAGTGCATCCGCACACCCGACATCGACGAGGTGGGCATCACCACCCGGCACAACACCTTCTTCCAGATGGCCGGCAACTTCTCGTTCGGCGACTACTTCAAGAGCCGCGCCATCGAGCTGGCGTGGACCCTGCTGACCAACGGCGTGTCCGAGGGTGGCTACGGCCTGGACCCCGAAAGAATCTGGACGACGGTCTATTTCGACGACGACGAGGCCGTGCAGCTGTGGCAGGACATCGCCGGGCTGCCGCCCGAGCGGATCCAGCGCCGCGGCATGGAAGACAACTACTGGTCCATGGGCATCCCCGGTCCATGCGGCCCGTCGTCGGAGATCTACTACGACCGCGGCGAGGAGTTCGGCGTCGGCGGGGGCCCGGTGGCCAACGAAGACCGCTACATCGAGATCTGGAACCTCGTGTTCATGCAGAACGAACGCGGCGAGGGCACCGGCAAAACCGACTTCGAAATCCTAGGGCCCTTGCCGCGCAAGAACATTGACACCGGCATGGGCGTCGAGCGCGTCGCGTTCGTCCTGCAGGGCGTGCACAACGTCTACGAGACCGACCTGCTGAGGCCCGTCATCGATGCCGTGGCCGCCCGTGCGCCGCGCGGTTACGACGCCGGCAATCACGAGGACGACGTGCGCTACCGGGTCATCGCCGACCACAGCCGCACCGCGGCGATCCTGATCGGAGACGGCGTCACTCCCGGCAACGATGGGCGCGGGTACGTGCTGCGCCGCCTGCTGCGCCGGGTGATCCGGTCGGCCAAGCTGCTCGACATCGAAGGCCCGATCGTCGGCGAGCTGATGGCAACCGTGCGCGACGCGATGGGGCCGTCGTATCCCGAACTGGTCGCCGACTTCGACCGGATCAGGCGCATCGCCGTCGCCGAGGAGACCGCGTTCAACCGCACGCTCGCGGCCGGCTCCAAGCTGTTCGACGAGGTGGCGGGCACCACGAAAGCTTCTGGTAAGAAAGCGATTTCCGGCTCGGATGCCTTTACGCTGCATGACACCTACGGCTTCCCGATCGAGCTGACCCTGGAGATGGCCTCCGAGGCCGGCCTGCAGGTCGACGAGATCGGCTTCCGGGAACTGATGGCCGAACAGCGCCGCCGGGCCAAGGCGGACGCCGCCGCCCGCAAGCACGCGCACGCCGACCTGAGCGCCTACCGCGAGCTGGTCGACGCCGGCCCAACCGAATTCACCGGATTCGACGAACTGGCTTCCGAGGCAAGGATTCTGGGCATCTTCGTCGACGGGAAGCGGGTGCCGGTGGTCACCCACGGCTCGCAAACGGAAGGGGCCGGGGCGCACCAGGTCGAACTCGTGCTGGACCGCACCCCGCTGTACGCCGAATCCGGCGGCCAGATCGCCGACGAGGGCACCATCACCGGGACCGGGGCGGGCGAGAGCGCCCGCGCGGCGGTCACCGACGTGCAGAAGATCGCCAAAACCCTGTGGGTGCACCGGATTAACGTCGAGTCCGGCGAATTCGTGGAGGGCGACACCGTGGTGGCGGCGGTCGACCCGGAATGGCGCCGCGGTGCCACCCAGGGTCACTCGGGCACCCACATGGTGCACGCCGCGCTGCGACAGGTGCTCGGCCCCAACGCCGTTCAGGCCGGGTCGCTGAACCGCCCGGGCTACCTGCGGTTCGACTTCAACTGGCAGGGTTCGCTGTCCGACGAGCAGCGCACCCAGATCGAAGAGGTCACCAACGAGGCCGTCCAGGCGGACTTCGAGGTGCACACCTTCACCGAGCAGCTCGAGAAGGCCAAGGCCATGGGGGCGGTCGCGCTGTTCGGCGAGAGCTACCCGGAGCAGGTGCGGGTGGTGGAGATCGGTGGCCCGTTCTCGCTGGAACTCTGCGGTGGCACCCATGTCCACAACTCGGCGCAGATCGGGCCGGTGACCATCCTGGGCGAATCGTCGGTCGGTTCCGGGGTGCGCCGCGTGGAGGCCTACGTCGGGCTGGACTCGTTCCGCCACCTCGCCAAGGAGCGCGCCCTGATGGCTGGGCTGGCTTCGTCGCTGAAGGTGCCGTCCGACGAGGTGCCCATCCGGGTGGCCGGCCTGGTGGAGCGGCTCAAGGCCGCCGAGAAGGAACTCGAACGCGCGCGGCTGGCCGGGGCGCGCGCCCCCCCCCCCCACCCCCCCGCCCGCCCGGGGGGGGGGGGGGTGCGGCGGGGGGGGGGGGCCCGGGTGGGGGGGGGGGGGCGGGGGGGGGCCAGGGG
>NZ_LZII01000047.1:0-9897 GCF_001667425.1 Mycobacterium sp. 852002-51613_SCH5001154 | reverse complement strand
CTCGACCACGGACAACCCCGCACCAACACCTACCACCACCCCGAAAGAATCCTCCGCGACGGTGACGACGACGAACCCGATTGACGCAACGCCCAGCTTCGCCGCGCGCGGCAGCTCAGAACGCCGCTAGCTCACTCCCGCGCGGCCGCCTTCTCCAGCTCGGTGAGCGCCGGCTCGATGCGGTCGGCCATGTCGTCGATGTCGTTGGCCACCTCGGGCGTCGTCACGAAACCGAAGTCCAGATAGTCGGTGTAGGAGAAGCAGGTGATGTTCAGGGCGACGTCCATGACGGGCGGCCCAAGCGGCACCAGCGAATCCAGCCTGGCGCCGGCCATGTACAACGGGAACGGCGGACCCGGCACGTTGGAGACAACCAGGTTGATGGGGGCCAGGTTTCGCGACAGCCCGCTGGCGGTGTAGGCCCGCGCGGCCAGCCCGAGCAATCCCGGCGGCGTCGTTTCGGTCAGCCCCATGATCTGGTGCGCCGACAACGCCTTCGCCATCAGCTTGGCGTTCTGGGTGCTTTCGTGGATGGCCCGCAGCCGCTCGGCGGGATCGTCGACGTCGGTGGCCAACGAGACAGTCATCGAGCTCACCTGGTTGCCGACGTCGTCCTTGTTGTCGTCGGTGCGGGTGGAGACCGGGATCTGCGCGATGAGCGGCTTGGCCGGCAGCTCGCCGCGCTTCTGCAAGTACTCGCGGGCCGCCCCGGCCACGAGCGCCAGCACCACGTCGTTGAGCTTGACGCCGTAGGCATCTTTGACGGCCTTGGCCCGGGCCAGTTCGACGCGGCACCCGGTGATCCGCCGGTGCGGCGTCACGGGCGCATTGAACCGGGTCTTGGGCGCCTCGAAGTAGCGCGGGGGCCGGCCGCTGCTCACACCCAGCGCGGCGATCTGCTGGCGCACGGTCTGCTCCATCAGCCGGGCGATGCGGAAGGGCGTCTTGACACCGAGGTTGATGAGCGCACCCACCGCGCGCCGCTCCAGGCCCGGAATCTTCGATCCCACCAGCGATCCCACCGTTTCCTGTTGCGGCGGCCGCGGTTCCGGCGTGACATCCAAAAGAATTTCACCCAGGCCGGCACCCGAGACGCCGTCGACGATGGCGTGGTGCATCTTGGTCAGCGACGCGACCCGGCCGCCCTCGACGCCCTCAATCACCCACATCTCCCACAGCGGCCGGGCACGGTCCAGCTTGTAGGACATCAACCGGCCCACCAGCTCCTCGAGCTCGCGGCGGCCGCCGGGCGCGGGCACCGCGATGTGCCGGATATGGAAGTCGACGTCCAGGTCCTCGTCTTCGACGAACCACGGCCGGTCCAGCCCGAGCGGCGCGCCGGTGACCCGCCACCGCAGCTGCGGCAGTTCGGGCAGCCGCTCGATGATCAGTTCGCGAAGCCGCTGGAAGCTGTACTCGGGTGTTTCCTTCGGGTCGCAAATCGCCAGTGCGCCCACATGCATGTGCCAGCCCGCAGTTTCGGCCGACCAAAACGCCGCATCAACGCTTGAAAGCCGTTTCATCCCCCGACCGTAGCCCCCGCCTACTCGTTGCGAACAGCAAATGACGCGACCAGTTACGCGTCTTCCAGCAAGTCCGGTGTCACCGCCGACTCGGTGTCCGGAATGCCTTCGATCTTGGCCTTGCGGTCGGCCATCGACAGCAGCCGGCGAATGCGCCCCGCCACAGCGTCTTTCGTCATCGGGGGGTCGGCGAGGCGGCCGAGCTCCTCCAGCGAGGCCTGCCGGTGCTCGACGCGCAGCTTGCCGGCCGAGGCCAGGTGGTCGGGAACGGTGTCGCCGAGGATCTCCAGCGCGCGTTCCACCCGGGCGGCGGCCGCGACCGCGGCCCGCGCCGAGCGGCGCAGGTTGGCGTCGTCGAAGTTGGCGAGCCGATTGGCCGTCGCCCGCACCTCGCGGCGCATCCGGCGCTCCTCCCAGATCAACCGGGTGTCCTGGGCGCCCATCCGGGTCAGCAACGCGCCGATCGCCTCGCCGTCGCGCACCACCACCCGATCGGCGCCACGCACCTCGCGGGCCTTGGCGCTGACCCCGAGCCGGCGCGCCGCGCCCACCAACGCCAGCGCGGCCTCCGGGCCGGGGCAGCTGACCTCCAGAGCCGACGACCGTCCCGGCTCGGTCAGCGACCCGTGCGCGAGGAAGGCTCCGCGCCAGGCGGCTTCGGCGTCGGCGACGCTGCCGCCCACGACTTGGGCGGGCAGACCGCGCACGGGCCGGCCGCGGTTGTCGAGCAGTCCGGTCTGGCGTGCCAGCGCCTCGCCGTCGTTGGCCACCCGCAGCACGTAGCGGGTGGTCTTGCGAATCCCGCTGGCCGACAACACATGCACGACCGCGTTATAGCCGTAGAGCTCGAAGATGTCCTTGCGCAGTCGCCGCGCGACGTTGCCCAGGTCCACCTCGGCCTCCACGACCACCCGACCGCCGACGATGTGCAATCCGCCGGCGAACCTCAGCAGGGACGTGACCTCCGCGCGACGCGCACTGACCGATTTCACGACCAGGCGGCTGAGCTCGTCCTTGACTTCGGTCGTCATCGCCACGCGTCGTCACTCCTCGGTCCGCTGCCGCCCGGTCCATCTCCACCGGTCTGTGGACTTGCACCGTCGACCCGAATTTCCGCGGTGGCCGTGACCGGAGGCGCTCCCGGACCCTTGTGGGCCGCCCGGACCCCGTCCAGGGCCGCCGCGAGTTTGCCTGGATCATGTAAAGGTGTACCAGGTCGGGCCACGTCGGCGAAGTGGACCTCGGCCGAAAGCAGCGTCGCCGTGCGGCGCAGGTGCTCCCGCTCCCGCTCACTGGGCACGCGCTCGGCGTCGATGATGATGTCGTGCACGGTGAACCCCGGCGCGTGCTGGGCCAACACGTGCAGATGACGCTCCACGGAGAAGCCGGCCGTCTCCCCCGGCTCGGCCATCAGGTTGAGCACCAGCGCCCGCCGGGCGGTGGTGGCCCGCAGCGCCGCCGCCAGACCCGGCACCAGCACGTGCGGGATCACGCTGGTGAACCACGAGCCGGGACCCAGCACCACCAGGTCGGCGGCCATGATGGCGTCGACGGCCTGCCGAGTCGCCGGCGGATCGGACGGCAGCAGGCGCACCCGCCGGACCTTGCCCGGTGTGGTGGCGATCGCCACCTGGCCTCGAATCAGCCGGAATATCCGCGGATCGGTCTCCAGGCCGGACACGTCCGCCTCGATCTGCAGCGCGATCGGACACATCGGCAGCACGCGGCCCTTGACGCCGAGGATGCGGCCCAGCTCGTCGAGGGCGGCCACCGGATCGGCCAGCACCTCCGACAGCCCGGCGAGCAGCAGATTGCCGATCGGGTGCCCCGCCAACGCCCCGTTGCCGCCGAAGCGGTGCTGCAGGATGGTCGCCCAAAGGCGCCCGTGTGGGCTGTCGGATGCCAAGGCCGCCAACGCCATTCGCAGATCACCCGGTGGCACGACATCCAATTCGCTGCGCAGCCGCCCGGAGGAGCCACCGTCGTCGGCGACGGTCACCACGGCGGTGACGTGCGGAGTCAGCCGGCGGGCCGCGGACAGCGTCGCGTACAGACCGTGCCCGCCGCCCAGCGCGACGATGCCCTGATTCGTCGGCGCGTTCATTCGCGACCCAGATCCCGGTGCAACACCCGCACCGAAAGTTGAGCTTCGCCCTCATCGGCCTTGAGGACCTGCATCAGCGCCTCGGCGATCGCAACGCTGCGGTGCTTACCACCGGTGCAACCGATGGCGACCGTCATGTAGCGCTTGCCCTCCCGGCGGTAACCGTCGACGACCAGAGACAGCAAGCGATGGTAGGCGTCGAGAAACTCCGCGGCCCCGGGCTGACTCAACACGTATTCGCTGACGGCCGGGTCTTGTCCGGTGAGCGGGCGCAGCTCGTCGACCCAGTGCGGGTTCGGCAGGAACCGCACGTCCATCACCATGTCGGCGTCCATCGGCAGGCCGTACTTGAAGCCGAACGATTCGACGGTGACGCTGATCGATGTGCTGGCTTCGCCACCGAACGCGCGCTCGATGCTCTCCCGCAAGCCCCGCACCGACAGCGTCGACGTATCGATGATCAGGTCGGCCGTAGCGCGCACCGGGGCCAGCATCCGGCGCTCGGCGGCGATGCCCTCGGCCAGGGTCTGGTCGCCCTGCAGCGGATGGCTGCGGCGGTTCTGTTCGTAGCGGCGCACCAGCATGTCGTCGGATGCCTCCATGAACACCACCCGCGGGCTGATGTTGCGGGTGGCCAGCTCGTTGCGCACCTCGTCGAGGTCACCGGTGAAGCCACGCGACCGCGCGTCCATCACCACCGCCAGCCGGGTGATCCGCGACCCCGCGTCCATGCCGAAATCCACCATCCGCGTAATCAGCTGGGGCGGCAGGTTGTCGGCCACATACCAGCCCAAGTCCTCGAGCACCTTGGCCGCAGTACCCCGCCCGGCACCCGATAGCCCGGTCACCAGAACCACATCGATGCCGGCCGGGGCATCTCTGGTGTGGCCCTCCGCCAATTCACCCGTCATTCGGCTTCTCCGGGCGGGTCAGGTCGCAACGCCTCCAGGACGGCGGTGGCGGTGGCCACACCGATACCGGGAACGGCCGTGATCTGGTCGACGGTGGCCTCCTTGAGGCGGGCTATGGATCCGAAATGGGTTACCAGCGCCTTGCGGCGATGCTCCCCCAATCCTGGCACCGAATCCAGCGCCGAGGCGGTCATTCGCTTGGATCGCTTGCTGCGATGGTAGGTGATCGCGAACCGGTGCGCCTCGTCGCGAATCCGTTGCAACAGATATAGCCCTTCGCTGTTGCGCGGCATGATGACGGGATCCGGCTCGGACGGCACCCATATCTCTTCCAGCCGCTTGGCCAGGCCGATCACCGCGACGTCGGTGATGCCGAGGTCTTCGAGCACGGCGCTGGCCGCGTTGACCTGCGGGGCTCCGCCGTCGACGACGTAGAGGTTGGGCGGATAGGCGAATCGGCGTGACTTTCCCTCGGGCGAAAGCATATTCGGATCGTTTTGTTCACTCAGGTGTCGCGCGAACCGGCGCCGTGTCACCTCGGCGATCGAGGCAACGTCGTCAGAGCGCCCCTGCCCGGCGGCTTCGCGGATCCCGAAGTGGCGGTAGTCGGACTTGCGCGGCAGGCCGTCCTCGAACACCACCAACGAGCCCACCACGTCGGTGCCCTGCACGTGGCTGATGTCGACGCATTCGATGCGCAGCGGCGCATCGGCCAACCCGAGGGCTTCCTGAATGTTCTGCAGAGCAGCCGATCTGGCGTTGAAGTCGCCGGCCCTTCTCAGCTTGTGTTGCTGCAGCGCGTCTTTGGCGTTGCGCTGCACGGTTTCGGCGAGCGCCCGCTTGTCGCCGCGGCGCGGCACCCGCAGCGCGACCCGAGAACCGCGCAGGCCGGACAGCCAGCTGACCAATTCATCGGAGTTGGACGGCAGGCAGGGCACCAGCACCTCGCGCGGCACCGGGTTGGCGGCTTCGTCGGCCCCTTGGTTGTCCTGGCCGCCCAGTTCGGCCTGCTCGCCGTAGAACTGCGTCAGGAACTGCTCGACCAACTGCTCCTCACCGGAATCACCTGCCTCCGCGGACTTTTCGACGATCCAGCCGCGCTGACCGCGCACCCGGCCGCCGCGGACATGGAACACCTGGACCGCCGCTTCCAGCTCGTCGTCGGCGAAGGCGACCACGTCGGCGTCGGTGCCGTCACCGAGCACCACCGCCTGCTTTTCCATGGCGCGCTTGAGGGCGCCGAGGTCATCACGAAGGCGCGCGGCCCGCTCGAAGTCGAGTTCGTCGGAGGCCGCGTGCATGCGCTGTTCCAGCTCGCGGGCGAAGCGGTCGGTCTTGCCGGACAGGAAGTCGCAGAAGTCGTCGACGATCTGGCGGTGCTGCTCGGCGCTGACCCGCCCGATACAGGGCGCCGAGCATTTGTCGATGTAGCCGAGCAGACACGGACGGTCGATCTGCTTGTGCCGCTTGAACACACCGGCCGAACAGGTGCGCGCCGGGAACACGCGGGTGAGCAGGTCCAGCGTCTCCCGGATCGCCCACGCGTGGGAATAGGGCCCGAAGTACCGGACGCCCTTGCGCCGCGGGCCGCGGTAGACCATCAGCCGGGGGAATTCTTCGTTGAGGGTGACGGCCAGCACCGGGTAGGACTTGTCGTCGCGGTAGCGGACGTTGAAGCGCGGGTCGAACTCCTTGATCCAGTTGTATTCGAGCTGCAGCGCCTCGACTTCGGTGTTGACCACCGTCCACTCGACCTTGGCGGCGGTGGTCACCATCTGCCGGGTTCGCGGATGCAGGCTGGCGACGTCGGCGAAGTAGGACGTCAGCCTGCTCCGCAGGCTCTTGGCCTTGCCGACGTAGATGACTCTTCCGTGCGTGTCCCGGAATCGGTAGACGCCCGGCTCGACCGGGATGGACCCGGGCGGGGGGCGATACGTGGCGGGATCTGGCACCCATCCAGGCTAGTAGTCGCGAGAGGGGTGCCGGCCCGGCGGGAGCACCGCCCGGCATGCCGGATTCGGCACCCCGGGCTTCGAGCCGCCCCGCGCTTGCCGCCCGTAACGCATTCGAGCGCTTGTTCGATATACAGGTCGGCCGCCGAGGGATCCGTCATTTCCCAAAAGGGCCGTCGACCTCGGGTTACGACGAGTAACCGACCGTGTGGACGGTTTGGGCGGCTCTTGTTCTGGTTACCAAGGGGTAGCTGGACGTTACAGTGGGTGGCAATCAATGGAGGGAGTCCACAGATGTTCAAGCGCTCGTTGACCAGGCTCGCGATCGGCGTTGGCGGTCTGGCATTGGCGTCGACCGCCGCCGCCGGGGTCGCATCCGCTGCCCCCGATTACGGCCCGATGATCAACACGACCTGCAGCTACGACCAGGCGATGCGGGCGGTGCATGCGGAAAACCCGATGGCCGCCCAGTACCTCGACCAGTCGCCGCCGAACCAGCAGTTCTTGCAGCAGTACCTGGCGTCATCGCCGGATCAGCGCGTGAACCTGCTGCACGCCATCGAGCACAACCAGGGTGCACAGCAGGCTTTGCCGATCTTCCAGCAGATGATGACCGACTGTAAGAACTTCTGACGCATCCACCTGACGGGCTATCCGTGCGCGCACGGGTAGCCCGTTCAGTGGGTAGGCAGGTCGGGCCGATACCGCGCCAGTAGCGACCGCACGGAGTCCATGGCGTCGACCGCGCGCTCCTTGTCGACGGCCTGGATGGCCATCACCGGGATGTACTCGTCGTCGGGCAGGTCGATTCGCGCCCAGCGGTTCCCCACCGGGAACGAGACACCGGCGACGTCCGGCCACTCGATCAATTTGTCGCCCAGCAGGTTACGCACCGATATGCCGGCGGCCCCGACGCGCAACCGGGGCCGGGCAAACAGCAGCACCACCCCCGCGAGAACCAGGCCGAGCAGCGCCATCGCCACCTGGTCGCTGGTCTGGAATACCACCCCGGTGGATCCGACCTTGAGTAAAAAACCGATCGCGATGTGCACCGCGGCGATGGTGAAGGCCGCGCCGTAGGCGAACATCGGTGTGCGGTGGGGACGCAGTACGACGTCCCACCCCTCGCGCTCAGTCACGACCGAGCGCGCAGGTCACGCAGCGTCAGCGCCGCGGTCAGGGCCGCCCCGGCGGCCTGGGCGCCCTTGTCCTCGACCGACTCCGGAAGCCCGGCGCGATCGAGCGCCTGCTGTTCGGTGTTGGTGGTCAGCACCCCATTGGCAACGGGCGTCGACGCGTCGAGCGCCACCCGGGTCAAGCCCTGGGTCACCGCATCGCAAACATACTCGAAATGTGGTGTTCCGCCGCGTATTACGACGCCCAGGGCGATGACCGCGTCGTGGTTGCGGGCCAATTCCTGCGCCACCACCGGGATCTCGATCGCGCCGAGCACCCGGACCACCGTCGGGTTGTCGATGCCCGACTCGGCGGCCACCTTGCGGGCGCCCGCGAGCAGGGCGTCGCAGATGGTGCTGTGCCAGGTGCTCGCCACGATGCCGAGCCGCAGACCGGACGCGTCGAGCGCCGGGATTGCCGGCTCCCCGCTACCGCTCACAGAGCGCCACCGAATTCGCCTGGCAGATGAACCGATTCGTGAAAGTCGTCGAGGCCGGCCAGGTCATGGCCCATCTTGTCGCGCTTGGTCATCAGGTAACGGATGTTCTCCGCGTTGGCGCGCACCGGCAGCGGCACCCGCTCGATGATGTGCAGGCCGTAGCCGTCCAGCCCGACCCGCTTGGCCGGGTTGTTGGTCAGCAGCCGCATGGAGCGAACGCCGAGGTCGACCAGGATCTGCGCCCCGATTCCGTAATCCCTTGCGTCGGCTGGCAATCCGAGTTTGAGGTTGGCGTCGACGGTGTCCTCGCCGGCATCCTGCAGCTGGTAGGCCTGCAGTTTGTGCATCAGACCGATACCGCGGCCCTCGTGGCCGCGCATGTAGAGCACGATGCCACGGCCCTCCCGCGCGACCATCGCCATCGCGGCGTCGAGTTGGGGCCCGCAATCGCACCGGCGGGAACCGAACACGTCACCGGTCAGGCACTCGGAGTGCACCCGGACCAGCACGTCGTCGCCGTCGGCGTTGGGCCCGGCGATCTCGCCGCGCACCAGCGCCACGTGTTCGACGTCCTCGTAGATGCTGGCGTAGCCGATGGCGCGAAACTCTCCGTGCCGGGTCGGTATGCGGGCCTCGGCGATCCGCTCGATGTGCTTCTCGTGCTTGCGCCGCCACTCGATCAGATCGGCGATGGTGATCATCGCGAGGTCGTGCTCGTCGGCGAAGACCCGCAGCTCGTCGGTCTGCGCCATCGAGCCTTCGTCCTTTTGGCTGACGATTTCGCAAATCGCGCCCGCGGGTTGCAATCCCGCCATCCGGGCGAGGTCGACGGCGGCCTCGGTGTGGCCGGGGCGGCGCAGGACGCCGCCGTCCTTGGCGCGCAACGGAACCACGTGACCGGGGCGCGTGAAATCGTTGGCGATGCTCGCGGGATCTGCCAGCAGCCGCATGGTGGTGGCGCGATCGGAGGCCGAAATACCGGTGCCCACACCATTCTTCGCGTCGACGGTAACGGTGTAGGCCGTCCCGTGCTTGTCCTGGTTCACCGCGTACATGGGCAGCAGCCCGAGCCGGTCGCAGATGGCGCCGTCCAGCGGGACGCACAGGTACCCCGAGGTGTAGCGGACCATGAACGCCACCAGCTCGGGCGTCGCCTTTTCGGCGGCGAAGATCAGGTCGCCTTCATTCTCGCGATCCTCGTCGTCGATGACGACCACGGCCTTTCCGGCCGCAATGTCGGCAACCGCCCTCTCGACGGAGTCCAACCTCGTCATCGTCGCTACCTTGCTGTCTCAGGGGTCCGCGGGAAGAGCCCAAGTGTTGCATTCAGTATGAACCACCGCGGGAGGCCCGTTATTGCGATGCTGTTCACAGCGACCGCCGGCGCCCGCGAACCCGGGAGCTTGCGTATGTATACGTACGGCGCGCAAAGGTCGACAATGGGTGTCATGGCGAGTCGAACCGCCAGGATGATTGCCGCGGCCTGCGGTGGCGTCGCCACGTTGGCCCTGACGCTCGGCGGTGTCGGCGGAGTCATTGGAGCCAATGTTCCGGACACGCACATCGACGCGGACCCTTCGCCGACCGTGGATCCGGGGGCGGGGGGGCCCGGCGCCCCCAACGGGGGGCCCCGCCCCCCCCCCCCGGGGGGGGGGCGGGGGGGGGGGGGGGGCGCGGGCCGGGGGGGGGGCGGGGGGGCGCGGGGGGGGGGCCCCCCGCCCGCCCGCCTATGCCGCTAGTCGAACAGACCGGGTTGGCCCAAACCGGCCGCGCCCGCCGGTGGGCTCATGCC